>NZ_JTHF01000108.1 GCF_001043895.1 Methylobacterium indicum
TCTTCAATGTCGTGTACCGTGTGGCCTGCCAACGCAAGTCTGCTTGGGCCCGTCAGGGCTCCGGCCCGACATAGATCGCCCGCGGCCGGATCAGCCCGCCGGCCCGACGCTGCTCGAGCGCCTGGGCGATCCAGCCGGCCGAGCGGCCCAGGGCGAACAGGCCGAACGCGCTCCCCCGGGGCAGGCCGAGATGCCGGCGCAGGGCGACGAGGGCGAAATCGAGGGAGGGCCGCGCCCCCGTCGACGCCTCGGCCGCCGCCACGGCGGCGCGCAGGTGGGGATCGTCGGCGAGGAGCGGCGCGAGAAGGACCGCCGCTCGCGGGTCGCCGGCCGGATAGAGCGGATGGCCGAAGCCCGGCAGGTCCCCGTGCCCGGCGATCCAGTGCCGCAGGGCGGTGCCCGGATCGGCCGGATCGAGGCCGTCCCACAGCGCCTCCACCCGGTCGGTGGCGCCGCCGTGGCGGCCGCCGCTCAGCGCCGCGAGGCCGCCGACCACCGCCGCCCGAACGCTCGCGCCCGTCGAGGCGATGCAGCGGGCGGTGAAGCCGGAGGCGTTGAGCTCGTGATCGGCACACAGCACCAGGGCCTGCCGCACGGCCTCGGCCGCGGCCGGCGCGAGGCCCCAGGCGGCAGCGCAATGCCGATGGACGGGGCGGGCGTCCGGCGCGGCCCCGGTGACGCAGGCGGCGAGGATCCGGACCAGGGCGCCGCACCCGGCGGCGAGGCCGGCCGGATCCTCCTGCGCCAGGGCGGTCGGCGCGTCCGACGTCGCCGCCGCGAAGGCTTCCAGGAGATCGCCGCCCTGCGGCCTCGCCCCGGGCCCGTCCGGCCCGAAGGCCGGGCCGGGCGGCAGGTCCCACAGCCGCGCCGCCGTCTCCTCCAGGGTCGCGGTCTCCGCCAGGACCACGGCGTCCGTGCCGCGATAGAACAGCCGGCCGTCCCGGATCAGCGTCACGGCGGTCTCCAGCACCGGAAGGCCCCAGTCGAGGGCGGCCCGGGCCACGTCCCGCGGGCGCCGTCCCCGCCGGCGGGCCTCCGCGAGGCGGGCGATCGCCTCGGCGGCGTAGGCCCGCACCCGCGGGTCGTCCGTCGGATGGGCCTCGATCAGGCCGCGGCTGACATAGGCGTAGAGGGTCTGGCGGCTCACCCCGAGGCGGGCGGCCGCGTCCGCGGCGGTGAGATAGGCGGTCACGACGGCACAGGTTGATCAGAGGAATCAAGATTGACGATCTGACCTGCGCGGCGCGCTCCTGTCACCCGGATGTTCGGCGAAGGGGACGGGGCCATGACCGATGTCGCGGACACGAACGCGTCGGGGACGCCACCCTTCGACGCGCTGCTGACGGCGATCCGCCGCGCCCTCGGGGCCGGCGCCGCTCCGCCGGTGGCCGTGACCGGCGCGGGCGCCCTGCCCTCGGTGTGTCCCGTCAGCGACCTCGCGGCGGCCTCGGTCGCGGCGGCGGGGCTCGCCCTGGCGGAGCTGGTCTTCGCCCGCTTCGGCGAGCGACCGGCCGTCGCGGTCGACCGGCGCCTCGCCGCGCTCTGGTTCGCCCGCTCGCTCGCGCCGCAGGGCTGGGAGCTGCCGCCGGTCTGGGACGCGGTGGCCGGCGACTACCGGGCCGCCGACGGCTGGATCAGGCTCCACACCAACGCGCCGCACCACCGTGCGGCGGCCCTGTCGGTGCTGGGATCCGCCCCGGAGCGGGCGGCGGTGGCGGAGGCGGTCGCGGGATGGACGGCGGACGCCCTCGAAGCCGCCATCGTGGCGGCGGGCGGCTGCGCCGCCGCGATGCGCTCCGCCGCCGCCTGGGCCGCCCACCCGCAGGGGGCGGCGGTGGCGCGGGAGCCCCTGGTGAGCTGGGAGGACGGAGAGGCGGGGCCCGACGGCCTCCTCGCGGAGGCCCGCCCGGACCGGCCGCTCGCCGGCCTGCGGGTCCTCGACCTGACCCGCGTGCTCGCCGGCCCGGTCGCGACCCGCGTCCTCGCCGGCTACGGCGCCACGGTCCTGCGCCTCGATCCGCCGGATTGGGACGAGCCGGGTGTCCTGCCGGAGACGACGCTCGGCAAGGCCTGCGCCCGCCTCGACCTCAAGGACCCGGCGGGGCGGGCGCGGTTCGTGGCGCTGCTCGTGTCGGCCGACGTGCTGGTTCACGGCTACCGGCCGGACGCGCTGGCACGCCTCGGGCTCGACGCGGCGGCCCGGGCCCGCCTGCGGCCGGGGCTGATCGACGTCTCCCTCGACGCCTATGGCTGGACCGGCCCGTGGCGGGAGCGGCGCGGCTTCGACAGCCTGGTGCAGATGAGCTGCGGTCTCGCCGAGGCCGGGATGCGCGGTGCCGGCTCCGACCGTCCGGTGCCGCTGCCGGTCCAGGCCCTCGACCACGCCACCGGCTACGTGATGGCGGCCGCGGTCCTGCACGGCCTCGCCCGGCGCCTCGCCACGGGCCGGGGCTGCCTCGCGCGCACCGCGCTCGCCCGTACCGCCGCCCTCCTGATCGCCGCGCCCGCCGCGCCGCCGGAGCCCGCCCCCGCCTCGCTCGGGCGGGACGACTTCGCGGCAGCGCCCGAGGCGACCGCCTGGGGCCCGGCTCTTCGCCTGCATCCGCCGCTCGCGCTGGCGGGGGTGCCGATGCGCTGGGACCGGCCCGCCGGCCGCCTCGGGGCGTCGGCGCCGGCATGGTGAGGATCCGAAGATCCGGATCAGATGAATCCGATTCATCTTCGGTTGCAAATTCCGCGTTTGTCGCGAACCCGCCCTAGGGGCACTCTCCCGGCAACGAGACGAGGGAGACACCGTCGAGGACGGGAGGCGAGGCGGGGACGAACCCCGGCGCCGACGTCGCTCCCTCGTGCGCGAAGCGGGCCGTCAACCGGCCCGCCAGACAGGGAGGACGACATGCTTCTGACCGACAAGGTGTGCCTGATCACCGGCGCCGCTTCGCTGCGGGGCATCGGCCGCGCCACCGCGAAGCTCTTCGCGAGCCACGGCGCCAAGGTGGTGATCCTCGATCTCGATGCCGGCCAGGCCGAGGAGGCCGCGCGCTCGCTCGGCGAGGGTCACGTCGGCCTCGCCTGCAACGTCACCGACAAGGCCGCCTGCCAGGCCGCCGCCGACGAGGTGGTCGCCCGCTTCGGCCGCATCGACGTGCTGATCAACAATGCCGGCATCACCCAGCCGCTCAAGTTCATGGACATCGAGCCCGGCAACTACGACGCGGTGCTCGACGTGAACCTGCGCGGCACGCTCTACATGAGCCAGGCGGTGGTGCCGCAGATGCGCAAGCAGCAATCCGGCTCGATCGTCTGCATGTCGTCGGTCTCGGCGCAGCGCGGCGGCGGCATCTTCGGCGGCCCGCATTACAGCGCCGCCAAGGGCGGCGTGCTGGGCCTCGGCAAGGCGATGGCCCGCGAGCTCGGCCCCGACACGGTGCGGGTCAACAGCATCACCCCCGGCCTGATCCAGACCGACATCACCGGCGGCAAGCTCACCGACGAGCTGAAGGTCGAGATCGCCAAGGGCATCCCACTCGGCCGCCTCGGCGTCGCCGACGACGTGGCCAATGCCTGCCTGTTCCTCGCCTCCGACCTCTCCTCCTACATCACCGGCGCCGTCATCGACGTGAACGGCGGCATGCTGATCCACTGAGGACGACCATCATGCCTGCCACAGAACCCGGGCAGAACAGCCCGTCGCTGGCCGAGCGCGCCTACCGCATCCGCCGCAACGCCCTGCTGATGGGCGAAGTGCAGGGCCAGGGCTACATCGCCCAGGCGCTCGGCATCGCCGACGTGCTGGCGGTGTCGTACTTCCACGCCATGCGCTACCGGCCGGACGATCCGGAATGGGAGGGGCGCGACCGCTTCCTGCTCTCGATCGGCCACTACGCCATCGCACTCTACGCCGCGCTCCTCGAGGCCGGGATCCTGCCCGAGGACGAGCTGACGAGCTACGGCGCCGACGACAGCCGCCTGCCGATGTCCGGCATGGCCGCCTACACCCCCGGCATGGAGATCACCGGCGGCTCCCTCGGCCAGGGCCTCGCGCTCGCGGTCGGCTTCTGCCTGGGCTTGAAGCGCAAGAAGTCGGATTCGTTCGTCTACTGCCTGATCTCCGACGGCGAGCTCGGCGAGGGCTCGATCTGGGAAGGCGCCTGGTCGGCGAGCCACTGGAAGCTCGACAACCTGATCGCCATCGTCGACGTCAACAACCAGCAGGCCGACGGCCCGGCCTCGCAGGTCACCGGCTTCGAGCCGGCGGCGTCGCGCTTCGAATCCTTCGGCTGGCACGTCCAGCGGGTCGACGGCAACGACATCGACGCCCTGGTCCAGGCCTTCGACGCGGCCAAGGCCTGCGCCGAACAGAAGCCCCGCATCATCATCTGCGACACCAAGATGGCGAAGGGCATCCCGTTCCTGGAGGCGCGCGAGCGCAACCACTTCCTGCGGGTGGAGCCGCAGGAATGGCAGGATGCGATCAAGATCCTGGATGCCGGGAGGCCCGCATGAAACGCTCGAAGTACACGCGCCCGGCCTGGCTCTCCGAGGCCAATACGGGTGAGCGCCTGACCACCTCGGCGATGATCGCCTCGCTCGCCGGCCCCGACCAGCGCACCGCCTCGGCCCCGTTCGGCCATGCGCTCGCCAAGCTCGCCGAGGAGCGGCCGGAGATCGTCGGGCTCACCGCCGATCTCGGCAAGTACACCGACCTGCACATCTTCGCCCAGAAGCACCCCGAGCGCTTCTACCAGATGGGCATGGCCGAGCAGCTCCTGATCAGCGCCGCCGCCGGCATGGCGCGCGAGGGCTTCCAGCCCTTCGCCACCACCTACGCGGTGTTCGCGGCACGCCGCGCCTACGACTTCATCTGCATGGCGATCGCGGAGGAGAATCTTGACGTCAAGATCGTCTGCGCGCTGCCGGGCCTGACCACCGGCTACGGCCCGAGCCACCAGGCGACGGAAGACATCGCGATCTTCCGCGGCCTGCCCAACATGACGATCCTCGACCCCTGCGACGCGCACGAGATCGCGCAGGCCGTGCCGGCCATCGCCGACCACAAGGGGCCGGTCTACATGCGGCTCCTGCGGGGCAACGTGCCCCTGGTGCTCGACGAGTACGGCTACACATTCGAGCTCGGCAAGGCCAAGACCATCCGGGACGGCAACGACGTCCTGATCATCTCGACCGGCCTGATGACCATGCGGGCCCTCGAGGCGGCGGATGCGCTGAGAGACGACAAGATCGACGTCTCGGTGCTGCACGTGCCCACGATCAAGCCGCTCGACACGCAGACCATCCTGCGCGAGGCCGGCAAGGGCGGGCGCCTGGTGGTGGTGGCCGAGAACCACACGGTCGTCGGCGGCCTCGGCGAGGCGGTGGCGGGGCTGCTGATGCGCACCGGCACGGTGCCGAAGGCCTTCCGCCAGGTCGGCCTGCCGGACGAGTTCCTGGATGCCGGCGCCCTGCCGACCCTCCACGACCGCTACGGCATCTCGACCAGCGCCATGGTGCGGAGCATCCGCGAATGGCTGTGAGCGCCGAGCGCCCCGTCGCTTTCGTCGGCCTCGGCTCGATGGGCCTGCCGATGGCCCGCAACCTCGTGCGCCACGGCTTTCCCGTCCGCGGCTTCGACGTGCGGGCCGAGGGGCGGAGCGCCTTCGCGCAGTCCGGCGGCACCCCCGCCGAGACGATCGCGGCGGCGGCGGACGGCGCCGGGACGCTGGTGCTGATGGTGGTCAACGCCGACCAGGCGGAGGCCATCCTGTTCGGGGCGGGCGCCCTGGAGCATCTGACCCCGGATGCCGTGATCGTCCTGATGGCGACCTGCCCGCCGGCTTCGGTGGCGGCTCTCGCCAAGCGCGTGACCGCGACCGGCCGGGCCTTCGTCGACGCTCCCGTCTCCGGCGGGGTCGTCGGCGCCGAGGCCGGGACGCTGACGATCATGGCGGCGGCCCCCACCGCCGTGATCGCGCAGGCGAGGCCGCTGCTGGAGGCGATGGGCGACAAAGTGTTCCATGTCGGGCCCGAGCCCGGCCAGGGCGCCACCATGAAGGCGGTCAACCAGCTCCTCTGCGGGGTCAACCTCGCGGCGGCGGCGGAAGCCCTGTCGCTGGCGGCCAAGGTCGGCATCGACGGCGCGACGGCGCTGGGGATCGTCTCGGGCTCGTCCGCGTCGAGCTGGATGCTGCGCGACCGTGGGCCCCGGATGCTGGAGGAGGCCCCCCGCGTCACCAGCGCCGTCGACATCTTCGTCAAGGATCTCGGCATCGTGCTGGAGGCCGGGCGCAGCGAGAAGGCGGCCCTGCCGCTGGCCGCCCTGGCGCATCAGCTCTTCCTCGCGGCATCGGGCCGTGGGGCGGGCGCCGAGGACGACAGCCAGGTAATCGGGTCGTACCGGGCGCTCAACGGAATGCAGTAGTTCAAGCACACGACCTGAGCGCTGCAATGTTTTTCGCAGCGCGTCGCGCGCATCCCCTCTCCCCGCGGGCGGGGAGAGGGCTTCGATGACCTTGCCGTCATCGAAGCGAGGCGGCAGCCGATGGTGAGGGGGTGCCTCCGGACGAGACTCTTCCGGAAACACCCCCTCACCCTCGCTCCGGCGATGCCGCCGCTTCTTTCGCCCCCGACAAGGGGGGCGAAAGCCTCTCCCCGCCCGCGGGGAGAGGGTAACACCCGCGCTTCACTCGGAATCCTGTAGCGACAGCTGCAGACGCAACCATCACATCCAGAGGCCGGCCCAACCGGCCCAGTTCCCCCCTTTCCTCGAGGAAACCCCCATGAGCCACACCGTCTCCCGTCGTACGCTGCTTGCCGGTGCCGCCGCCTTCCCCCTGGCCACGGTCTTCACCCGGCCGGTTCGCGCTGCCGAGTTCGAGTACAAGCTCGCCACCGGCCAGGACCCGACCCACCCGGTCAATATCCGCGCGCAGGAAGCGCTGAACCGCATCCGCGAGGCCTCGAACGGCCGCCTCGACATCAAGCTGTTCCCGGCCAACCAGCTCGGCTCCGACACCGACCTGCTGTCGCAGGTGCGCAACGGCAGCGTCGAGTTCTTCAACCTCTCGACCTCGATCCTCTCGACCTTCGTGCCCGCCGCGGCTTTGCCGAATACCGGCTTCGCGTTCAAGGATTACAACGACGTCTGGAAGGCGATGGATGGGGGGCTGGGCACCTATATCCGCGAGCAGATCGCCAAGACCCCGATCCAGGCCGTCTCCAAGGTGTGGGACAACGGCTTCCGCCAGATCACCTCGTCGACCCGCGAGATCAAGGCGCCGGAGGACCTGAAGGGCTTCAAGATCCGCGTGCCCCCGTCGCCGATGCTGACCTCGCTGTTCAAGGCGTTCGATGCCGGCGCCGCGCCGCTCAACTTCAACGAGCTGTACTCGGCGCTGCAGAC
Organism: Methylobacterium indicum; assembly: GCF_001043895.1. GTDB lineage: Bacteria > Pseudomonadota > Alphaproteobacteria > Rhizobiales > Beijerinckiaceae > Methylobacterium > Methylobacterium indicum. Next base: position 7,400 of record NZ_JTHF01000108.1, read on the forward strand.
CAAGATCTTCGAGGGCCAGGAGAACCCGCTGGCGATCATCGCCACGACCCGGCTCTACGAGGTGCAGAAGACCTGCAGCCTGACCGGCCACGTCTGGGACGGCTACTGGATCCTCGGCAACAAGAAGGCCGTCCAGCGCCTGCCCGAGGACCTGCGCGCCCTCGTGACCCGCGAGCTCGACCGCTCGGGCGACGACGAGCGCGCCGACATCGTCAAGCTCAACGACTCCCTGGTGAAGGAGCTGGGATCCAAGGGAATCACCTTCATCGACGTCGACCGCCAGAAATTTCGCGATGCGCTCGGCCGCACGACCTTCTACAAGGACTGGAAGAGCAAGTACGGCGACGCGGCCTGGGAGCACCTCGAGGCCGTCTCCGGCAAACTGGCCTGAGGGAGGCCTGAGAGATGCATGTCGATATCGCGACGGAGACGCCGGCATTGCCGGCGGCCTCCGCCAAGCGTGCCTGGGCGCGCACGCTCGACAAAGCCCTCGGCCCGCTGATCGAGATCCCGGCCGCCCTCCTGGTGGTGGCCGAGGTGGTGGTGCTGCTCGCCGGCGTCGTCAGCCGCTACGTCTTCCACTCGCCGATCGTGTGGTCGGACGAGCTCGCCTCAATCCTCTTTCTGTGGCTGGCGATGCTCGGCTCGGTGGTGGCCTACCGCCGCGCCGAGCACATGCGGATGACCGCGATCGTCAGCATGACCTCGGTGAAGACCCAGGCCTTCCTGGAGGCGGTGGCTCTCGCCGCCGGCCTCGCCTTCGTGGTGATGCTGCTGCATCCGGCCTACGAGTTCGCGGCCGAGGAGATCTTCGTCCAGACGCCGGCACTCGAGATCACCAATGCCTGGCGGGCCGCGGCCCTGCCGGTCGGCTTCGGCCTGATGCTGGTCGTCGCGGTGCTTCGCCTGATCGAGTGCGCCGACTGGCGCCACGCGGTCGGGGCGGTCGCCGTCACCGCCCTCGTCATCGTGGCGCTGATGCTGGCCGAGCCGCTGCTTCGCACCCTCGGCAACTGGAACCTGCTGATCTTCTTCGTGCTGGGCGTCGGTGCGCTCGTCTTCACCGGCGTGCCGATCGCCTTCGCGTTCGGGCTCGCCACCTTCGGCTACCTGATGCTGACGACGCGGGCCCCCGCCATGGTGGTGGTCGGGCGCATGGACGAGGGGATGAGCCACCTCATCCTGCTCGCCGTGCCGCTCTTCGTGTTCCTCGGCCTGCTGATCGAGATGACCGGCATGGCCAAGGCCATGGTGGGCTTCCTGGCGAGCATGCTCGGCCACGTCCGCGGCGGCCTGCACTACGTGCTGGTCGGCGCGATGTACCTCGTCTCGGGCATCTCCGGCTCCAAGGCCGCCGACATGGCGGCGGTGGCGCCCGTCCTGTTTCCCGAGATGAAGAAGCGCGGCGCCAAGGAGGGCGACCTCGTCGCGCTGCTCGCCGCCACCGGCGCCCAGACCGAGACCATCCCGCCGAGCCTCGTGCTCATCACCATCGGGTCGGTGACCGGCGTGTCGATCACCGCGCTCTTCACCGGCGGCCTGCTGCCCGGCGTCGTGCTCGGCATCACGCTGTGCATGCTGGTCTGGTGGCGCTACCGCGGCGAGGACCTGAGCCACGTCCGGCGCGCCACCAAGGGCGAGATCCTGAAGTCGCTCGTCATCGCCTTCCCGGCCATCGCGCTCCCCTTCGTCATCCGCGCCGCGGTGGTGGAAGGTGTCGCGACCGCGACGGAAGTCTCGACCATCGGCATCGTCTACGCGATCCTCGCCGGCCTCCTGATCTACCGCCAGTTCGATTGGCGCCGGGTCTATCCGATGCTGGTCTCGACCGCGTCCCTGTCGGGGGCGATCCTGCTGATCATCGGAGCGGCCACCGGCATGGCCTGGGCGCTGACGCAGTCGGGCTTCTCGCAGAGCCTCGCCGTGATGATGAAGAGCCTGCCCGGCGGTGCGCTCGGCTTCCTGGTCGTGTCGGCGGTGGCCTTCGTGATCCTCGGCTCGGTGCTGGAGGGCATCCCGGCGATCGTGCTGTTCGGCCCGCTGCTGTTCCCGATCGCCCGCCAGGTCGGCGTGCACGAGGTGCATTACGCGATGGTGGTGATCCTGGCGATGGGCGTCGGCCTGTTCGCCCCGCCCTTCGGGGTCGGGTACTACGCCGCCTGCGCGATCAGCCGGATCCATCCGGATGCCGGCATCCGGCCGATCATCGGCTACATGACGGCGCTGCTGGTCGGCCTCGTGGTGGTGATCCTGGTGCCCTGGATCTCGATCGGGTTCCTGCACTGAGGCAGGTTCTTGTACTGAGTGATGCCGGGACCCGAAGACGGTCCCGACATCCTGCTGGTCGTCCCGGGGCCGCGAAGCGAAGCCCGGGATTCATCGACTCCGACGATGCGGGACGGGGCGGAACGATCCCCGCTCCTCTCCCATGCCGTCCGTGATCAGGCATCCCGGTTCTCGTCTTCGACGAGCTCCGGGATGACGTCGTGAATCGGAAATGGGGACGCAGAGACGTCGCGCGCAGCCGATCCGATCGGAGCCGGATCCTACTCCGCCGCCTTCGCCAGCGCCTTCTGGTAGGCGCCGCTCTTCAGGGTCTTGCCCAGCCACGCGTCGACCGCCGCCTTCAGCGCCGGATCGCGGGTCATCCAGTAGGCCTTGTCGGCCTTATCGAAGGTGTCGGGCACGGCGGCCGGGCAGAGCACGCCGGCATGCAGGCGCGACTGGTAGTCGACCTCGGCGCCGTCGGTGACCATCAGGTCGGCGCGGCCCTCGGCCACTTCCTTGAAGATGGCGCGGTTGTCGGGAAACACCCGCACCGAGGCGTGCGGAAAGTTGGCATCGGCGAAGCGCTGGTTGGTGCCGCCGGGATTGACCACGACGCGGACCTCCGGCTTGTCGATGTCCTTGATCGTGACGAAGCGGCCCTTGTCGCCGCAGCGCACGATCGGGCGCTTGCCGTCGGTCAGCACCGGCACCGAGAAATCGGCCACCGAAGCCCGGTCGGGCGTGACGCTGACCCCGCCCATCGCGACGTCGTAGCGGTCGGCCAGGAGGTCGTCCTTCAGGGTCTTCCAGGTCGTCGGCACGATCTCGACCTTGACGCCGAGCGCACGGGCGAGCTCGTCCGCCATGGTCACGTCGGCGCCCTTGATGCTGCCGTCGGGCAGGCGCAGCGAATAGGGCGCGTAGTCGCCGGTCAATCCGACCCGCAGCGTGCCGTCCTGCTTGATCGCCGCCAGCGGCCGCGCCTGCACCGGGCCAGCCGCCAGCGCCGCCAGAACACCCACAACACCCACGATCTTGCGCATCGTCACCGCCCTGACCTTCGCGTCGTCGTCAATTGTTCTGTCGTACGGACATCGCACGGGTCCGGTAAAGCCCGGATGACGGCGCGATCCCGCCGCGGGCGGTCGGCGAGTGGTTGACTCGTGGAGCCCGCACCGGCTCTGACCCTGCCATGGCTTCTTCTCCGGACGGCCCGGGACCCCTCGCCCGCTTCCTCACCCGCCAGCGCCCGCGCCTGACCCAGAGCCTGCGGATGACTGCGGCGAGCCTCGCGACCTTCCTGCTCGCCGAATCCCTCGGGCTGCCCCAGGCCTACTGGGCGGTGATCACGGCGCTGATCGTCACGCAGAGCAGCGTCGGCGGCTCGCTCAAGGCCGCTCTCGACCGGTTCCTCGGCTCGGTGCTCGGCGCCTGCTACGGCGGCGCCGTCGCCTTCGCGCTGCCGCATCACGGCGGCGCCTCGACGGTGATCGCCCTCGTCGTCGCGGTGGCGCCGCTCACCGTCGCGGCCGCGGTCTCGGCGGGGTTCCGCATCGCGCCGATCACCGCGATCATCGTGCTTCTCTCCACCACCGGCTCGACGCTCGGTCCCCTCGCCTTCGCCCTCGACCGGATCCTGGAGATCGGGCTCGGCTGCGTCATCGGGCTGGCGGTCTCGCTCCTCGTCGCCCCGGCCCGCGCCGCCCGGGCGGTCACCGGCCAGGCGGCGAGCCTCGCCCGGCTGCTCGCGGACCAGCTCGCGGCGCTGGCCCGCCTCGACGCGGAGGAGACGCCCGACGTGAAGGCCCTGCCGCCGGCCGTGCGCCGCAGCCTGGCGCGGCTGGAAACCCTGGCCGGCGAGGCGGCCCGCGAGCGCCGCAGCCGGCTCTCCGCCGCCCCCGATCCGGATCCGCTGCTGCGCACCCTGACGCGCCTGCGCCACGACCTCGTGCTCCTGCGCCGCGCCATCGCCGAATCCGACGAGGACGTGCTGCGGGTCCATCTCGCGCAGGCCTGGGGACAGGCGGCGAACGCCGCCGCGTCGCGCCTGCAAGACCTCGCCGACGCGCTGGCCGCGGGACATCGGCCGACCGGCGACGGCGCCGATCTGGCGGCGGCGATCGCCGGCTACCGCGACGCCATCGACGGGATGCGCCGGCGCCAAGTGACCCGGACGCTCTCCACCGACGGCGTCGGCCGCATCTTCTGGCTCGCCTTCACGCTGGAGCAATTGCGCCGCAACCTCGACGACCTCGCCGAGCGGGCGGCGGATTTCGCCGGGCCGGCGGGAGGCGGCGAGACATGACGGCGTGGCGCGTCGCCATCGACACCTCGATGGTGCAGCGTCCGGCGCATCGGCGTCGACGCGCATCTCGGACAAGCCCCGCATCGTCGAACGAGTTTGTTCGCAGGTGCTGCGGCTCCAAAGCCGCACAAGGAAGCGGCGGCAGGGTCGCCCCTGCCGCCGCGTTCTTCAACCCGTGACCGACGATCGATCTCAGCGCCGCTCGGTGCCGATCGGCTGACGGGCCGGGGGCAGCTCGTCCTCGATGCCGATGTTCCGCTCGCGGGTGGTGCCGGGCAGGCCGGCATCGACCCGCTGGGTGGTCGGCGAAGCGCCGGCCGCGAACGGCATGCCGCCGGTGTTGAGCCCCGTGGTGGTGCTGCCGGCGGCACCGACCGCCGACGAGCCGCCCGCCACCGCGGCCGGATTGGTCATCGAAGGGGCGGTCTCGTCGTGGCGGCCGGTCCAGCCGTCCTGGCGCCAGGTCTTGGCACGGTCGTCCATGTCGACCGAGCCGTGCTCCTTGAGGATCGAATAGACCCGGTCGGCATGGACGTCGTCGGCCCGCACGGTCACCAGCGTGCCGCCGCGGCGTACGCCCTCGGCGTAGCTGTGGGCGTGCTCCTCGCTGAGGCCGGCGCCGGTCAGCGAGCCGATCAGGCCGCCCGCCGCCGCGCCGACGCCGGCGCCGGTCACGGTCGCGACGAGCCAGCCCGCGGCCACCACCGGGCCGACGCCCGGGATGGCGAGGAGGCCGAGGCCGGTGAGAAGGCCGGCGCCACCGCCGAGCACGGTGCCGAGCGAGGCGCCCGCCCCGGCGCCGTTCGAGGCGTCGTGCGCGGTCTCGCCGGTCGTCGTCGTGCCGGCCACGGTCGCGTCACGCTGGCCGATATGGCCGGAATAGCGGTCGCCCTGGTTGTTGGCCACGATGCTGATGTCGGCGTGCGGCACGCCCGCCGCCTCCACCTTGCGCACCGCCGCGGAGGCGTCGTCGTAGCTGTCGAACAGGGCCGTGATGGTACGGGTCGCCATGGGCGTCGTCCTTATGTTCGGGGAGAGGAAGGGGTCGGCGGAGCGGGCTTAGCGGGCGGTCGAGACGTTGCCCTTGAAGTCAAGGCCGACCATCACGGTGTTGCCGGACTGCATGGCCTGGCCGCGCCAGATGCCCTGATCGTCCTTCTTGAGCTCCTTCACGTCCTTGAAGCCGGCCTGCTCCATGCGGCTGCGGGCCTGGGCCTCGGTGAAGCTGTTGGCGCCGGGTTCGAGCTTGGCGTTGGTAGCGACGGTGCCGGTGGTGCCCGGGTTGGTCTTGTCCATCATGTCGGTGTTGGGCCGGGTCACCGCCTCCTGGCCCTGCGACTGGGTGCTCGGCTTGGCGTCGCGGGCCGGGTCGCCCGTCACGGTGGTCTGGGCCTGCGCCGCGCCGGCTCCGAGCATGCCGAGGGCCGCGAGGGTGATGAGGGTCTTGCGCATGGTCTCCTCGAACCTTGTCTGAGCGATCGATGCCATCTCAATCATCGCCGAGCGTCTTGGTTCCGCAGGAGGATGGTCGTGACCGAAGCCTGTTGCGGACAATATAGCTCGAATGGCCGAGCTTGATCGTCGCAGCGCGAAATTGCATTGTGTTTTATGGTGCGATGCACAAAATTAGAACATGAAAATCGTTCCACGCGCAGGTGGATTATTATGCGGCGTCCCACCCGTCCGGCGCGCCGGACGGCCGGCCCCGGCGGCTGCCTCCGGCCTCGTTAACCATTCCCTAACCACGAACCCGGCAGGAATTGCCGGGTGGTGGCGGAGTGCGGACCGAGATGAGCGATACGGAGGCCCTCGGCGCAGGCCGCATCTTCGCGCTGCCGTCGCGGGCGGATCTGGTCGCGCTCACGCGCCGCAGCGACCTGGTGCTGGCGGTCTCGGTGCTCGCCATCCTGGTGGTGCTGATCTTCCCGCTGCCGGCCCTGCTGCTCGACCTCCTGCTGGCGGTCTCGATCATCCTGTCGGTCCTGATCCTGATGACCGGCCTGTTCATCGAGAACCCGCTCGAGTTCACGGTCTTCCCGACGGTGCTGCTCATCACCACGATGCTGCGGCTGGCGCTCAACCTCGCCTCGACGCGGCTGATCCTCGGCCACGGCCACGAGGGCACGGCGGCGGCCGGCCACGTCATCGAGGCCTTCGGCCATTTCGTGATGGGCGGCAACTTCCTGATCGGGATCATCGTCTTCGCGATCCTGATCATCGTGAACTTCGTCGTCATCACGAAGGGCTCGGGGCGCATCGCCGAGGTCGCGGCCCGGTTCTCCCTCGACGCGATGCCCGGCAAGCAGATGGCGATCGACGCCGACCTCTCGGCCGGCCTCATCGACGAGAAGACCGCGAGGTCGCGCCGCCAGTCGCTCGAGGACGAATCCTCGTTCTTCGGCGCCATGGACGGCGCGTCGAAATTCGTGCGCGGCGACGCGATCGCCGCGCTCCTCATCACGGTCATCAACGTGGTGGGGGGCATCATCATCGGCGTCGCCCAGCAGGGCCTGACCTTCGCGGAGGCCGGCAAGACCTACACGCTGCTCACCGTCGGCGACGGCCTGGTGAGCCAGGTCCCGGCCCTCGTGGTCTCGACCGCCGCCGGCCTCCTCGTCTCCAAGGCCGGCGTGCGCGGGCCGGCGAGCCGGGCGCTGGGGCGCCAGATCGCCAACTACCCCAAGGCGCTCGGCATGTCGGCCGCGGTGATGATCCTGATCGGGCTCCTGCCCGGCATCCCGATGCTGCCCTTCCTCGCGCTCGGGTTCGGCGCCGCCTACCTCGCCCGGCGCATCGCCCTCCTGCCGACCCCCGCGCAGGCCGATGCCGCGGCCGACAAGGCCGCCGAGGCCACCGCCGCGGAAGCCAAGGAGGAGACGGCGGCCGACCTCCTGAAGCTCGACGACCTGAAGCTCGAGATGGGCTACGCGCTCCTGCCCCTCGTCAACGGGCCGGTGGCCCAGGACCGCCTCACCGACCAGATCCGCGCCCTGCGCCGGCAGCTCGCCGCGGAGCTCGGCTTCGTGATGCCCTCGGTGCGCATCCTCGACAACGTCCAGCTCGAGGCCCACACCTACGTGGTCCGGGTCAAGGAGATCGAGGCCGGGACCGGCCAGATCTTCCCGGGCCAGTTCATGGCGATGGACCCGATGGGCGGCCAGGTGCAGCTGCCCGGCCAGCACCTCCTGGAACCGACCTTCGGCCTGCCGGCGACCTGGGTCGACGCGGCGTTGCGCGACGAGGCCCAGCTCAAGGGCTACACCGTGGTCGATGCCGCCACCGTGGTCTCGACCCATCTCACCGAGGTGATCAAGGCCCACGTCTCGGATCTCCTCAACCACGTCGAGGTGCAGAAGCTCCTCAAGGAGCTGCCCAAGGAGCACGGCGAGCTGCTCAAGGAGGTGGTGCCGAGCCAGATCGCCACCACGGGCATCCAGCGGGTGCTGCAATACCTGCTCTCCGAGCGGGTCTCGATCCGCGACCTCGGCACCATCGTGGAGGGCATCGCGGAGGTGGCCGGCCACATCAAGAACCCGCGCGACATCGTCGAGCACGTGCGCGCCCGCCTCGGCCGCCAGATCTGCGCCCAGTACCAGGGGCCGGGCGGCGTCCTGCCGATCATCACCCTGTCGCCGGCCTGGGAGAGCGCCTTCATGGAGGCGATCGTCGGCCATGGCGACGAGCGCCACCTGGCGATGCAGCCCTCGAAGCTCTCGGACTTCGTCACCACCGTGCGCGACCGGTTCGAGGAGGCGGCGCGGATCGGCGAGATGCCGGTCCTCGTCACCTCGGTCCAGGCCCGGCCCTTCGTGCGCTCGATCATCGAGCGCTTCCGCCGCGAGACGCCGGTGATGAGCCAGGCCGAGATCCACCCGCGGGCGCGGCTGAAGACCGTCGGCTCGGTGTGAAGCGCCCCGCTCCGGGCTGACGCCGCCCTCTCGCCATGCGAAAGGGAGGGCAAACCACCCGGAGGATCCGATGCCGCTCTACGCCCTCGACACCGTCAGCCCGGTCGTGCCGGAGGACGGCAGCGCCTGGATCGCCCCGGATGCCCACGTGATCGGGCGGGTGCGGCTCGGCCGCGAGGTCGGGGTGTGGTTCGGTGCGGTGATCCGCGGCGACAACGAGCCGATCACGGTCGGCGACCGCACCAACGTCCAGGAGGGTGCGGTGCTCCACACCGATGCGGGCTTCCCCCTCACCCTGGGCGAGGGCATCACGGTCGGGCACGGGGCCATCGTGCATGGCTGCACGGTCGGCGACAATTCGCTGATCGGGATGGGGGCGACGATCCTCAACGGCGCGAAGATCGGCCGCAACTGCCTCGTCGGCGCCAACGCCCTCGTCACCGAGGGCAAGGAATTTCCCGACAACAGCCTGATCGTCGGCGCGCCCGCCAAGGCCGTGCGGGTCCTCGACGAGGCGGCGGTCGCGGGGTTGCGCGCCTCGGCCGACCGCTACGTCGCCAACGCCAAGCGGTTCGCGCAAGGCTTGCGGCGGATCGACTGAGCCTCACGTCGTCGCCCGCGACTTCTGCCGCCCGCGACTCGGGCCGCCCGCGATCTCGGCCGGCCGATCAGGCCGGCTCGGCGCCCGGGATCCGACCGGGAGCGTCGAGACGCAGCCGCGTGATCGCGCAGCCGCGCCGGACGAGGTCGTCCGGGCCGAGATCGGGAAACAGCTCGGCGTAGCGGCGCACCAGGGCCTGGGCCAGGGCGCTCGCGTCGCGGATCGTCGGCAGCGAGATCGCGAACAGGTCCGGCGTCACCGCCGCCACCGGCACGCCCTGGCGCACCGCGACGCACAGGCCGGTGCGAAACCGGGTCGGGTCGAGGACCGGCAGCTCCTCCGGCCCGCCGGGCCGGCGCCGCCCGGGCCGGACGATCGGCAGGAGGGCGTAGCGCGTGCCGGCGCGGTTGATCGTCCGCTCCAGGTTGAAGTGGACGAGATCGCGCTCCACGGCCGCGAGGGCGGCGAAATCCGCCTCGTGCAGGCGGATCAGCGCCTCGGCACCGAGGGAGGCGGCGAGGTCGGCCACCGCGACGACGCGGGTGGCGCCGCCCTCCGCGATCGCGACGTGGCGGCTGTTAGAGATCGGCAGGGACGCCACGCGCCAAGTCTCCTTTGCCAACGTCTCCGTTGCCACCGTCTCCGTTGCCGACGTCTCCGTTACCGGAACGGCGGCTCGTCGAAGCTGCGCAGCTTGCGCGAGTGCAGGCCGTGCCGGTTGCGCCGCAGGGCGTCCAGGGTGGCGAGCCCGATCAGCAGGTGCTCGCCCACCGCCCGCTCGTAGAAGGCGTTGGCGGCGCCCGGCAGCTTGATCTCGCCGTGCAGCGGCTTGTCGGAGACGCAGAGCAGCGTGCCGTAGGGCACCCGCAGGCGGTAGCCCTGCGCCGCGATGGTGCCGCTCTCCATGTCGACGCCGATCGCCCGCGACAGGTTGATTCGCCGTCGCTCCTGCGACCAGCGCAGCTCCCAGTTGCGGTCGTCGTAGGTGACGACGGTGCCGGTGCGCAGGCGCTGCTTCAGCGCTTCCGCCCGCTCGCCGGTGACGCTGGCGGCAGCCTCCTGGAGCGCGACCTGGACCTCGGCAAGCGCCGGGATCGGCACGTCGGGCGGCACCAACTCGTCGAGGATCCGGTCGCGGCGCAGGTAGCCGTGGGCCAGCACGTAGTCGCCGATGGTCTGCGACTGGCGCAGGCCCCCGCAATGGCCGACCATCAGCCAGCAATGCGGCCGCAGCACCGCCAAGTGGTCGGTGATGGTTTTGGCGTTCGACGGCCCGACGCCGATATTGACGAGGCTGGTCCCCTGCCCCGGCTGCCCTTGGCCGTCCCGGGCGACGAGGTGGTAGGCCGGCATCTGGAACCGGTGCCAGGGCGAGGCGGCGATGAGCGCCTCGGCCTGGGCGCCCGCCGCCTCCCCGGCCTCGACCGAGATGCCGCCGGGCAGGACGAGGCGGGCGTATCGCTCCGGCTCGTCGACCAGCGCCTTGAGGCCGACGCGCACGAACTGGTCGACGTAGCGGTGGTAGTTGGTAAGCAGGATCCAGGGCTGGATCTGGCGCCAGTCGGCCCCGGTATAGTGGACGAGGCGGCGCAGCGAGTAATCGACCCGCGGCCCGTCGAACAGGGCGAGCGGCCGCACCTCGTCGTCGGCATCGAGCCACAGCCCGTCGGCGATCTCGTCGCCGACGCTCGACAGCATCGGGGTCGGGAAGTGGCGTGCGAGGTCGCTCGACGTCACGCCCCGGGCGAGCTCCGCCCCCGGCTCGACGACGTAGGGGTACGGGATCTCCTGGGCGCTCAGGCCCACCTCGATCGTGGCGCCGTAATCCTGCACCAGCGGGCGCAGCTGCTCGAGCAGGTAGGGGCGGAAATGGCCCGGCTGGGTCAGGGTGGTGGAGAAGACGCCCGGGCCCTGGAACTTCGCGGTGGCGCGGGAGATCCGCGGCATCGGTCCGGTCGGCCGGTAGGTCAGGCGCAGCTCGGGATAGCGGAAGGTCAGCCGCTCGGCGGAATCGGGCGGCACGCCCTCGGCGAGGAAGCGGTTCAGCGCGTCCCGCAGGCTCCCGGTGGCGGCGGTGTGCAGGCTCGCCAGGCGATCGACCGCCGTCTCGGGGTCGGCCACCGTCTCCATCGGTCTCAGCTCGTCGGCGAACACGCGGTCGGTCTCCCTGATGTCCTGCGCGCCAGCCTATACCGGGTGCCGCTCCGGGGCGACCCGGCTCCTGCGTGTTTCGAGGAAGCGAGGTGACGCGATGAACGGTGCGGAGACGGAATTCGGGCCGCGGCCGGGCGAGGAGACGGTCGCGCTGCCCGCGGCGTTCGATGCCGGGCTCTACTTCGTCGGACGGGTGCGCACGCCCTGGACCGAGCGCACGGCCTGCCCGCGCAATTCGGGCCAGTCGGACGCGGTCTGCACCCTGGAGGTCGATCCGCGTTTCGCCCCCGCCCTGCGGGAGCTGTCCGGCACCACCCACCTGATCGTGCTCTACTGGATGGACCGGGCGCCCCGGAACCTCGTGGCGCAGCAACCCCGCCACGCCCCGGCGCCCCGCGGCACCTTCGCGCTGCGCTCGCCGGCCCGGCCGAACCCGATCGCCGTCTCGGTGGTGGAGCTTCTCGGCATCGAGGGCGCCTGCTTGCGGGTGCGCGGCCTCGACTGCCTCGACGGCACGCCGCTCCTCGACATCAAGCCCTACTTCGCCTCCACCGATGCCAAGCCGCAGGCCCGGGTCGGCTGGCGCGAGGCCGACGCGGCCCGCGAGGCCGACGCGCTCCGCGACCCCGACGCGGCCCGCGAGCCGGACATCAGCGCCGCCGCAGGCGGGCGAGCCGCGCCTTGAGCCAAGCCTTGAGCCAAGCCTTGGCGGCGTGCTGCCGTCTCGCCCGGTCGGCGAGCCGCGACGGCGCCGGGCCGCCCGGAGGCGAGAGCATCGTCTCGGCGATGCGCGTCCGCTCCGGGTAGAGATCGTCCAGCACCGCGCTCGCCAGGGTGGCGGAATCGAGCCGGTCGGCGAAGCGGGTCTCGTGCAGGGCCTGGACGATCTCGGCCTCCAGCACCACGCCGGGGGCGAGCTGGCGCAGGTCTTCGTCGTAGGCGGTCTTGAGCAGCATCGCGGTGCCGCCGCAGACGAGAGCGAGGCTCGCCGCGACCACCCGCCCGTCGAGGCGCAGGAGGTCGGCGCGCGCCGCCACCGGCCCGTCGCCGGCGCGAAAGACGTCGCGGGCAAAGCCCGCGGTGCCCGGCCGGCAGGCGAGCGCGGTGCCCGCCCGTCCTTTCCAGCCGCGCCGTTCGAGCGCCAGGAACTCCGCCACCGCGCCCGCGAGGTCGCCGTCCGGCCCGACCGCCTCGACCGACAGGAGACCGGCCTCCTCCAGGCGGCGCCGGCGGCGGCGCAGATCCTTGAGCCGGCCCTTGTGCGGATGGCCCTTTAGGAAGGCGTCGTGGCTGGCGCGCCGGTCGAGGACGGGGCGCTGGAAGGTCGAGATCTCGGCGCGGCCCCAGCCGTCGCGGGCGAGCGCCGCGAGGAAGGCCGGCCCCGCGCCGTCCTCGGTGGGCAGGAGCGGCCACCACCAAGGGCAGCCGAGGCCGCGCATCCCCGCCGCCAGCGCCGCGAGAGCGGGCGGGCCGTCGGGGCCGGCGACCACCAGCGGCGCCGTCACCGTGAGGTACGGGGATGCGAAGGGCCGCGCGACCCGGCCCCACCCGAGAGGCCCGCGCCCGATCCGGTAGGGCAGCAAGGCCACGAGATCGGGCCCGCGCCGCACCGCGAGGCAGGGCAGGTCCGCGGGCGCCAGGCCGTTGTCGCGATGCGCCTCCAGCACCCGCCGGGAATAGTCCGGCGTCGGCCGGTCCGCGCCGGCCACCAGGGCATCCCAGGCGGCGGGCTCGCGGGAGAGGGCCGCGAGCGTCGTGACCGTACAGGCCATCGCCTCGCCAGTCATGGCCTCGCCGGTCATGGCAGCGAGGGCGGGCGTCGGCAGGGGGATCACGGGCGCGTTCATCGGGCGAAGGCCGGGGTGAGGAGGCCGAGGCGGCGATAGGCCAGGAGGGCGAGCACGGCGCCGCGGCCGGCGGTGACGAGGGAAGCCGCCAGCGCCGCCCCGGCGAGGCCTAGCAGCGGCACCAGCGCCAGGGTGAGGAGCACCGCCACGGCGAGCAGCCCGATGGTCACGGCCGCGCAGGCGCGCTCGCCGCCCAGCATCGTCAGCAAATCCTCCGCCGGCCCGCAGGCGGCGGCGAGCCCGTGGCCGGCCACCAGCATGGCGAGCAGCGGCAGGGCGGCGCGGAAATCGGGCCCGAACAGGCCGAGCAGCAGCGGCCCCGCCCCGACCACGCCGAGCCCGGTCGCGAGCGTCGCCAGCAGCGTCAGCCGCGACCAGCGCCGCACCAGGGCCTCGAGCCCGGCCCGGTCGCCCCGCGCTTGCGCCTCCGCGAAGCGCTGCGCGGTGACCGAGGAGGCGGCGTACTGGACGAAGACCACGAATTGCAGCAGCCGCGTCGCCGCGAAATAGGCCCCGACCTCCGCGGGCGGCAGCAGGAAGCCGAGCACCAGAACGTCGACGAAGTTGAAGCCGGAGCCGGCGAGATCGATCAGCGCCATCGGCAGCGCGGCGCGCAGCCACTCGCCGCACGGATAGAGTGCCCGGCCCGGCCGCTGCTCGGCCCACAGGCGCCCCGCGAGAAGGCCCGCCTGGACCGCCAGCGACAGGGCGGTGGCGGCGAGCGTGCAGGCGACCGCGATCCCGGCTTCCGCCGGGGCGCCGAACCCGACCGCGGCGAGCATCAGGGCCATGATCAGGCCCTGGCGCAGGAGGTACGGGGGCACGACGGCGAGCAGCGTCCAGTTGCGGCCCCGCGCCACGCCCTCGCAGAAATCCTGGAGCGCGAAGAGCGGCAGAACCAGCGCGGCGACCAGAACCGGCGCCCGGTAGGCCTCCGCCACGAGGCCGGGCCGCAGCCAGAGCGTGCCGGCGCCGGCCGCCGCCAGGACCGAGGCGGCGGCGAGCGAGAAGACCGCGCCGAAGACGAGGAATCCGCGCTCCGGCCCGGCGGCGCCCTGCGCCCGGTAGGTCGGCAGGAAACGGCAGGCGGCCTGGGACAGGCCCCAGGTCGAGGCGTGGCCGAGCAATGCCGTCCAGACCCAGATCGTGGCGAAGATCCCGTATTCCTCGCCGCCCATCAGCCGGGCCATCAGCACCTGGGCCACGAAGGCGCAGGCCGCCGCGGCGATCCGAACGCCGAACACCGCGAGCGCGGTGCCGGCACTGCCGCCGGCCTCCGCCTCGCCGAGAGATGCCCCGGCCGCCATTCCGCCGCTCCGAACCGCGCCGCGCGAGCCTTCTGCTTAGCGGGCCGGGCTTGCGGGCGGGTTAAGCCCGCCGCGCGAAACGTCCGGGCTCGTCAGGGTGCCCGGCAGGCGAAGCTCTCGGCGCGGTCGGGCTCGCCGCCCAGGTAGCGGGACTCCTGCGGGAACGGGCAGAGCGGGCGCGTGCGGCCCGGGAAGGCGGTGCCGCGGGCGATGAGCCGGTCGGGGGCCTCGCCCCGTTCGACCCAGGATTCGATCGCGCTCAGGGGATCGAAGTCGTCCAGCGCCGGCCCGCCGCCGCAATGGGTCATGCCCGGCACCAGGAAGAGCCGCGCCGCGGCCGCCAGGTCCTGCGCGCCGCCGTTGTGGCGGGCGAGGTCCTGCCAGTGGTCGACGAGGTCGCGGGCGGAGAAGACCGGGTCGGCGACGCCCTGGTAGACGAGGAGCCGCCCGCCGCGGGCCGTGAAGGTCGACAGGAAGGTGCCGGTCGCGTCGTTGAGCGCGGCGGTCTCGGCGATGCGCGGGGTGTCGCGGTCGACGTCGAAGCGCAGCGCGTCGAAGCCCGGATCGGGCGGGGTGAGGAAGTAGTTCGCGATCGCGGCCGGCCCGAGGGTGACGTTGCGGGCGTCGGGCGTGGCGGTCCGCGAGGTGCCGAGCTTCCAGGCCCGCCAGCCCGGTGCCGCGATTCCCGGATCCCACGCCCAGGAGGCGTAGACCGGGCGGCCCTGCCCGTCCCGGGCGCCCCCGAAGGCGCGGCGCAGGGCCTCGACCTGCGCGGGTTTCAGGCAGGTCGCGGTCTTCTCCCCCGGGCAGGCGAGGCTTCCCGGATCGAAGCGGCAGGCGGAGACCGCCTCGACCGACCCGTCGGCGAGGCCGTCGGCGGCGTCGCAGGCCTTCAAGACCGCGTCGGCCACGAGGGTCAGGTCGGCGGGGCTCAACGCCTCGGCCAGGATCGGCCGGCCCTCCGGGTCCTTCGGAGCGGCGGCGAGGAAGCTCCTCGTGTCCCAGATCTGAGCGAGGGCCGCCCGGCTCAGGCGGAAGGCCGGGGCGCCGGCGACGATGCCGTCGAAGGCGGTGGGAAAGCGCGTCGCCGCCATCAGGGCCGAGCGGCCGCCGTTGGAGCAACCCATGAAGTAGGCGTGTGCCGGGGGCCGGCCGTAGCGGGCCGCGACCAGGGCCTTGGCCTCCCGCGTCACGGTGCCGACCGCCCCGTAGGCGAAGTCGATCCGCGCCTGCTGGTCGAGGCCGAAGGCGGCGTCGGCGTTGTCGCGGCCGCGATGGCCGGAATCGGTCGAGACCACGGCGTAGCCCCTGAGCAGGGCCGGCGCCGCCGTCGCTCCCGAGACCGGGATCGCGCCCAACGCCTCGCCGACCACCCCGTCGAGCCCGCCGCCGCCCTGGAACAGGAAGCGGCCGTTCCAGGCGTCCGGCAGGCGCAGCTGGAAGCCGGTGCCGTAGGGTACGCCCCGGGCGCCGGTGCGCGGGTCGATCGTGCCCTCGACGAGGCAGTGGGCCGGCAGCGCCGCCTTCGCCCGCGCGGCGCCGGTGAGCGCGGCACGGGCCGGGTTGTCGGCCGGCAGGGTGCCGGCGGGCACCGCCTCGGCCCGGTCGATGCGCAGGTCCGGGCGGGTGAGCCCGGCGAGGTCGCCGCAGGCGAGCGGCCCGGCGAGCGCCGGCCCGGACAGACATGTGGCGAGGACCAGGATGGGCCGGAGGACCGGCCGACGCGGTTGCGCCCTCCGCTTGACGTCACGTCCCATCGGCAACCCCCAGCCCCGGAGATCCGCCGGGCCGTCGCGCGCCCGGCCCGGCTTCGCGTCCGCCACTCGGCCCGGACGGGTCGAGCCCGTCAAGCGCGGCCGGGGCAATTCGTCGGGTGGAACGCTGCGGCAGGATGCCGGCCCCCCTGTCGCCGGTTGCCGGCCGGGCGCATCATCGCCGGAGACAAGGACCAGGGAGAGAATCGCCATGCCGGACCGTGCCGCGCCGCACCCCGACCGTCGGGCCCTGCTCGTTTCCGGTGCTGCGCTCGCCGGTGCCGCCTTGTCGGGTCTCGGCCTCTCGGGACTGGCCGCGGCCGCGGAGACGCCCGCCCCTCCTGCCGGCCCCCTCTCCGACCTGCCGTTGGTGCCGCCGCGCACGGAGTTCGTCTACGAGGCCGTGGTCGAGATCGCCCCGCTGGTCTCCCTCGGCGACTCGCCGCTCGGCGAGCGCCGGATCGTGCCGATCACCGGCGGGCGCTTCCAGGGTCCGCGGATCCGCGGCACGGTGCTGCCCGGCGGTGCGGATCGGCAGCTCGTGCGCAAGGACGGCGTCCGGCGCCTCGACGCCCTCTACGAGATGCAGGCCGAGGACGGGGCGATCCTGACCGTCCGCAACCAGGTCCTGATCGATCCCGGCCGCGACGGCGCGCCGGACTACCGGTTCTCCACCATCGAGGTGACGGCGCCCGAGGGGCCGCATGCCTGGCTCAACCGGCTGGTGCTCGTCGGCACCCTGCACAGCCTGCGCCCGGCCCAGGCCGCGGTGCTGGTGCGGGCGTTCCGGCTGGCGTGAGACGTGGTATCCTCGCCGAGGATGTACGGGAGCGCCCGCCATGCGCGCCGCCGAGACGCGTGACCCCCCGATGAGCCTCGACGGCTTCCTGGCCTTCCTCGCCGAGCGGCCGGCCGGGGAGCGCTGGGAGCTGGCCGATGGGGTGCCGCTGATGAACGCCCAGCCGACGCGGCGGCACGACTGGATCCAGACCAACATCCTCGAGAGCCTGCGGCAGCACAGGCGTCGTCACGGCAGCCCCTGGCGCCCCTCCGGTCCGAGCCAGGTGCCGGTGCCGGGGGAGGCCCGCACCGTGGCGCCCGATATCCTCGTCGCTCCCGACGACGGCCGCCATGACCTCTGCGTGACGCCCTCGCCGCTCGTCGTGTTCGAGGTCCTCTCCCCCAGCGACACCCCGCGGCGCCAGGCCTCGAAGCTCGCCGCCTACGCCGCCGTGGCCTCGATCCGGTGCGTCGTGCTGGTGCGCCAGGACCGGCGCGCGGTGACGGTGCATCGCCGAAATCCGGTGGGCGGCCTGTCGCCCGCCGCTTGTCCCGAGTCGGTCGACTTGCCGGAGATCGGCGTCACGCTGACGCTCGCGGCGATCTACGACGACATCCCGCTCGCGTGACGGCGGCCCGCCGCCGGGGGCCAGGGCGCCGTCCACTCCCATATCTCGAACCTCTCGCTCGTGGGCGAACAAGCTATTGGACAGGAGGTCACCGCGCCCCCATGATCCCGCCCGCGGCCAGGCCCCCGACGCCATTTCCAGAGGGGCCGGCCCGCGTCGGAAGTCAGGGAGGAAGGCATGGCCGGGACGGGTCGTGACGGTGTCGTCACGCGGCGCGAGGCGCTGATCGGAGCGGGCGCGGCGGGAGCGAGCCTGCTGATGCCGGGCCGCAGCGCCTGGGCGCAGGGCGCGGCGAAGCCCGCCGAGATCAAGGTCGGCATCGCCACCTACCTGTCGGGTCCGGCCAGCGTCTTCGGCGTGCCCGGCCGCCAGACCGCCGAGATGCTGTTCGACGAGATCAACGCGGCCGGCGGGATCGCCGGTGTGAAGGTGCGGCCGATCTTCGTCGACGAGGGCCCGGGCGTCGACCATGTCGTCGGCGAGTACCGCCGCCTCGTCCAGTCGGAGGGCGTGCACCTGATCTTCGCGGCGATCTCGTCGGCGGACTGCATCGCCTGCGCGCCGCTCTCCGACGAATTGAAGCGCCCGACGCTCTTGTGGGATTGCGGCACCCAGCGCATCTTCGAGGATAACCGCTACTCGTATGCCTTCCGCACCCAGGCCAATGCGACGCCGGAGATCCTGGCCGCGCTCCTCTACCTCCTGAAGGTCAAGCCCGACTTCAAGTCGATCGCGGTGATCAACCAGGACTATGCCTGGGGCCGCGACTCCTGGGACATTTTTCGGACGGCGATGAACACCCTGAAGCCCGGGGTGAAGGTTGCGGCCGAGCTGTTTCCGCGCTTCGGCGCCACCGACTTCTCGACCGAGATCACCCGCGTGCTGGCGTTGCGGCCCGACGTGGTGCTGTCGACCTCCTGGGGCGGCGACCTCGACGCGCTGATCCGCCAGGCCTCGGACCGCAAGCTGTTCGAGCGCGCGACCTTCGTGATGCCGCTCGCCGAATCCTCGCTCCAGCGCGTCGGCAAGGCGCTGCCCGCCGGCCACATCGTCGGGGCGCGCGGCGACCACTGGTTCCTCCACCCCTCCCCAGCCGATCCCGAGCGGCTGAAGCGCTTCAGCGACACCTACAAGGCCAAGTACAATGCCTGGCCGATCTATCCGTGCTTCCACATGGCCCAGGCCGTCTCGGCGATGAAGGCCGGCATCGAGAAGGCGGTGGCGGCGAAGGGCGGCGGCTGGCCGACCGATGCGGAACTGGCCTCCGCCTTCAAGGGCCTCGAATTCCCCTCGCCGACCGCGAGCGTGCGGATCCGCGAGGACGGCCAGGGCCTCGAGAACCAGCTCATCGGCACCACCCTGCACTCCGACAAGTACCCGTTCCCGGTGCTCACCGACATGATCGTCTTCCCGGCCGAGTCGGTGACGACGCCGGTCGGCCAGAAGAGTGCCGACTGGCTGAAGACGCTGACCCCCGACATGGTGGCCAAGCTCCCGCAGGCGCAGGCCTTCAAGAGCTGATGGCCTGGTTGTCGGAGAACGGGATCCTCGTCGGGCTCGCCCTGCTCGACGGGCTGTCCTACGCCGCCGCCGTCTTCATGGTGGCGGTCGGCCTGAACCTGGTGTTCGGCGTGCTGCGGGTGCTCAACGTGGCCCATGGCAGCCTCTACGCCATTGGCGGCTACGCGGCGGCCTCCATCGGGCTGTTCGCGGCCTCGCTGGGCGCGCCGCCCTGGCTCGGCCTGCCGATCCTGCTCGCGGCCGCCGTGCTCGTCGGCGTCGCGCTCGGGCCGGTGATCGAACGGCTCTTGCTGCGCCGGATGCAGGACCGCGAGCCGGTCCTGCAGCTCCTCGTCACCTTCGCGCTGTTCATGATCCTGGAGGACCTGCAGAAGCTGGTCTGGGGCGTGCAGCCGGTGGTGTTCGACGCGCCGCTGAAATGGCTCGGCACCGTCGACGTGCCGTTCGGCCAGGACGCGATCCCGTTCACTGCCTACCAGCTCTACGTGCTGCCGGGTGTGGCCCTCGCGACGCTCGCCATCCTGGCTTGCGTGCTGCGCTACACGCTGACCGGCCGCATGGTCGTGGCGGTCACGGTCGACCGCGAGGCGGCCCGGGCCATGGGGATCGACGCCGCCAGGGTGACGATGCTGACCTTCACGGTCGGCGCCGCGCTCGCCGCGCTCGGCGGTGCGCTCGCCGCCCCCACCGTCTCGCTGGTGCCGGGCGTCGGCGCCTCGACCATCGTGCTCTCCTTCGCGGTGGTGGCGACGGCGGGCCTCGGCCAGATCGAGGGGGCGGCGGTCGCCGCCCTCCTCATCGGCCTCGGCCGGTCCTTCGCGGTCTATGTCGCGCCGGAATTCGAGGTGGTGGTGCCCTACGCCATCATGGTGGCGGTGCTGCTGTTTCGGCCACAAGGCCTGTTCGGCGTGGCGGAGACCCGGCGGATATGACCTGCAATTCCTTGCACGGAGGCGCCGCGCGATGACCCGCCGCTCCGAAACTCTTTTCGCGCTGGCCGGCGCCGTGCTGATCCTCGTCCTCGCCTATGCGGTGCCGTGGCTGCGCTTCGTGCTCACCATCGCGCTCGCCAAGGGGCTCGCCGTGCTCGGCATCCTGCTCCTGCTGCGGGCCGGCCAGGTCAGCTTCGGCCATGCGCTCTACCTCGCGCTCGCCGCCTACACGGTGGCGTTCGGCGCGGTTCTCGTGCCGGAGGCCCTGCTGCTGCTCCCGGCCGCGGCCCTGCTCGCCGGGATCGTCGGCCTGCTGATCGGCCTCTTCGTGGTGCGCTACCGCGAGATCTTCTTCGGCATGCTGAATCTCGCGCTCAGCATGGTCTTCTACTCGGTGCTGGAAAAGTTCTACGCGCTCACCCACGGAGCCGACGGCATCCGGCTCCCGCCGGTGACGGTCCTCGGCCGTCCGCTCGCCGGCGAGACGGGCGAGTGGACGGTGCTGGGCATCGCCCTCGTCCTGGCGCTCGCCTGCGGTGCGCTGGTGCGGGTGGCGCTCGCCTCGCCGCTCGGGGAAGCGCTCGCCGGCATCAAGACCCGGGAGACCCGGCTCGACTTCATGGGCGTGTCCCCGAAGCGCGTGCTGCTCGCGGCCTACGTGGCGTCGGCCGTGATGGCGGGCTTCGCCGGGGCGATCATCGCGCTCACCACCCGGCACGTCACCCCGGCACTCAGCTACTGGACCACCTCGGGCGAGCTCGTCTTCATCGCGATCCTCGGCGGGGCCGGCAGCGTGCTCGGGCCATTCCTGGGGGCGGCGGCCTACGAGCTGACCCGGGTCTATGCCGCGGCGACCTTCGCCAATGCCTGGCAGCTGGTGCTCGGCCTCGTGCTGCTGGCCGTCATCGTGTTCGCGCCGGGCGGCATCTGGGGCATGATCACGAGCCGCCGGAGGGCCGCATGACCGCGCTTCTCTCGGCAAAGGGTCTGCGCCTCGCCTTCGGCGGGCTCAAGGCGGCGGACGGGATCGACCTCGACGTCGAGGCCGGCGAGTTCCTGGCGATCATCGGCCCGAACGGCGCGGGTAAGACCACCTTCATCAACATGACGACCGGCTACCTCAAGCCGCAAGGGGGGACGATCGCCTTCGAGGGCAAGCCGATCCTCGGCCTGTCGCCGCGGCGCATCGTCGGGCTCGGGGTCGCGCGCAGCTTCCAGCTGCCGCAGCTCTTCACCGAGCACACCGTGCTCCAGAACGTGGCCCTCGCGGTCGCGGCCCGCGAGGGCGTCTGGTCGGTGCTCACCCCGCTCTTGCGCCCGCGCTTCCGCGACGAGGCGGCGGAGCTGATCGCGCGCTTCGGGCTGACCCGCATCACCGACGTGCGGGCCGACGCCCTCAACGAGGGCGCGCGCAAGCTCGTCGACATCGCCATGGCGGTGGCGCTCCGGCCCCGCCTCCTCCTGATGGACGAGCCGACGAGCGGCGTCGCCGCGGCGGAAAAAATGGCCATCGTCGAGACCCTGGTGCGGGTCCTGCGCGAGGCGGGTGTGACGGCGGTCTTCGTGGAGCACGACATGGAGGTGGTCGGGCGCTTCGCCGACCGGGTCGCCGTCTGGGGCCAGGGCAGGATCGCGGCGCTCGGGTCCCCGTCCCGGATCCTCAACGATCCGGAGGTGCAGCGTACGGTGATCGGCATCGCACCGAACGGAGGCGCCCATGCTGCGGCTTGAGGGAGCGGCGGTGGAGATCGCGGGCGCCCCCGTGCTCCGCGGCGTCTCGCTCGCCGTGCCGCCGGGCGGGCGCGTGGCGCTGATCGGCCGCAACGGCGCCGGCAAGACCACGACGCTGCGCGCCCTGATGGGGCTCCTGCCCCTCCAGGCCGGCCGGCTCGTCCTCGACGGGCAGGAGGCCGGTGCCGTGCCGGCGCATCACCGTGCGCGGCTCGGCATCGGCTACGCGCCGGAGGAGCGCAAGCTGTTCGGCAGCTTCACGGTGCAGGACAATCTGCTGCTGCCGGCCCAGGTGCTCAAACTACCCAAGGCGGAAGTCTCGCGGCGGCTGGATTCCGTCTACGCGCTCCTGCCGGAACTCAAGGATTTCGCGCCGCGCAAGGCGGCGGGCCTGTCGGGCGGCCAGGGCAAGATGGTGGCGCTCGGCCGCGCCCTGATGGTCGGCACCCGCGCGGTGCTCCTCGACGAGCCGTTCCAGGGCCTCGCCCCGGCGCTCGCCCTTCGCTACGCCGAGGCCCTGGCGCGCCTGCGCGCCGCGCTCCCCGACGTCGCGATCCTGATCACCGAGAGCAGCCCGGACCTGCTGCGGGCGCTCGTCGACACCACCATCCAGATCGAGCGCGGCGAGATCTCGGCCGCGTAACGCAAGGAGATTTTTTCAATGAGGCTCAACGGCAAGGTCGCGATCGTCACCGGCGCCGGCGGCGGCTTCGGCGAGGGCATCGCCAAGCGCTACGCCGCGGAGGGCGCCAAGGTCGCGGTGCTCGACCTGCGGGGCGATGCCGCCGAGCGGGTGGCGGCCGAGATCGGCGAATCCGCCATCGCCATCGCGGCGGATGTCGGCAGCGCCGCGGATGTCGCGGCGGCGGTCGCGCGCACCACCGAGGCCTTCGGCACGCCCCACATCCTGGTCAACAACGCCGGCACCACCCACCGCAACCAGCCGCTGATGGAGGTCGACGAGGAGGCCTTCGACCGGGTCTTCCGGGTCAACGTGAAGTCGATCTTCCACTTCGTCCGGGCGCTGGCGCCCGCGATGCGCGACAATGGCGGCGGCGTGATCCTGAACGTCGGCTCGACCGCCGGCATCCGGCCCCGTCCCGGCCTGACCTGGTACAACGCCTCGAAGGGGGCGGTGAACCTGATGTCGAAGTCGCTGGCCGTCGAGCTGGCGCCGTGGAAGATCCGCGTCAACGCGCTCTGCCCGGTGATGGGCGAGACCGGCCTGCTGGAGGCTTTCATGGGCGTGCCCGACACGCCGGAGAACCGGGCGAAGTTCGTCGCGACGATCCCGCTGGGGCGGATGTCGCGGGCGTCCGACATCGCCAACGTGGCGTTGTTCCTGGCCTCCGACGAGGCGGAGTTCATCACGGGCGTGGAGATGCCGATCGACGGGGGGCGGACGGTGTGACGTGACCGAACCCGCGCCTTCCGTCCGGGGGGCGCGGTCGAGCCGCTGCGGCGATCTCGGAAGCCCCTTGCGGAGGGGCACTGTCGTCCGATGCCGGCCGCGCTTCTCCCATTCCGGTGTCTTGATGCGTTCGCGCTCACCCGTGGTCCGGCCGGACGGCATCGTCGCGCTCGGAGTGGTGCGCCGGCATCTCCGACGTCGCACCTGAGCTGCCGAACGATGGGATCTCCCGGCCTTGCGAACCGTCTTCGTTGCGCGGCTGCGCTCCCGCCGCACCATGCGCCTTGACGAGAAACGGGTCTCTCTGCTGCGCCATCCCTCGATCCTCGTTCAGCCGGGAGCCTCCGGGACACCCTGAGCGGTTTCCTCTCCCCCGGCGTCGCTCTCCACCCTGGAGTTTGCGAAAAATTCAGACTAATGCGGCACTGAACGATGAGGACAAAAGTGCTTGCTTCATGGCCCTGCGCATCGACCTCAAACCGCACGAACGGCTGATTATCGGCGACGTCTCGATCCGCAACGGCAGTCGCCGTGCATCCCTGACCTTCGAGACGAAGGCAAAATTTCTTCGTGAAAAAGATATTTTGACGGAAAGCCAGGCCAAGACGGCCTGTGAGAGATTGTATGTCATCCTCCAGGCGATCTATCTCACTGAAAAGGATCTGATGATCGAGAACGAGTTCATAGCTCATGCGAACGAGATCATGAACAGCGTTCCGACCATGGGTCTGTATATCGCCGAAATCCACAAAAAGATCGAGGATGGTGATTACTATCAGGCGCTCAAGGTTGGTCAGGATCTCATGAATTACGAGAAATACCTGACGAAACTGGTCGAATAGCAGCCTTCCGTCGGCAGATTCTCCTAGAGACGGCGTATCCGGGGCCATGCGGGGCGGCGCCGTTTCCACGCGCCCCAGCGAAGCCGACCTGCCTGAGGTGGCACGCGACCGAACGTCCGATCGGGTTCTACCGCTCGCGCCCGTCGGACGCAGTTCCCGCGCTGCCGGATCGACATCGACCGCTCCGCGCCGTGGCCGGGTCCCGGCGATGTCGATCGCGGGCGGGCGAGCACCGGGCGCCGCCTCGACCGGCGATAAGCCCGATCCGGCGGTATGAGGCCGTCCGGCTGCCAGTCCGGCCCCCGACGACGCGGATCTCGCTTCGCCGCCGACGATGCGGCACGATCGAGGACCGAGCGTGGTCGCCGTTGCCGGGTCACGCCCGCCACACGACGGGACGGCGGACGCGAGTCGGACCGAGCATGCCCTCTCGTGAGCGCTCTCCCCGCCCCGGATCTCCGCCCGCCCTGGCGTTGGTTGTCCGATGCCGGGGCGCCTCGTGGTGGAACGTCCGCCGACCGTCGCGCCACTTGGCCGCTGTCATGATGCTGGCGACCGACGTCGCTTTGGTGCGCCCCCTCTCCCTCCACGCCGAGCGGCGTCGATCACCGCGCATCCGCCGATCGGCCTCGGGGTACGACACGGATTTGCGACTGGATTAGCCCATCGGATATAATTCTCCGAGACAGATCCGGCGACCCCTGAATCGGCCGAAAGAGTAAACGTGCGTGCCGGACGTCGCCCCGGACAGAGGCCATGGCCCGCCTGCATTCGTGTGGAACACGGTTCATCCAGGCGAACGTCTGCGCCGGTCGAGTCCGGACTGCATGGACGATCTCTCTCATCATGCTGCGAGGGGGCAGATCTTGCTCCCGGCCTATGCATCGATGCACAGCATCGATGCATAGGCCGGGCGACGAAGGATGGTCGACACGTCGATTTGTCACAGATAAAATCGGTTTTTTATATTTAAAATAGATATCAATATAAATTATATCGAATTGCATTTTGTAAATAATCTGATATTTTCATATTATATATAAAGATATACAATATAAAATGGCAAGGTAGGCAAAAGATAGCGATAATTTTTGCCGGCTTAATGCGATGACCTCTCGGTTCATGTCTATCGGGCGACGGGATCGTGATTGCGGCAATCCCGATAGACAGCAAGCGATATATTCCTCGCGGGAGTTCTGCCGGAATCCACGTCAGCCAGCGTTCGAGCCACCGATGAAACGGCGCGGGGATGGCGGAGGGAACGTTTCATTAATCATTAACGGCGTACAACGTCGCAAGTGGCTTGACGAAGTGGAAATGGACCGATGGCTGTGGCGCTTTCCTCGGGTATCCGCGATACCCTGGTGACCATCCAGCAGACCGTTGCAGAGGCAACCATCTCGCAGACGCGGCTGGCGACCGGTAAGAAGGTCAACTCCGCCCTCGACAACCCGTTGAACTACTTCGCCGCCGCGACGCTCGATCAGCGCGCCGGCGACCTCTCCGGCCTGCAGGACAACATGCAGCAGGCCGTGCGCACGATCACGGCCGCGAGCACCGGCATCGACGGCATGACCAAGCTGCTCCAGACGGCGCAGGGCCTTGCCAACTCGGCCGCCGCGGAGAGCGACCAGACCCGCCGCGCCACCCTCGCCACCCAGTTCAACACCGTGTTGAGCCAGGTCGACGAGCTGATGAAGAACTCGGGCTACAACGGCACCAACCTGCTCAACGGCGACAAGCTCTCGCTGTCCTTCGACCCCAAGTCGACGACCTCGACCATGGTCATCCAGTCCTCGACCGGCTCGGTGGGCGTCGCCGGCTCGCTCGGCCTGACCGCCTCGCGTCTCGGCGTGGCGACGGCGGCCAACTCGACCTGGACCAACGGCGCCAGCGACACGATCGGCGACGCGGGCATCAAGACCACCCTGACGGCGCTGAGCACGGCGATCAGCACGCTGCGGATCGAGGCCAGCGGCCTGGGCTCGAGCCAGACCATCGTGTCGGCCCGCCAGGCCTTCACGACCTCGATGGTCAACACCCTGAAGGCGGGTGCCGGCGACCTGACGCTGGCCGACCTGAACGAGGAAGGCGCCAAGCTGAGCTCGCTCAACACCCGCGGCCAGATCGCCCAGACCGCCCTGTCGCTCGCCACCCAGCGCGACCAGCAGGTCATGCAGCTCCTGAAGTAAGAGCGACGCCGTAACCCGACGTCTTCGCACACCAGCCTCACGCGATCTGTCGCGGGCGGCCAGCCTTCGAGCTCAACGATGATGCACCTTGCTCGGCCGTTGCAGGACGAAGACCTGCAGGGCCATCACGAGCGCGCGCTCGCCGTGCGCGCGGACGGCGACCCGGCGGTCCACGACCCGGCATGGGGCCGCGACCGCATCTTCGTCTCGATCGCGGCCTTCCGCGATCCGGAATGCCAGAAGACGATCGCCGACCTCTTCGCCAAGGCCGATCGGCCCGAGCGCGTGACGGTCGGCCTCATCCGGCAGATGGATCTCGTCGAGGATCTGGCGCATCTGGCGGGGCCCGCGATCCCGGCGGACCGCGTCCGCGAGATGCGCTTCGACTGGCGCGAGAGCCGCGGCGTGTGCTGGGCGCGCTTCCTCGCCCAGAGCCTGTGGCGCGGCGAGGCCTACGTCCTGCAGATCGACGCCCACATGATGTTCGCGGCGGGCTGGGACACCAAGCTCATCGAGGATCTCGAGCGCTGCCCCGGCAAGAAGTCGCTGATCTCGTTCGGGTCGCCCCCCTACCTGTCGCCGGGGGATATCCTGTCCGACCTGTATCCCGGCATCGTCATTCCCGGGACCTTCCTCGATT
Organism: Methylobacterium indicum; assembly: GCF_001043895.1. Taxonomy (GTDB): domain Bacteria; phylum Pseudomonadota; class Alphaproteobacteria; order Rhizobiales; family Beijerinckiaceae; genus Methylobacterium; species Methylobacterium indicum. The sequence goes on from NZ_JTHF01000108.1 coordinate 34,222, forward strand.
GCGGCGCCATCCGCTTCAGCGGCATCTGGCCGTGCGCGGAGGTCGAGGAGCAGTTCCGGATTCCATCCCTCCTGGCTGGCGGCGTGTTCGGGCCCGGCGAGATGATCCGGGAGGTGCCCTACGACCCGCACCAGTGCTTCGCCCTCGAAGAGGCGTCCTATGTCATCCGCCTGTTCACCCATGGCTGGGACGTGTATTCCGCCCGCACGCGCACGATGTGGCACCAGTACCGCCACAATAACACGCTGAAGCGCAAGGACGACTTCGATCCCGGCCATGCGGCCCGGAACGCCGACTTCACGCGGCGCGCCTACATGCGCTTCAACCATATGACGAAGCACGGCCGCTCGACGCATCCGCGGGACACCGAGGATCTCGACCTGTTCGGGCTCGGAGACGTCCGGACGCTCGCCGCCTACGAGGACTTTTCCGGCATCGACCTTCGCGGCAAGCGGGTCAGCGAGTACGCGCTCCGGGCCCGCTACATCCCGGACATCCACGAGATCGTGAAGTTCAACGTCGCCTGCCTCGACACCGAGGGCGAGACGCCGCCTGCCATGATGAGCGAGACGGAGCGCCTGCTGCGCATCGCGATGCGGGACTGGAGCGTCGACCGGCTCTCCGACGAGCTCGTCGAGACGATGCTGGCGATCGCGAAATCCGACCTCGCCGACATCTTCCAGATGCGCAAGGGCGCGGAGGTCTTCGCCCGCCGCTTCGAGCTGAAGTCGGACTTCATGAACTGGGACCACGCCGCCCTGGTGTCGGAGCTCGCGCGCCTCGTCGCCGCCGTCGAGCACATCAACGCCGCGCAGGACGCCCCGGCGCCACCAGCGCCCGAACACCGGGCACCGGCCCCGCACGCGCTCAGCGCCTGAGGCCACGGCGCCCGATCGCCTCGCGATCGGGCGCCGCTCGTGCTGTTCCCTCCTGCCGCGGACACCGCGCCGGACCGGGCCCATGCCTCGTCGCCCATGCCTTGTACCCCATGCCTTGTACCCCATGCCTCGTCGGAGGATGCCGGAGAGAAAGGCGCGCGAGCGGCAGGGCGTAGAGGTCGCCGCACCGTAGTCGACGATGCCGGTAGAGATGCCGTCAGCGAACGATCTCGGGCGATCACATCCAGCTGCAAGATATCATCCAGACAAGATTCGGGATACGGGCGATGCAGATCCTCCAGGCCAAACCCTCGCTCGGCGAAGACTGCTTCGCGCGGGTCGGCGGAATCAACTACGTCGAGGTCTTGACGGCGATCCACCGCAACCTGCGGCCGGCGACCTATCTCGAGATCGGGGTGTTCACCGGCAACACCCTGCGGCTGTCGCAATGCCCGACGATCGGGGTCGATCCGGAGTTCCGGATCGGCGGGCTGCCGGCGAACTGCCCCGCCCTGCATCTGTTCCAGAAGCCCAGCGACGCCTTCTTCAAGGACCACGACCCGACGGCGATCCTCGGCGCGCCGATCGACCTCGCGTTCCTCGACGGCATGCACCGCTTCGAGTACCTGCTCCGCGACCTGATCCACACGGAAGCGCATTGCCGGCCGAACTCGGTCGTCGTGCTGCACGATTGCCTGCCGGGCGACGCCCACATCACGGCGCGCAGCATGGCGGATCCGCGGCGGGCCCAGTCGTCCCACCCGGATTTCTGGGCGGGCGACGTCTGGAAGCTCCTGCCGATCCTGCGCCGCTACCGGCCGGACCTGCGCATCGTCGCGACCGACGCCGCGCCGACCGGGCTCGTCTTCCTGACCAACCTGAACCCGTCCTGCACCATCCTGCAGAAGAACTACTTCGCCATCGTCGAAGAGTGGCTCAACGTCGATCTCGCCGATTACGGGGTCGCGCGCCTCATCGACGAGGCCGATCCGATCAAGGCGCGCCAGATGGTGTCGCCGGAATTCTGCGCCAACCGCTTCTGGCTCTGAATTCCCGTCGCCAGATCGGCACCCCCTTTCGCCGTCCTTCACGTCCATTCCGATCCGCCAGGTCCGGGGCGATTCATGTCTCACTCTCTCGCTGCCGCCATCCCCGCGCAGGATTCGCCCGCGTCCGCCGAGGCGCATCGCGCGCGCCCCGTCGTGTCGATCGTCGTGCCGACCTACCGGCGGACCGAGCGCCTCGACCGGTTCTTCCGGCATCACGTCAAGATGCTGGACGAGATCGGGGTCAGCTACGAGATCCTGGTCATCGACGACGCCTCCCCGGACAACACGCAGGACATCGTCAGGTCCTGGGCCGAGACGTGCCCCCACATCCGGTCGATCCGCAACGCGAAGAACGTCGGTTTCCGCCCGAACTACCTCGCCTGCCTGCGGGAGGCGAAGGGCCATCTGACGGTCTATGTCGGGAACGACGACCTGCTGATCGGGGAGAGCCTGCTCAAGCACATCGAGCAGATGGCCCGTGATCCCGAGATCGTCATGCTGCAGGCGCCCTGGTTCCTGCTCGACGAGCACAGCGGCAACAAGATCACCGGTCGCTCGTACGAGGTCGAGAGCGAATATCGCTTCTACCGCGGCGAGCACGGGCGCTGCCTCGATTTCGTCCTGCAGCGCCATGTCTTCCCGGAGTGGTACATCATCAGGACGGATGCGGCCGCCGAGATTGCCGGGCCGTACGACCGGACGACCTATCACTTCTTCTCGCATCTCTCGAACGCGCTCGAGATCGGCGACGTCGTCTTCGCGGCCGAACCCTACGCCATCGTGACGGCGATTTCGCGGGGCGAGGACAGCCATGTCGGCAACACCGAGACGCTGTTCGGCTGGGACGAGTACCGGGGCGGCATCGAGCATCTCGCCGCCGCGGCCCGGCGGCAGGACCCGTCCTGGATTCAGGGCCAGCCGGACCTGATGAAGCGGATCCAGGATTTCACCAACATCCGGATGGACGTCGCCCTCAGGCTGCATACGGGAGCGAGGAACTGGCTCCATGCCTGGCACCTCAAGTGCCGGCTGGATGCCTACGGGGCGGGCTCGCTGTCGCCGGACGCTGCTACGGAACTGTGCTCGCTCGCCGCCATGGAGGCGTGCGTGACCGAACTCGTCCGTACCGGCCACCGCACCATCGTGGTGAGCGAGCGCTGCTTCGCGATCTTCCGCGAGGTCATCAGGATCGATCCCGAGGTCACGCTCCTGTGCGAGGGCGACACCCGGGAGGCGGAAGCCACCGCCTGCATCACCTTCGGCAGCCCCCCTACCCTCGTCGGCAAGACGGTCGTCGACCTGGTCGCCACCATGCGCCGCTATCGCGCCTAAGCGACGACCGGATCGTAGTATTCAGAAACGTACAGAGACAAAATAACTGTTACGTCAACACATTCTTAACGATGCCTGGTTGGGGCTTCTTAACGATCTAACAGTATGGTTTCCGTCAGCACGAAAATGTGCTCTCGGCATTCAAAAGGATAAACCATGCCTGTCTCGCTTTCGTCGGGTGTCCGCGATACCCTGGTGACCATCCAGCAGACCGTTGCCGAAGCGACCCTGTCGCAGACGCGGCTGGCGACCGGGAACAAGGTCAACACCGCCCTCGACAACCCGATGTCCTACTTCGCCGCCGCGAGCCTCAACCAGCGCGCCGACGATCTCTCCGGCCTGCAGGACAACATGCAGCAGGCCGTGCGCACCATCACGGCCGCCAGCACCGGCATCGACGGCATGACCAAGCTGCTCCAGACGGCGCAGGGCATCGCCACGTCCGCCGCCGCGGAGAGCGACCAGACCCGCCGCGCCACCCTCGCCACCCAGTTCAACACCGTGTTGAGCCAGGTCGACGAGCTGATGAAGAACTCGGGCTACAACGGCGTCAACCTGCTCAACGGCGACAAGCTCTCGCTGTCCTTCGACCCGAAGGCGACGACCTCGACGATGGTCATCCAGTCGTCGAACGGCTCGGCGGGTGTCGCGGGCTCGCTCGGCCTGACCGCCTCGCGCCTCGGCGTGGCGACGGCGGCCAACTCGACCTGGACCAACGGCGCCAGCGACACGATCGGCGACGCGGGCATCAAGA
>NZ_JTHF01000109.1 GCF_001043895.1 Methylobacterium indicum
GTTGGTTTGCAATGGGTCATGAAGCCTGGCTGCACGGTTCCAGGCCAGGGTCGTGTACCGTGGCCCCTCGCAGGGTCATCCCGGGGCTCGCCGCAGGCGAGAGCCCGGGATCCGGAACCTCAGATGGTGCCGGACGCAGAGGAACGCGCCCCGCTCGCTTCCGAATGTCCTGCGGTTCTGGAGTCCGGGCTCCGCTTCGCGGCGCCGGACCGACGATGAGGCGGTGAACTACGGCGGCGAGAGGCTGTTTGATTGGCTGCTCGAGTCGATCTTGCACAGAAATCGCCACCTCACCTCGTCATCCTGGGGCCGCGCAGCGGAACCCGGGATCCATAACCGCTGACGGAGGAGAATCAGGCGATCAGCGTTCCGTCTCTTTCTGCTTCATCGGCGGTTATGGATCCCGGGTTCCCGGCTACGCCGGGCCCCAGGATGACGATGGAGGGTTTTGGGTCCGTTCTCGCAATCAAACAGCCTCGGACATTGAGGAACGTCTTCGAAAATCCAACAGGTCAGAACTCCATGTCCAGCTCCTCGATCTCCTCCGGCTCGTCCTTCGCCGCGGCGATCCAGTCCCGCATCAGGTCCCAGTCCATGATGGTGTCGCGGTAGGCGGCGCAGTCCGGCGGGAGATCGACGCCGTAGGTGACGAAGCGCGTGCAGACCGGGGCGTACATCGCGTCCGCCACCACCGGCCGGTCGCCGAACAGGTAAGGCCCCCCGTGGGCGCGCAGCGCCTCCTGCCAGATCTCGACCACCCGGGCGATGTCGGCCCGGGCGCCGCCCCAGAGCGTGAAGTCGGTGTAGCGGGCGCGCAGGTTCATCGGCAGGGCCGAGCGCAGGTTGATGAAGCCGCCATGCATCTCGCCCGAGATCGAGCGCGACCAGGAGCGGGTGGCGAGGTCGTCGGGCAGAAGGCCGGCCTGCGGCCGCACCTCGGTGAGGTACTGGGCGATGGCGAGCACGTCCCAGACCCGCACGGCCCCGTGGGTGAGGCGCGGCACCAGGAACGAGGGCGAGAGGTGCAGGAGCTCGGCCCGGCTCGCCGGATCGCCCGACAGCACCTCGACCGCGAGGTCGAGCCCCGCCATGCGGCAGAGCAGCCAGCCCCGCAGCGACCAGGACGAGTAGTTGCGGCTCGAAATCGTCAGCGTCGCCTCGGCCATCCGATCCTCCCCCGGGCCGGGGGTGCCGGCCCGCCTTCTCCTTGCGGTCCGGACCGTGATCCAAGACTCGTGCCGGCCGCCGGCCGCTCCGCCGAAGGTCGAGCGCGCAAGAACCGCCAAGCTTTCGCCGGGCAGCGCCGCGGTTCGCCAAGATCAAGGGCTGCGCCGGATTGGCACGACCATCGCATCGCGCGGGCTCGGAGCGGCGGAGGCCGCCCTTCACCGAAAGTCCGGTCGCCGGGGACGAAGCCTTGCCATACGCTCGACGAAAGGGCCGCTTCCCGCGCGTGTCCGTGAGGGAGAGCGAGCGCCGATGCTCTACGATGCCTTCGAGGTCCAGTCGGACATGGCGAGCGCCACCCGCGCCTGGGGCCGGGCGCTGCATGCGGGCATGGCGCCGTGGATGCGGAGCGGCTCCGGCGCGCCGGCGAGCTGGGTGTCGGCCGCCGCCCGGATGATGATGCGGGCCGGCCTGACCCATGCCCGGCCGGCCTACGGGATCGCGTCGGTGCGGGTCGGCAACCGCGAGACGCCGGTGACCGAGGAGCGGGTGCTCACGACGCCGTTCGGCACGCTGCTGCGCTTCCGCAAGGACATCGCCAGCGAGCAGCCCCGGGTGCTGGTGGTGGCTCCCCTCTCGGGCCACTTCGCCACGCTCCTGCGCGGCACCGTGCGGACCCTGCTGGCCGACCACGACGTCTACATCACCGACTGGCACAACGCCCGCGACGTGCCGCTGAGCGCCGGCCGCTTCGGGTTCGACGACTACGTCGCCCATCTGGTGCAGTTCCTGGAGGCGATGGGGCCCGGCGCGCACGTCGTGGCGGTGTGCCAGCCCGCCGTGCAGGCGCTCGCCGCCGCCGCCGTGATGGCGGAGAGCCGCAATGCGGCGCACCCGGCGAGCATGACCCTGATGGCCGGCCCGGTCGACACCCGGGTCAACCCGACCAAGGTCAACGAGCTCGCCACGTCCCGCCCGATCGAATGGTTCGAGAAGAACCTGATCGCGACCGTGCCGCGCCGCCATGCCGGCGCCGGGCGGCGGGTCTATCCCGGCTTCATGCAGGTCACGGCCTTCATGTCGATGAACGCCGCGCGCCACATGCACGGCCACCTCGACCTCTACTGGCACCTCGCCGAGGGCGACGGCGACGGAACGGCGCGCGCCAAGGCCGAGCAGATCGAGAGCTTCTACGACGAGTATTTCGCGGTGCTCGACCTGCCGGCGGAGTTCTACCTCGAGACGGTCAAGACCGTCTTCCAGGACGCGACCCTGGCGCAGAACCGCCTGACCTACCGGGGCGCCCCGATCGACATGCGGGCGATCCGCAGGACCGCCCTGATGACAGTGGAGGGCGAGCGCGACGACATCTGCTCCGTCGGACAGACGGTGGCGGCCCACGACCTGTGCAGCGGCCTGAAGCCCTTCCGCAAGCGCCACCACCTCCAGGCCGGCGTCGGCCATTACGGCGTCTTCTCGGGCCGCAAGTGGGAGAACCAGACCTACCCGCTGGTGCGCAGCTTCATCCAGGCCAACGCTTGATCCCGCCGGCCCCCGGCCTAGCTACGGTGGCCGGCGATGCCCCGCGGAATGCCCGCGTCCGGGCCCCGCACCCGCTCAAATTTCGGTCAGGCGGCCACTCCGCGGTTGGAAGTCCTGGCGGAGTGGTGTAAGGCCGCGATCAGGCGCATACCGTGCGTCGACAGCTTGCGCCGGGCTCCGGTGCGACCGCGATGTAGCTCTAGCCCCTCCCGGTCCGTCAGGTCCGGGCCGTGGGGCGCATTTCGGTTGGTCGGGCAGGCAGCCATCCGGGCGCGTTCCGCGCAAGGTCGGCCACGTTTTAGAATTCAGACAAAAAGGACATACACCCTTGCAGGTACTCGTTCGGGACAACAACGTCGATCAGGCCCTCCGCGTCCTCAAGAAGAAGATGCAGCGTGAGGGCATCTTCCGCGAGATGAAGCAGCGCAAGGCCTACGAGAAGCCGTCGGTGCGCAAGGCTCGCGAGAAGGCGGAGGCCGTGCGCCGCGCCCGCAAGCAGGCCCGCAAGACCGCCATCCGCGAGGGCCTGATCGCCGCTCCGAAGCCGAAGCCCCGCGTCGGCGGCCCGCGCCGTCCGGGCATGGCCCCGTCGGCTGCCGCCCCGGCCGCCGCTCCGGCCGCCTCGGCCTAAGGGCCTGCCGGCCTCCCCGGAGGCCGCGTGAAACAAGCCCCACCCGCCGGGTGGGGACACCCCGGGAGCCCGACGCCGCGAGGCGTGCGGGCTCTTCTTCGTTGATCAGCGCGCCGCCGGATCAGGCCGACGCATAGGCCGCCCGCTCCGCCTCGACGAGCACGTCGAGGGGCCGCCAGGGCTTCTGCATGTAGACGGCGTGGTCGGGCACGGCCTGGGCCGCGCCGGGCCGGGAGGTCACGACCAGGCGCACGTCGGGCCAGTCCCGCTCCACCGTGCGGGCGAGCGCCGCTCCGTCCATCTCGCCGGCGAGCTGCATCTCGGTGAACAGCAGCGCGACCTCCGAGCCGTGCTCGCGCATCACCGCCAGCGCGTCGGCGGCGCTGCGACACGCGATGACGTCGAGATCGGTCTCCTCAAGGATCGCCGCGGCGAAATCCCGAACGGATTCGTCGTCCTCCACCACGACGGCGATCGGAGCGACGGGTGCTGCTCTGCCCATAAGGCCTCCTGCTCGTTTTCTATGACTCTGGTCGGGGTCCCGGGTCCTCGCGAGTGCTCGGGAGATTGCGGAATCGATCGGCCGTCCGACGACGCGCGGGCCGGCCCGGCGAAGGGGCAGACCAGACCAGCGGAACGGGGATCGAACCCAGCACGGCGGCCGGGGGAACGCGGGCGCAAGCCGGTGACGCGAACACGCCTGCGCGACCATCAACGACTCAATCCTGACATTGATCCCGGCGAGACGTCCAGTTCGGATCGTCGGTCGATGCGCCCCGCGCATGCCGGCTCCTTACGTTGCGCCATTGCCTGCTGCTTGGGCAGGTGGGGGAACCTTGGGCATGCTGCATCGCATTAACGGGCTGTTCACCGTCCGGCGCCGAATGTTACCGTTCCATGAAGGCGGCGGACGAGGCACGGCCCGGGGTGGGACCGGCACACGCCGCGGGAGGTGAAGAGCCGATGTGCCGCTTCCTCGCCTACCACGGCGACCCGGTCTATCTCGACGAGCTGGTCTGCGCGCCGACCCACTCCCTCGTGCACCAGTCGCTGCACGCCACGGAGGCCCAGACCGAGACCAACGGCGACGGGTTCGGCATCGGCTGGTACGGCGATCGGCCGGAGCCGGGCCTCTACCGCGACGTGCGGCCGGCCTGGTCCGACGAGAACCTGCGCAGCCTCTCCCGGCAGATCCGCGCCCGGACCTTCTTCGCCCATGTCCGCGCCTCGACCGGCACCGCGACCACCCGGGCGAACTGCCACCCCTTCGCCCATGGGCGCCACCTGTTCATGCATAACGGCCAGATCGGCGGCTACGCGCGCATCCGCCGGCGGCTCGAGGCGCTGATCCCGGACGCGCTCTACGAGGCGCGCCAGGGCTCGACCGATTCGGAGGCGCTCTTCCTGCTGGCTCTCGCGCACGGCCTCGACCGGGATCCCGTCGGCGCCATGGCGGCGAGCCTGTCGGCCGCCCGCGGCCTGATGCACGAGGCCGGCATCGACGAGCCCCTGCGCTTCACCGCGGTGCTCACCGACGGCGAGAGCCTGACCGCCTATCGCTGGGCCTGCGACGGCCGCCCGCCGAGCCTGTACTGGCGCGAGACCGCGACCGGCCTCGCGGTCGTCTCGGAGCCGATCGACGGCCTGCGCACCGGCTGGTCGGAGGTGCCGAAGGGCGGCACGCTCATCGCCCGGCCGGGCCAGCCGGTGCAGGTGCTCGGCGCGGACGCGGCGGGGTTCAAGAAGGCGGCCTGAGAGCGCGGCTCACGCCGGCTCCTCCAGCCCCCAATGATGCCCGGCGACGTTCCGGCCGTTGCGGAGCAGAGCGATGGCCTTTCCCGGGTCACCACCCGTATGGCCGCCTCGGCTCGCCCCAGGATCGCGGTGAACTCGGCCTGTTCGGGCGTCGGGATCGGGCAGGCGGCGCCCATCGCGACGGTCTCGGCAAGAAAAGAGAACATAATCCTCGCCCCCAATCGGCTTTTTTGGAGGTTGGCGGCTCACGCCGCCCGCACCTCGCCGAGGAACGCCGTCACCGATTCGGCGAGCAGGGCCGAGTTCTGGGCCAGTACCCCGGCCACCGCCCTCACCTGGTCCGACTGGGCCGCGCTCGCCAGCGAGGCGGCGCGGACCTGCTCGATGCTCTCGGCGACGCTGCGGGCCTCCGCCCCGGCCCGGTCGATGTTGCGGCCGATGCCGGCGCTCGTCACCGTCTGGTCCTGCATCGCGCCGCGGATCTCCTCGGCCAGCCGGCTCGTCTCCGCCACCGCATCTGTGATCGCGCCGATCTCCTCCGCGGTATGCCGGGTCGCGCCCTGGATCGCGGCGATCTGGGCGCCGATCCGGTCGGTGGCCGCAGCCGTCTGGCCGGCGAGCGCCTTCACCTCCGAGGCCACCACCGCGAAGCCGCGGCCGGCCACCCCCGCCCGCGCCGCCTCGATGGTGGCGTTGAGCGCCAGGAGATTGGTCTGGTCGGCGATGGTGCGGATCAGGTCGGCGGCCTCGCCGATCTCCGCCGAGGCGGCGACCAGCCGCTCCACCGTCGCGGCGGTGGCCCGGCTGCGGGCGAACGTCGCGCTCGCCATCTCGCTCGTCCGTCCGACCCGGTCGCCGATGCCGGCGGCCGAGTCCGAAAAATGCCGGAAGGCGCCGTCCACCTCGGCCACCGCCTGCGCGGCGACGCCGGACGCGCCGGTGACCGCGCCGGATTGCTGCTCGACCTCGTGGGCGGCCCGCGACAGCACGTCGGCGGTCAACTCCATCTCGCGGGTCGAGGCGTCGAGGGCCTCGACCGCCTGGCCCGCCCGCGCCTCGAAGGCCCGGCAGGCCTCCTCCAGCCGCTCGGCCCGCTGCAGCTCGATGCCGGCCCGGGCCCGCTCCGCGGCCTGCGCCGCCCCCTGCGCGCGGAGCGCCGCCTGGAACACCGCGATCGAGGAGGCCATCTCGCCGATCTCGTCGCGCCGCCGGGTGAACGGCACCGCCACTGCGAGGTCGCCGGCGGTCAGCGCCTGCATCGTGCGGCGCAGGGCATGGAGCGGGCGCTGCACCTGGGTCAGGCTCATCCAGACGGCACCCGCGACCGCGGCAAGGAGTGCCAGGGCCGGCACGGCGACGAGGGCGACCGCCTCGCGGCGGCGAGCCGCGTCCACCGCCTCGCGCTCCTCCTGGAGGCGCTCCAGCACGGTGTCGCCGAGCTTCAGGATCCGCGCCACCATCCGCTCGCGGCTCTTGATCGTCGCCTCGTCGGCCGCCTGGATCTGCGCGGCCTTCGGCGAGAGAGTCTGGCCGAGCTCCGCCGTGTCGCGCTGGTAGGCCAGGAACTCCTGAAGCGTGAGCGAGAGTTTCCGGGCCTCGTCCTCGTCGAGATAGGGCTGGAGGGACGCGAAGAAGGCCGGGCGCTCGGCCTCGACCGCCTCCAGGGCCGTGCGCAGGGCGCCGAACTTCTGCCGAGCCTCGGCGACGTCCTCGGCCGCCACCAGGGTCTGCACCGTCACCACGACGTGCTCGACGGCCTGCGCCAGGTTGCGGGTATGGAGGGCCGCCTCCCAGGCCGCCTCCACGGCTCCGGCGCGCCGCTGCTCGTTGTGGGAGAGCGAGATCGCGAAGGCCGCGATGCCGGCGGCGACGAGGATCGGCAGCCCGACCAGGAGGCCGAGCTTCTTGCCCAGGGTGAAACGCATGGGACGCACCAACACAGGTTCGGATGGCGAGCCCATACGTCGCGAGAGCCTTACACAGTCTTAAATTTAACCGTCAAAATAATCATTTCTTATTTTTATGACGATCCAGTGACATCGAAGCGTCGACCCACCGCCGATACGGATATTTTATCTCATGACTTGGCTCGATTGGTCAAGAACGACGTCAAAGCCTCGATCGAACACATGGCGCGGTCGCTCAGGCATCGAGGTACCGGCGGCGCAGATGGCCGAGAAATACCCCCGCATCGAGCGGCCGCCCGGTCGCGGCGGCGAGGATCTCCTGCGTGCCGGCGACGCTGCCCTTCGCGTGGACGTGGGTGCGCAGCCAGCCGACGAGAGGCGAAAAGTCGCCCCGGGCGAGGCCGGGGCGCAGGTCCGGCTCGGCCGTGCAGGCGGCGTCGAAGAGCTGGGCCGCCATCATCGCCCCGAGCGTATAGGTCGGGAAGTAGCCCCAGGCGCCGCCGGGCCAGTGGATGTCCTGCAGGCAGCCCCGGGCGTCGTCCGGCACGGTCAGCCCGAGGAGCCGGTGCAGGCCCTCGTCGAAGGCGCCCGGCAGGTCGCCGATCTCCATCTCGCCGCGGATCAGCGCCCGCTCCAGGCGATAGCGCAGCAGGATATGGGCCGGGTAGGTGCACTCGTCGGCATCGACCCGGATGAAGCCCGGCGCGACCCGGGTGTAGTTCCGGTGGAGCGCATCGGCCTCCCAGGCCGGGCCGGTGCCGCCGAAGGCCTCGCGCACCAGGGGCGCCAGGTAGGCGACGAACTCGCGGCTGCGGCCGGCCTGCATCTCCAGGGTGAGCGACTGGCTCTCGTGCAGGCTCATGCCGCGGGCCGCGCCCACGGGCTGGCGGCGCCAGGCGGCGGGACGGCCCTGCTCGTAGAGGGCGTGGCCGGTCTCGTGCAGCACGCCCATCAGGGCGCGGGCGAAATCCGCCTCGTCGTACCGGGTGGTGATGCGCACGTCGTCGGTGGCGCCGCCGCAGAACGGGTGCAGGCTGACGTCGAGGCGGCCGCGCGCGAAGTCGAACCCCGCCGCCCGCATCAGGGCGAGCCCGACTTGGCGCTGGGCCTCGACCGGGAACGGCCCCTCCGGCACGGGGGCGGGCCCGGCCGCGGCCTGGCGGTTCTGCGCCTCCCCGATCAGCCCCGGCAGCTCGGCCTCCAGCACCGCGAAGAGCGGGTCGATCGCGTCCTGCCGCAGGCCCGGATCGTAGCTGTCGAGGAGCGCGTCGTAGGGGGAGAGGCCCAGGGCCTCTCCCTTCGCCCGGCCGATCTCGCGCTGGAGCGCCAGCACTTCGGCGAGGTCGGGCCGCAGCAGGGCGAAATCGGCGGTGCGGCGCGCCTCGCGCCAGGTCATCTCGGCCCGCGACACGGCGCGGGAACTCGCCTCGACGAGGTCGCGCGGCACCGCCGCGGCATGGGTGTGGGCCCGGCGCATCTCGGCGAGGTTCGCGCGGCTCCAGTCGTCGAGCCCGCCCGCCTCCTCGGCCGCGGCGAGACGGTCGGCGGTGGCGGGCTCGGTCAGGAGGTCGTGGGCGAGGCCGCGCAGCACCGCGATCTGGTCGCCCCGCCCCTCCGCCGCCCCGTCCGGCATCAGCGTCTGCGCGTCCCAGCCGAGGATGCCGGAGGCGTCCTCGAGGGCGCCGATGCGGGCGAAGGTGGCTTCGAGGGCGCGGTAGGCCTGCATGGGATGGTCCGTCGCTGTGGCTGGTCGCCCGATTGTCCGACGGCGGCCGAGCCCAGGCAAGAACCCGGGAGGGCAGATCCAACTCTTGACGCGAGGCGGATTCGCCGCAACCTATCAGCAAGCTGCGTATAGGATCAGGGACGTGGCGGTCTGCAAGGTCAGCATCGTGGTCGATCACGCCGCCAGCGACGATCCGATCTTCACCGTCGAACTGCGGACGCCGTGGGGAACGCTCGACGTGATGGCGCAAGTCACGCTCGAGGGACGCTCGCTCCGGTTGGACGGGATGCATATCGGCGGCGACGCATCGAAACGATGGGGCGCGGCAGCGCTTCGAGACGTCGCACAGGGCGTCGTGGAGGAACTGGATGTCGACGAGATCCAGCTTGTTGGCGGAGTTCGGACCACGGGTGCTCATCCGGGACGCGAACCCCGTCCCCGACGGCTCCGCCGAGCGCCTCAGCCTCAAGCGACGGCCGGACGCCCTCCTCGACACGGTGGCGGCGGCCCGCCTCCTGATCCGTAGGCACCTTCCGCCGAAGGCCGCGCACGCGGTCATGACCGAGCTGTTCGACGTGGGCGAGGCCTATGTCGAAGTTCCGAAGGTCGAGAACCTGGGCCGGCTGCAGGCGGAACTCGGCGCAGTCGGCATCGAGGCCCGCCGGCACGGACCGGACCCGATCTCCGTGCGGGCGGTGCGGGAGGCCCTGCACCTCTCGCAGGCCCAGTTCGCGCTGCGGTTCGGGTTGGAAGAGGCCACGGTCAAGAACTGGGAGCAGGGCAAGTCGAAGCCGAACGCCACGGCGATGACTCTGATCTGGACGATCCATCGCCATCCCGAGGCGGTCGTCGACGCCCTGGCGGCCGAAGCCGCGCGGGCCGAGCCGGCCCCCGCCGACGATCCCTGCCGGCCGGCAAGGTCGACCGATCGGGACTGAAGGCGGCCTCCCGGTGCCCGGATAGCCGTCGGCCTATCCGGGCCCGACGAGCGGCAGCCAGGCCGCCAGCGCGACGAGCGCTGCCAGCAGCACCGGCGGCGTGACGACGAGGCCGATCCGCATGTACTGGCCCCAGGTGATCCGCTGGCCCTTGGCGGCCAGCACGTGCAGCCACAGCAGGGTCGCGAGGCTGCCGATCGGGGTGAGCTTGGGGCCGAGGTCGCAGCCGATGACGTTGGCATAGATCATCAGCTCGCGGGTGAGCGGCGGCAGGTCCGGGGCCTGCTGGATCGCCAGCGCGCCGACGAGCACGCCCGGCATGTTGTTCATCACCGAGGACAGGATCGCCGCGGAAAAACCCGTGCCCAGGGTGGCGATCCAGGGCCCGTAGCCGGCGAGCCACACGAGGCCTCGCGCCAGCCCGTCGGTGAGGCCGGCATTCCGCAGGCCGTAGACCACTAGGTACATGCCGAGGCTGAACAGCACGATCTGCCAGGGTGCCCCGGCCAGCACCCTGCGGACCGGGACGACCCGGCCGCGGACGGCGAGGGCGAGCAGCAGCACCGCCCCCGTCCCGGTGACGGCCGAGACCGGCACGCCGAACGGGGCGGTGACGCAATAGGCGGCGAGCAGCAGGCCGAGGAGCGGAAAGGCGGCGCGGAACACCGCCGGGTCGCGGATCGCCCCGGCCGGGGGCTCCAGCACGTCGACCGGATAGGCGGCCGGCACCACCCGCCGGAAGCACAACCCCAGCACGAGGAGCGTGGCGGCGAGCGACACCAGGTTCACCGGCACCATCACGGCGGCGTAGCGGGCAAAGCCGATGGAGAAGACGTTGGCCGAGACGATGTTGACGAGGTTCGAGATCACCAGCGGCAGGGAGGTCGAATCCGCCACGAAGCCGCAGGCGACGACGAAGGCGAAAGCCGCCGCGGGCTTGACGTCGAGGCGGGTGAGGATCGCCAGCACGATCGGGGTCAGCAGGAGCGCCGCGCCGTCATTGGCGAACAAGGCCGCGATGGCGGCGCCCAGCAGGATCACCAGGGGAAACAGCCGCCGGCCCGACCCGCCGCCCCAGCGGGCGACGTGCAGGGCCGCCCAGTGGAAGAACCCGGCCTCGTCCAGGATGAGCGAGATGACGATCAGCGCGACGAAGGTGAAGGTGGCGTCCCAGACGATGTGCCAGACGACCGGGATGTCGCCGGGCTGGATCACGCCGGTGGCGAGCGCGACGGCGGCGCCGGCGAGCGCGCTCCAGCCGATCCCGAGCCCGTTCGGCTGCCAGATGACGAGGACGAGGGTGACGAGGAAGATGGCGAGCGCGAGCATCGGGAGGCGTATCGCGAGGTCAGGCGCCGGCGACGCGGCGGCCGCGCGCGTCGACGACCTCCTCGCCGTCCTCCTTGGCGAAGGCGCCCTGCTGCGCCGGCAGGAGGTCCAGCACCGCCTCGGACGGCCGGCACAGGCGCACGCCCTTCGGGCTCGCCACCAGCGGGCGATTGAGCAGGACCGGATGCGCCGCCACGGCATCGAGCAGCCGGTCGTCGCTCAGGGCCGGATCGCCGAGGCCGAGCTCGGCGAAGGGGGTGCCCTTCTCGCGCAGCAGCGCCCGGATGGGGAGCCCGGCCCGCCGCGCCAGCGCCCGGATCATCTCCCGGGTCGGCGGGGTCTTGAGGTACTCCACGACGTGCGGCTCGATCCCGGCATTGCGGATCATCGCCAGGGCGTTGCGGGAGGTGCCGCAGGCCGGGTTGTGGTAGATCACGACGTCGAAGGCTTCGGTCACGGGCGGTCTCCGGCGGGGCAGCAGGCGGCGAGGGCGAGGGCTTCGACCGCCGGGGCGCAAACCTCCGGCCGGCCCTGGCAGCAATCGCGCATCAGGAAGCGGATCAGGTCGGACAGCCCGGCATAGGCGGCCGTGTAGATCACCGACCGTCCCTCGCGCCGGGAGGCGACCAGCCCGGCATGCGACAGCTCCTTCAGGTGGAAGGACAGGGTGTTGCCGGCGATGCCCACCGCGTCGGCGAGGGCGCCGGCCGCCACTCCGTCCGGCCCGGCGGCGACCAGGGCGCGCACCACCCGCAGGCGATGCTCCTGGCCGAGGGCCGCGAAGGCCGCGAGGGCTTGTCGTTCGTCCATCGCTCCGCCAATACATCGATATTCGTTGAAATGTAGAAGGAAAAACCCGCATGGACAAGCCCCCGCCCGTCCCGTCCGCCCGCGACGGGTTCCCGAACCTGAGCGCCGCGCATGCCGAGAGTCCGACCGCCGCGCGCCTTGCGGTGGCCGAGCCCTTCGCCCATCCGCCGCGCTTCCTGATCCTGTACGGCTCGCTGCGCGACCGCTCGTTCAGCCGCTTCCTCGCCTACGAGGCGGCCCGGCTCCTGGAGGCGATGGGAGGCGAGGTGCGGATCTTCCACGCCGACGGGCTGCCGCTCCCCGACGACACGACCGCCGACCACCCGAAGGTGCGCGAGCTGCGCGAACTCTCGATCTGGTCCGAGGGCCAGGTCTGGGTCTCGCCGGAGCGGCACGGCACCCTGACCGGGGTGATGAAGAGCCAGATCGACTGGCTGCCGCTCAGCGAGGGCAGCGTGCGCCCGACGCAGGGGCGCACGCTCGCGGTGATGCAGGTCTCGGGCGGCTCGCAGAGCTTCAACGCCGTCAACGCCCTGCGGGTGCTGGGGCGCTGGATGCGGATGGTGACGATCCCCAACCAGTCCTCGGTGCCGATGGCCTTCAAGGAGTTCGACGAGGCCGGCCGGATGAAGCCCGGGCCGCTCTACGACCGGGTGGTGGACGTGTGCGAGGAACTGATGAAGTTCACGCTGCTGGTGCGCGAGCGGTCGGACTACCTCGTCGACCGCTACAGCGAGCGCAAGGAGCGCGACCCCGACCGCCTGACGGCGATCGGCGCCGATGCCGGGTTCGGGGCGCGATAGGCCGGCCGCGTTCCGGCACGGCCGGGCCTCACGGCTCCACCCGCCGCAGCACGAAGGTGGTGCCGATCTCGGGGTCGCGGCGCCAGCGCCCCTCCCCCACCGGGATCAGCTCGACGCTGTGGCCGCGCCGGGCCACGAGGGTCAGCCGTCCGGCCTCGTAGTGCCAGGCGGTCGGATCGAACAGGGCGAGGCCGGGATCGCGGCAGCCCTCCTGCACCTGCGCGGTCACCTGGGCGGTGTCGGCCCTGAGCACCACCCGGCAGACGTCCTTCTCGACGAAGCGATCGAGGGTATAGAGGCCGGTCACCGCGGCGGCGGTCGAGGGCGCGCCGGCCCAGCTCTCCGGGGCGGCCCCGCGCAGGCTCGGCGGGGTCGTCAGCGCGGCCTGCGTCACCAGCGGCGCGGCCGGCCGCGAGCCGGCCTGGGCCATGCCCGCCTGTGCGAGGCTGTAGCGCTCGCCGCCCGGCGTCTCGGCGCTGCGCGGGCCGTCGCCCTCGGGGGTCGCGAAGGCCAGCACCGGCTGGCCCTCCCGGTCGAGGAGCTGGATCATCTCCCCCTCCTGACGCCAGCCGACGATGCCGTTGATCATCGGGAGCGCCCGGCGGCAGCCGGCGGGGAAGCGCAGGACCCGTCCCACGCTTCCGGGCTCGGCTCCCAGCATCAGGCCGCAGCGGCGGAAGCTGCCGTCCAGCGCCAGCTCCCACGGCCCCGCGGCGTCCGGGGGCGGGCTCGCCTCCTGCGCCGCCGCGCATCCCGTCCAGGCCATCCATCCCACCGAGACGAGACCGAGGAGGGGCAGGAGGCGGCGCAGGCGCATGGCGTGGCTCTCGGGTTCGTCAGGCCTTCCAGGGTGTCTCGGCCACCGGCGTCACCGGACCGTTGCCCTGGAACCAGGAGGTCAGGTTATCAACGACGAGCTGGCCCATCGCGTTGCGCGTGTGGTGCGACGCCGAGCCGACATGTGGCAGCAGAACCGCATGCTCCTGGGCGATCAGGGCGGCGGGCACCTTCGGCTCCTCGGCGAACACGTCGAGGCCGGCGCTCTGGATCGTGCCTTCGGCCAAGGCCGCGGCCAGCGCATCCTCGTCGACGAGCGTGCCGCGGGCGACGTTGACGAGGACGCCCTGCGGGCCCAGCGCCTCCAGCACCTCGCGGCCGATCATGTTCCTGGTCTCGGGACCGCCGGGCGCCACCACCATCAGCACGTCGCAGGCCTTCGCCATCTCGATGAGCGACGGGAAGTATTCGTAGGGAACGTCCGCCTGCTTGGTGCGGCCGTGATAGGCGATCGGCAGCCCGAAGGCGACGAGGCGGTGGGCGATCGCCCGGCCGATGCGGCCGAGACCGAGGATGCCGACCTTGCGCCCGCGCAGGGTGCCGGTGAGCGGATAGGGCTTCTCCAGCCACTTGCCCTGGCGCAGGTAGCGGTCGACCTGCGGGATCTGCCGCACGGTGGCGAGCAGCAGGCCGACGGCCAGGTCCGCGACCTCGTCGGTCAGGACGTCGGGCGTATTCGTCACCATCACGCCGCGCCGGCCGCAGGCCGCGGCGTCGATCGTGTCGTATCCGACGCCGAAATTGGCGACGATCTCGAGCTTCGGCAGCCGGTCGAGCAGCGCGTCGTTCACGTGAACATGGCTCACCGCCATGCCGCGGATCCTGGGCCCGATCTCGTCGAGGAAACGCTCCTTGTCCTCGGCCTGATCGCCGCGATGCAGGGTGAAATGCCTCTCCAGGCTCTCGGTCACGAGCGGCATCATCGGCCGCATGATCAGCACATCTGTGGACTTCAAGCCCGTCTCCCGGTCGTTTCTGGTGCATCCGACGATGGACGCATGGCGAGGGCGCTTGATCTTGCGCCCCGCGCGCCCGATGATGGCCGCCAACACGAGAGGCGGCAAGACAGGCTGCCCCGTTCGAGACGGGTCGAGGAAACCCCAATGAGCGCCAGACACCCCGATCGGGGCCCGCCTGTCGTGTGTTCGTCGTCTGCCTGTGGCAGCGCTGCCGTTTCGGTCCGCGCGCCGCGCGCGACCGTACTCTCATAGACACGACCACGAGGAGCCGATGGCCGGGCTGGAAATCAGGAACGTGCGCAAGTCGTTCGGGGCCACCCCGATCCTGCACGGCGTGTCGATCGACATTCAGGACGGGGAATTCGTGATCCTGGTCGGCCCGTCGGGCTGCGGGAAATCGACCCTGCTGCGCATGATCGCGGGCCTGGAGAACATCACGGCGGGCGAGATCCGGATCGGGTCGCGCGTCGTCAACGCGGTGCCGCCCAAGGAGCGCGACATCGCCATGGTGTTCCAGAACTACGCGCTCTACCCGCACATGACGGTGCGGGACAACATGGCCTTCTCGCTCAAGCTGAGGAAAGCCGCCAAGGAGGAAATCGACAGCCGGGTCGGCCGCGCCGCGGCGATCCTCGGCCTCGAGAAGCTCCTCGACCGCTACCCGCGCCAGCTCTCGGGCGGCCAGCGCCAGCGCGTCGCCATGGGGCGGGCGATCGTGCGCGACCCGCAGGTCTTCCTGTTCGACGAGCCGCTCTCCAACCTCGACGCCAAGCTGCGCGTGGCGATGCGGGCCGAGATCAAGGAGCTGCACCAGCGGCTTCGCACGACCACCGTCTACGTCACCCACGACCAGATCGAAGCCATGACCATGGCCGACAAGATCGTGGTGATGCATGACGGCGTCGTCGAGCAGGTCGGCGCGCCGCTCGAACTCTACGACCGGCCCGACAACATCTTCGTCGCCGGCTTCATCGGCTCGCCGTCGATGAACTTCCTCAAGGGCAAGGTCGCGGGCCAGTCGTTCCGCACCGAGAGCGGCCTGACCTTGCCGCTGCCGACCCGCGGGGCGCGCCCCGCCGACGGGATGCCGGCGGTCTACGGCCTGCGGCCCGAGCACGTGCGCCTCGCCGAGGGCGGCGTGCCGGTGGAGGTCGCGGTGGTGGAGCCGACCGGCTCCGAGACCATGGTGCTGGTCCGCCCGCCGGGTGGCGGCGCCCAGGACGTCGCCAACGAGGTCGCCCGCGACATCGCCTGCGTGTTCCGCGACCGAATCGGCGCCGGCCCGGGCGAGCGCATCAGCATCACGGCCGATCCGGCCCTCGTCCACCTGTTCGACGCCGAGAACGGCCGCCGGCTGAACTGAGCCGACGACCTCCGGCCGGCAGCGGGACGCCATCCCGCCGCCGGCTGAGACCGATCGACAACCACAAGGTCCCGGGAGAGACGCCACGATGTCAGCCTTCGATCGTCGCCAGATCCTCAAGGGGGGCGCGGCCCTCGGCCTCGCCTCCGCCGCGGGCCTGGAGGGCTTCGCCCGCGCCTGGGCGCAGGAGAACCAGTGGAAGCCGGAGGCCGGCGCCTCGCTCAAGCTCCTGCGCTGGAAGCGCTTCATCCCCTCCGAGGACGAGGCCTTCATGCGCCTCGTCGACGCCTTCACCAAGGCGACCGGCGTGCCGGTGAGCGTGACGAGCGAGTCCTTCGACGACATCCAGCCCAAGGCGTCGGTGGCGGCCAATACCGGTCAGGGCCCGGACATGGTCTGGGGCCTCTACTCCTTCCCGGCCCTCTTTCCGTCGAAATGCATGGAGGTCGGCGACGTCGCCGACTATCTCGGCAAGAAATACGGTGGCTGGCTGCCGGCGGCCGAGGCCTACGGCAAGGTCAAGGGCAAGTGGATCGCCATCCCGATGGCGTTCAACGGCGGCTACATCAACTACCGCATCTCGGCCATGAACAAGGCCGGATTCCAGAAGTTCCCGGAGGATCATGCCGGCTTCCTGGAACTGTGCCGGGCGATGAAGAAGAACAACACGCCGGCCGGCTTCGCGCTCGGCCACGCCACGGGCGACGCCAATTCGTGGATCCACTGGGCCCTGTGGTCGCACGACGCCTACCTGGTCGACGCCAACGAGAAGATCGTCATCAACTCGCCGGAGACCGCCAAGGCGCTCGACTACGTCAAGGCGCTCTACGAGACCTTCGTGCCCGGCACGGCATCGTGGAACGATTCGTCGAACAACAAGGCGTTCCTGTCCGGCGACCTCTACCTCACCGGCAACGGCATCTCGGTCTACGCCGCGGCGAAGAACGAGAAGAAGGATATCGCGGCGGACATGGACCACGCGGTCTGGCCGGTCGGCAAGTCCGGCAAGCCGACCGAGTTCCAGCTCGCCTTCCCGATCCTCGCCTACACCTACACCAAGGCGCCGAACGCCTGTAAGGCGTTCATGGCCTTCGCGCTGGAAGCCCAAAACTACAATTCCTGGCTGGAAGCGTCACAGGGCTATCTCTGCCATCCGCTCCAGGCCTATGCCAACAACCCGATCTGGACCGCCGACCCGAAGAACAAGGTGTTCGGCGAGGCTTCGAGCCGGACGCTGGCCGCCGGCGGCCTCGCCCCGGTGAGCGAGAAGGTGGCCGCCGTCCTCGCCGACTTCGTCGTCGTCGACATGTTCGCCTCCTACTGCACCGGCCGCGAGGACCTGAAGGGCGCGATCAAGACCGCTGAGCGCCAGGCGCAGCGGATCTTCCGGTCGGCGTAGAAAGGGTCCCGCGCCCGTTTCGTGCACATCTCCCCCTCTCCCCGCGGGCGGGGAGAGGGCTGTGTCCCTGTCCAGGGGACACGGCGAGGCGGCAGCCGAGGGTGAGGGGGAGGCGCCGAAAGAGGCTCCTCCGGGAACACCCCCTCACCCTCGCTTCGGCTTTCGCCTGCGCTTGCCGCTCGCACGGCAAGGTGCAAGCGGCCCTCTCCCCGCCCGCGGGGAGAGGAGAAACCCGCGCCTCATGCGGCAGCGCAGGGCTGGAGCAGTCCAATCGTTCTGCCCTCATCCGCCCAGAGGCGCCCCCCAACCAAGAACACACCCGGAGGAGGCTCCCCGTGGCCGACATCGCCCTCGCCCGCCCCGCTGCGGCGGCGCCCACGACCGGCTCGGCCTGGAGCCGGCTGCGGACGAGCCGCGGCTGGCTGGGCTTCTGGTTCATGCTGCCGGCAGCCGCGATCCTGCTGCTGTTCCTGGCCTATCCCCTGGGCAAGGGCGTCTGGCTGTCGCTCACCGACACCCGCATCGGCCGCGGCGGCAGCTTCGTCGGAATCGAGAACTACGAGTGGCTGTGGGACGACAACGTCTTCTGGCTCTCGGTGTTCAACACCCTGGTCTATACGGGCTTCGCCTCGGTGGCGAAGTTCGCCATCGGCCTCTACCTGGCGCTGCTCCTCAACAAGCGGCTGCCGTTCAAGGCGCTGATCCGCTCGATCGTGCTGATCCCGTTCGTCGTGCCGACGGTGCTGTCGGCGCTGGCGTTCTGGTGGATCTTCGACAGCCAGTTCTCGATCATTTCGTGGTCGCTGCGCCATCTCGGGCTGCTCGACCACAACATCGACTTCCTCGGCGATCCGACCATGGCGCGGATCTGCGTGACCTTCGCCAACATCTGGCGCGGCGTGCCGTTCATCGCCATCACGCTGCTCGCAGGGCTCCAGACCGTGTCGCCCTCGCTCTACGAGGCGGCGACGATCGACGGCGCGACGCCGTGGCAGAATTTTCGCCATATCACCCTGCCGCTGCTCACCCCGATCATCGCCGTGGTGATGACCTTCTCGGTGCTGTTCACCTTCACCGACTTCCAGCTAATCTGGGCGATGACCCGCGGCGGCCCGGTGAACACGACCCACCTGATGGCGACCCTGTCCTACCAGCGCGGCATCCTGTCGGGGAATCTCGGCGAGGGCGCGGCCATCGCCACCGCGATGGTGCCGTTCCTGATCTTCGCCATCGGGATCTCGTGGTTCGGCCTCCAGAACCGCAAGTGGCAGACCGGTTAGAGCATTTTCCGACGAAGTGGATGCCGGTTCGTCGAAGAAAATGCGGCAAAACGAATACTTAGAGAGCTTCGCGATTGCAACGCGATCGTGAAGCGCTCTAACGAGAAGGATCGAGCACCCATGGCCGCGACCACGACCGCCGATACCCCCGACAACAGCGAAGGCATGGCCTATCTCGACACGCTGCCCAAGCGCGTCGTCACGGTCTACCTGCCGCTCTTCGTCATCCTGGTGGTGCTGCTCTTCCCGTTCTACTGGATGGCCCTGACCGCCATCAAACCGGACGACCAGCTCATCGACATGGAGACCTACAACCCGTTCTGGGTGGTCTCGCCGACGCTCAAGCACATCGCGAAGCTCCTGTTCCAGACCAACTATCCCCTGTGGCTCTGGAACACGATGATGATCTCGGTGGCGGCCACCGTGCTGTCGCTGTTCGCGAGCGTGCTCGCGGCCTACGCGATCGTGCGCATCCGCTACAAGGGCGCGGTGGCTGTCGGGGCGGCGATCTTCCTCGCCTACCTCGTTCCGCCCTCGATCCTGTTCATCCCGCTCGCCACCATCATCCAGGCCTACGGGCTCTACGATTCGCCCTTCGCCCTGGTGCTGGTCTACCCGACCATCCTCATCCCGTTCTCGACCTGGCTCCTGATGGGGTACTTCAAGACGATTCCCTACGAGCTGGAGGAATGCGCGCTGATCGACGGCGCGAGCCGCTGGCAGATCCTCGTCAAGATCATCCTGCCGCTGGCGGTGCCGGGGCTGATCTCGGCCGGCATTTTTTCGCTGACGCTGTGCTGGAACGAGTTCATCTACGCGCTGACCTTCCTGTCCTCGACCCAGAACAAGACCGTGCCGGTGGCGGTGGTGAGCGAGTTCGTCGACGGCGACATCTACCGCTGGGGCTCGCTGATGGCCGGCGCCCTCGTCGGTTCGTTGCCGCTCGTGATCCTCTACTCGTTCTTCGTCGAGCACTACGTCTCGGCCATGACCGGGGCGGTGAAGGAATAGCAGTCGGCTTCGGTCGATCGGTTCGAACGGAAGTAGAGCGCACCTCCACTCTCCCGTGTGGGAGAGGGGCCTGGGGATCGAAGATCCCGCGTGAGGGTGGCTCGGCTTCAGGATTGAACTCAACCGTTGCGCCGCCAGC
The DNA here is from genome assembly GCF_001043895.1 of Methylobacterium indicum. Lineage (GTDB taxonomy): Bacteria > Pseudomonadota > Alphaproteobacteria > Rhizobiales > Beijerinckiaceae > Methylobacterium > Methylobacterium indicum. The sequence goes on from NZ_JTHF01000109.1 coordinate 19,597, forward strand.
ACGACGGCCACAGCTTCACACTGAAGCGCGGCACCCTCGCGCGATCTTCGATCGCCCCTACCCCTCTCCCACACCTTGCAGCGATACCGGGCAAGGATCTCTGGCAAGCCCGGCATCGCCTGGAGAGGGGATCCCGCGACTTGCTGGTGTCGGGAAAAGATCAGGCGGAAGGCGGGTCAGGGCCCCCGCACGCCCAGACGTCTGCGATTCGCGGACGCCGCTCACGCTGTGTTCTGGTACGCCTTGCGGCGCCTGCATCCCCTTGCGGCGCCGCGGGGTCTACCCCTTGGCGGTTCAGGCGGTTACATGACGGGTCCGCCGCGTGCGCACGCCACGCGCCCGGCCCTACCGTCAGGTCTTCGTGACAAGGCAAACACCCCGATGACTGCCCCGCGCACCCTCTACGACAAGATCTGGGACGACCACGTCGTCGATCGTCAGCCGGACGGCACCTGCCTCCTCTACATCGACCGGCACCTCGTCCACGAGGTCACCTCGCCCCAGGCCTTCGAGGGGCTTCGTCTCGCCGGGCGCCGGGTGCGCCACCCGGAGAAGACGCTGGCGGTCGTCGACCACAACGTCCAGACCTCGGACCGCAGCTTCGGCATCGAGGATCCGGAGAGCCGCACGCAGATCGACACGCTGGCCGAGAACGTCCGCGAGTTCGGCATCGAGTATTACGACGCGCTGGATAAGCGCCAGGGCATCGTCCACATCATCGGGCCGGAGCAGGGCTTCACCCTGCCGGGCCAGACGATCGTCTGCGGCGATTCCCACACCTCGACCCACGGCGCCTTCGGGGCGCTCGCCCACGGCATCGGGACCTCGGAGGTCGAGCACGTGCTCGCCACCCAGACGCTGATCCAGAAGAAGGCGAAGAACATGCGCGCCGTGGTCGACGGGCGCCTGCCCGCCGGCGTGGGGGCCAAGGACATCATCCTGGCGATCATCGGCGAGATCGGCACCGCCGGCGGCACCGGCCACGTGCTGGAATATGCCGGCGAGGCGATCCGGGGGCTCTCGATGGAGGGCCGGATGACGATCTGCAACATGTCGATCGAGGGCGGTGCCCGCGCCGGCATGGTCGCCCCCGACGAGACCACCTTCGCCTACATCAAGGACCGGCCGAAGGCGCCGAAGGGCGAGGCCTTCGAGCGCGCCCTCGCCTACTGGCGCACCCTCGCCTCGGACGAGGGCGCGCATTTCGACCGCGAGATCCGGCTCGACGCCGCCAACCTGCCGCCGATCGTGACCTGGGGCACGAGCCCTGAGGACGTGATCTCGGTCCAGGGCCGGGTGCCGGATCCGGCCTCGATCGAGGACGAGAACCTGCGCTCGTCCAAGGAGAAGGCCCTGTCCTATATGGGCCTGACCCCGGGCCAGAAGATCACCGATATCGCCCTCGACAAGGTGTTCATCGGCTCCTGCACCAACGGCCGGATCGAGGATCTGCGGATCGTCGCCCGCATGGTCGAGGGCAAGAAGATCCACCCGAACGTGTCGGGCATGGTGGTGCCGGGCTCCGGCCTCGTGAAGCAGCAGGCGGAAGAGGAGGGTCTGGCCCAGATCCTGATCGCCGCCGGCTTCGACTGGCGCGAGCCGGGCTGCTCGATGTGCCTCGGCATGAATGCCGACCGCCTCAAGCCGCACGAGCGCTGCGCCTCGACCTCGAACCGCAACTTCGAGGGCCGCCAGGGCCACAAGGGCCGCACGCACCTCGTCTCCCCGGCGATGGCGGCCGCCGCGGCGATCGCGGGCCACTTCGTCGACATCCGCGAGTGGCCCGCGGGAGCCTGATCCTGTGTCACGAACCGGCGGAGTTCGGCGTTGACGCCGGCTCCGCCGCCGACTAAACGACTGACACCGGGGCGCCGCCAAGGCGACGCTCTAGGGCCCAGGTGGCGGAATTGGTAGACGCGCTGGTTTCAGGTACCAGTGGTGCAAGCCGTGGAGGTTCGAGTCCTCTCCTGGGCACCAACACCCTTCGATGGTGTTGATGCTTCCCGTGATGCGGTAATATCCTGAACAACTAGCCCTTGAACGATCATGCTTTCGGCCGATCGATGCGGCGCGTTAGCAGATGGCGTAGTTCAGCGAGACGATCTTCGTCGAGCGCTCGCTTTGGGATCACCAGCACTGCGCTGAGCGGCAACAGCAGGCCGACGTGATCGCGGCTCTCAAGGACAGCCTGGACGGAACTCCAGGCGTAGCGGATCCACGTTCCGGGTACCGACACCGTTACGTTAGCCTCTCCGAGCGCGAGATCGACGGGAACGTCCGGGCGCGACCGTGCCCTAGCCTCGGCCTGCCGCCGCAGGAACCACGGCCATGTCAGCCAGACGATCAATCCGAAGCCCGCCGCCCAGAGAGAGATCCACAGGTAGCCGGCAGCCCCGTCGAGCATAATGGCTGTGAATGGTTCATCGAACGGCTCGTTCCGGCCCGCTGCGAGCCATGCCAGGCAGAACCGGGCTGCGTCGAAAGAGGACATGCCCAGCGCCACGACGAGCGCGGATCCCAGCGCGGTCAGCGCACGGCGCCGTCGTCCCGAGGTCATCGCCCAGAGAAGTAGGTCACCCGCGATTTGGTCTTCCACCGTGCGCTCGTAGTGCAGATGCACGCCAGCCTCACGCGTCGCCTCCTGTGGCAGCACGGCCGTGAGGGGCTCGGGATCGTCTCCGACGCGGAGCAGCCTTTCGCGCACGAACGCGCGGATGCGAGCTTGTTCGGCATCGGACATGTCGCGCTTGGGTACGATGGCGCCACCGCAATCCGCGTCGGTCAGGAAGAAATGCCGCTCGGTCTCCTCGAGGTCCACCACGCTCGCCCAGGACCGGAACAGGGTGCCGTACCTGTCGGTCGCGGTCATTCCCCGCGCGGTGAGCCGGCAATGCACCGAGATCGGCTCGGTCCCATGCCGTCGGGCGGCCCAGCGGCGTAGGCGCCACCGCACCGACCGATCGTGGACGGCGTAGGACCCGGCGACGAACAACGTGCAGACGACGAACCACAGCAGGATTGTCTCGTGCATGCCGGCCGGCGCGTCGAGAAGGACGATGTCTTCAAGGGCCGCTCGCCTCCCGCCGGTCTTCCAGAAGACCAGCGCGATGAACAACAGGCCGATGGGGAGGAGGGCGAGGTCACCGAAGAGTGCCACCCTCCGCCGCGACGCGAGGTGGCCGCGGTCGTTGCGCATGGATGCCTCCGTCCAGTCGTCGGATGTGATCACGGCGGTGATCTCGATCACATCCTCCGCCTCGCCGGGCGCTTCGTGCGATTCGGTTGTCATGACGCAGAGTTATATCGGATGCTGCACCGATCAACGACGGGCTGCTGCCGCCGCGATCCGGCCGGCCGGCCGGATTGTCCATGGCTCGGACGGGCACGCCCGGCATCCCGATGGAAATCCGACATCGGCCCGCCGAGGCGTTGGAACGCCCCCTCCCCTCCCGAAGGCCGCTCAAGCCCGTTGACGCCACCGCCGCCAGGCTCTACACGACTGGCACCGGGGCGCCGCCAAGGCGACGCTCTAGGGCCCAGGTGGCGGAATTGGTAGACGCGCTGGTTTCAGGTACCAGTGGTGCAAGCCGTGGAGGTTCGAGTCCTCTCCTGGGCACCAACACCCTTCGAGGGTGTTGATGCCGTCCCCGCAGCGGACGAGAACGTAGCCTTTTCGGCCTCATCCGGTCTTCGTTGATCCTATCGTTGCGGCGTTCGTTTCGCTGCACGCGATCGAACTTGTTCGACTTGCTCCGCGTTGGACACCGCCGACCGGAGGATCATCAATGCCCGACAGAAACGAAGATCTGCTCACCGCCCGCCCGCACCTGACCCGTCGCGACGAGGACAGGGCCGCCGCCAAGGCAGGGGTGACGCCGGCCGACCACGACGCCGCGCGCAAACCCGACGCCCTCGATCCCGGCACCAGCACCACCGGCGAGGAGCCGCGGCGCCGCGCCGCCCCGGCGGGCGAGGGCGAGGTCTGATCCAAGCCGCGACGGTGCGAGGGATCGGTTGAACCCGTTCGGGAGCCGACCGTGCCGGACCGGCCGGCGCCATTCGTCCTGCTGCGGGCCAGGTCGTGGTAGAGACGTCTCGACCCGAGCCCCGATCCTCACAATGCCGTTCGGCGAACCCGCGCGCAAGCCCGCCTGCGTGTCCGGGTGAGCGGCCGCAGGCGCCCCAGCATGACCGCGATCACCGCCTTGCCCTGCCAGAGGCACCTGTTCGAAATCCCCGACGACGTCAGCTACCTCGATGCGGCGGCGTGGTCGCCGCTGCCCTTGGTGGTCCGCGAGGCCGGGGAAACGGGTCTGCTGGTGAAGAGCCGGCCCTGGACTCACCCGCGCGAGGCGGTCCAGGCCGAGCGAGCGCGGGCGGCCGCCGCCCGGCTCATCGGCGCGGCCACGGACGACATGGCGATCGTCGGGTCGGTCAGCCACGCGATGGCGACGGCCGCCGCGAACCTGACCGTCGCGCCGGGCGGGCGCGTGCTGCGGGTCGCCGACGAGTTTCCGTCGCTGCGCTACGCCTTCGACCGGCTTGCCGCCGCCCGCGGCCTGATCGTCGAGGAGGTTCCCCGCCCGGGGGACGACGACTGGACGACCGCTTTGCTGGCCGCGATCGAGCGCCCCGGGGCACCGCCCCTGGCGATCGCGACCCTGACCCCGTCGCATTGGACCGATGGTGGGCTGATCGACCTCGACCGGCTCGCACCGGCCGTCCATGCCGCGGGAGCCGCCCTGGTGATCGACGCGACCCAGGCGGCCGGCGCCGTGCCGGTGGATGTACGGCGCTGGCGCCCCGACTTCCTGGCCTTCCCGACCTACAAATGGACCCTCGGTCCCTACGCACTCGCCTTCCTGTATGCCGCGCCGCACCGGCAGGACGGGGCACCGATCGAGGAGAACAACGGCAACCGCCCGCCCGCGTCCGGCGCCCGGCGCTACGACCGCGGCGAACTGAACGACCCGGTCCTGCTGCCGATGGCGGCGACCGGATTGGAGCTGGTCCTGTCCTTCGAGGCATCGGCGGTGGCGGCCCGGCTGCGGCACCTCACCGATCGATTGGAGGACGGCGTCGCCGGGCTCGGGCTTGCCGCAGCACCGCGGCACCTGCGGGTACCGGGTGTCCTCGGGCTCCGCGCTCCGGGCGGCCTGTCCTCCGGCCTGCTCGATCGCCTGCGCGAACACGGCGTCTACGCGAGCGAGCGATCCGGGGGCTTGCGCCTCAGCCCGCATGTCTGGGCCGACGAGGGCGACATCGACCGCTGCATCGCGGCCTTGCACCGCGTCCTCTAAGCAGACTTGTGTTGGCAGGCCAACGCTTCGCCCGCTTAGGTTCTTGTTTTGCCGCAGATTTTCGGCGCCGAGCCGGTAACCACTTCGGCGAGATCTGCTTAGCGCGAGCGCGCAAGCGCGGGCTCACGGTTGGCGGGCCGGCCCGACGCCGCAGGGTAAAGGCCTGGCCCGGGCCCTCAGCCCGGCGCCGGGCCGCCGGCGCCGCGGGCTTCCGGCCCCGTCCCCGCCGGAGCGCCGTCGGGACCCGGCTTCGGCCGCTCGGGCGCGGCGCTCTCGGGGTAGCGGGCGCGGTAGGCGCGCAGGAACTCGGTCAGGGTCTCGGCGCTGGTCGCCTGGCGCACGAGGCTGCGGAAGGCCGCGGTGGCGGAGGCGTTGGGCGCCGCGACGAGGCCGAAGGTGCGGGCATCCGGGCTGTCGGCCATCTTCGGCGTGTACTTGGTGCGCAGGCGGTCGAGGCTCAGGGTATCCTCGGCGAGCGCGTAGCTGATCGCCGCCCGCATCACGTCGTTGCGCTCGGCGTCGGAGAGCGGGCCGGGATCGCGCCAGCGGGTGCCGAGCAGCGTCTCGTGCGCCTCCCCGGCCTCGCGCCAGCGCCGCGCGCCCCACAGGATGTCGCCGCGCAGATGCGCCGCCTCCGGGGTGGCGTTGCCGTCGAGGAGTTCGAGGGCGAGGTCGGTGCGCGACAGGTCGGAGAGGGCCCGGGCCTCGAGGAGCAGGCGCGCGTCGCGGATCGGCGCCGGCAGTTCCGGCAGGCGGGTGTTCTGGATCACCTTGAGGGCCTTGAGCGGCTCGCCCTCCATCAGCCGCACGGTCGCGAGCCGGGCCGCCACGCTCGCCCGCGCCGCACCGGTGAGGCGGTTGTCGACCTGGTGCTGCAGGAGGTCGCCGGCCGCGTCGAGGAGGTCGAGGGCGACCAGCCGGTCGGCCAGCCGCCGCACGATCTCGTCGCCCTGGCGGCCGACCGGCGTGAACTCCTTGAAGTCGTAGAACAGGGCCAGGGCCTCGATCCGGCCGAGGCTGGCGCCCTTGTCCGACAGGAACAGGGCGGAGAACAACGCCACCGTGTCGTCGTGCAGGCCGCGGGTCGCCGGGTGATCGGGATAGAGGCGGTTGGCCTTGCGGGCGGTCGCGAAGGCGTCGCGCCAGCGGCCGGCGCCGGCATAGAGCCGGCCGAGCCGGGCCAGGGCCTCGGCCTCGGTGTCGCCGTGCCAGATGAGGGTCAGGCGTTCGAGCCGGTCGATCGCCGCCTCGGGCGTCATCGTGCCGGTGGCCCGTCCGAGATCGACCAGCCGCAGGGTCGCCTCGGCGGCGACCTGCGGCACGCCGGTCTCGGAGAGCTGCTGGTAGGCGCGGCGGGCCTCGCCCTCCTGGCCGATCGCCTCGGCGAAGCGGGCCTTGAGGAAGGCGAGCCGGTCGCGGGGCAGCGGCGCCTCGGCCAGCGGCGTCGCGGCGGTGAGCGCCCGCTGGGCGAAGGCCGGATCCTTGACCTCGAGGGCGGCTTCCGCCCCCGCGAGATAGAGCGGCAGCTGCAGGTCGTCCGGGTAGGCCTCGATCACCGGGAGCGCGGCCTTGAAGGCGGCGAGCGCCGGGGCGCTGCGCCGGGCGCGGGCGTCGAGGTAGCCGCGCCATAGGCGCATCTCGGGGTCGATCGCCTGCCGGCCGTCGGGGTTGAGGAAACCGGCCGCCCGGGCATCCTGGCCCATCCGCAGGGCCGCGATCGCCGAGAGCAGCCGCACCGGCGGCTGCGAGGCCAGGGCCGGGTCCTCGCGGGTCGCGTAGTTCAGCACGCCGGACGCCTCGGCCGAGAATCCGTTGGCGAGGAGCACCCGGGCGAGCTCGACCCGGGCGGCCGAGCGGGCCGGCCGCTCGGCGGAGGCCGCGGCGGCTTCCGCCGCGCGGATGCGCGTGCGCACGTCGCCGCGCTGGTCCTCGTCCCAGCGGGCGGGCTGCACCATCAGGGTGGAGGCGGCCTTCGGGCCGGCCTCCGGCGCCTCGACCACCGCCGGGGAGACCGACAGGCCGCCCGGCCGGGTGATCGTCACCTCGGCGAGGCCGGGCCGCACCGCGAGGTCGTCGGCCGCCGCCAGCACCGCGACGCCCTGGCGGCTCGGCAGCACCTCGAACTCGACGAAGCGGCCGCGCTTCGGGACACCGGCGATGCGGGGGCCCCGGGCGGTCACCACGGCGATGCGCTCGCCGTCGCGCTCGAGCCAGAGCGCGCCGCCGGGCCGGGCGAGCGGCACCGATACCCCGGGCTTGCCCGACGAATCGGCGCTGCGCTGGGGGGCAAGCAGGTCGCCGCTCGGCGCGGACCCGTCGCCGAGCACCAGGTCCCAGCCCTGCCCCTCCCCCGGAGCGAGCTGGGCGAGCGTGCCGGATTCGAGGCGAAGCCGCATCACCGTGAAGGCTCCGTCCACCCGCGGCGCCTCGTCGACGCTCGCCGGTGCCCCCGCCGCGAGGGCGGGCAGGCCGACCGGCGTGGTCGTCTCGAATACCAGCGTGGCGATCCCGCCGCGCTCGAACAGGGCGGCGGGCGGCCGGCTCGCGAACGGGAAGGCGATCCGCAGGCCGGGCCATCCCCGGACGATCCGGCCCTGGACCGGGAGGGTGGAGGCGGCCGGGTCCAGGGGCGGCGGAGCGGACGAATCGGGTCCGGCCTCGGCCCGGGCGGCGGGCGGCCGGGCGGCCGGCGGCGCGACCGCCGGCTTGACCTCCGCGGTCCTGGAC
>NZ_JTHF01000011.1 GCF_001043895.1 Methylobacterium indicum
TGCTCGGACTGGCGCGACAGCGCGGAGGCCGAGGTGAGGACCTGGCTCGCCGCCGCGCCCGTCTCCTCGGCGGCACCCGCCACGCCCGCGATGTTGCCCGTCACCTCGCCGGTGCCGGCGGCGGCTTGACCGACGTTGCGGACGATCTCCTGGGTCGCCGCCCCCTGCTCCTCCACGGCCGCGGCGATCGAGGTCGCGACGCCGGAGATCTCCTCGATCCGCGCGGTGATCCCGCCGATCGCCCCCGCCGCCTGACCGGTCGAGGCCTGGATCGCCGCGATCTGGGTCGTGATCTCCTCGGTGGCTCGTGCCGTCTGGCCGGCCAGTTCCTTGACCTCCGCCGCCACCACCGCGAAGCCGCGGCCCGCCATGCCGGCCCGGGCCGCCTCGATGGTGGCGTTGAGCGCCAGCAGGTTGGTCTGGCCGGCGATGGACGAGATCAGCCCGACGACGCTGCCGATGCGGGTCGTCGCCTCGGTCAGCGCCCGGACCTGATCGGCGGTCTGCCCGGCTTCCGCGACCGCGGCCCGGGCGAGCCGGGCCGAGCCGTCGACCTGGCGGCCGATCTCGGCCACCGAGGCGCCGAGCTCTTCGGCCGCCGCCGCCACCGTGCCGACGTTGCAGGACGCCTCCTCGGCGGCGGCCGCCACGGCGGTGGATTGGGCGGCGGTCTGGGTCGCGGTCGCCGTCATGGTCTGGGCGGTCGCCTGCAACTCCGTCGCCGAGGCGGAGACCATGCCGACGATGCCGCCGACGGCCTGCTCGAAGGCATCCGCCATCTGGCGCATGCCGGCCTTCCGCTGCGCCTCGGCGGAGGCGCGGGCGAGCGCCGTCTCCTCCTCGAGCTGCCGCGTCCGGATCAGATTGTCCTTGAACACCTGCACGGCGGCGGCCATGGCGCCGATCTCGTCCCGGCGGGCCTTGAACGGAACGTCGACCGTCGTGTCTCCGGTCGCCAAGCTGCCCATCATGCGGGTGATGCGCCCGAGCGGCACCGAGATGCGCCGCATCCCGTACAGCGTGGCACCGAGGCTGACGGCCAGCGACAGGATGATCGCGATCCAGGCCGCGATCGTGGCGTCGCGGGCGGCCACCACGCTCTCGTTCGCGTCCCTCTGCGCGCCGCTGTCGTTCAGCTTCACGTCGCGGTCCAGGGCCGCGCTCATCGCATCGTAGAGCGCCAGGTTGTCCTTGCCGATCAGGGCGACGAGGGCTTCGTCGGTCTTGTCGGAGGCGACCAGGCCCCTGATGGCATCGCTCGCCGCCTTGTACCTGTTCCAGCCGGCCACGAATTCATCGTACACAACTTGTTCATCCGCGGAAGAGATCAGCGGTTCGTAACGGGTGCGCGCCTGGGCGACGTGATCCAGGCTCTGCTCGTACTGGCGCAGATGCTCGGCCAGCAGTCGCGGATCGTGTGCCGCCGCGACGAGGCGATACTGCTTGATGCGCACCTGGTCGATCTGAGCGCGCATCTCGTTGATCGCGATGACCGAGGGCAGCCAGTTCGTCGAGACTTCCACGACGCTCCGGCGGATGGTCCCCAACTCGGAGATCGACAGCGCGCCCTGCGCGCCGGCGATGACGGCCACGCCGGCGAACAACCCGGCGAGGGTGGACTTGATCGAGAAAGTCATGGACGGGGCGGGCGCGTGGATGGCCGATCGATGCGCCGCGCGCGCCCTCGATCAGGGTCGGGATGCCGGCAGCCGAACACCCTGGTATTAACAAAACCTATTGTTACAATGTTTCTGAATTTAACCGCGATCGATGTCGCTGAGATATTCTTGTTGAGCAAGTGTAGCAAAACGGACTGTTTTTATTTCAATATCCCTTGCGGTCTAGCCCGGCGCCTAGGTCCCGCCGGGGAAGGGATCGAGTTTTGGGTTGTAGGCAGCAAAAATACACGGAATGAGTGTGGGCACGGGGCCGCTGCGACAAAAGAGCAGATGCAGAACTTATTTCAGGCGTCGCATCGCGCCGACCGCTGCGTCGCGCCCCGATGGAGCGAATCCCCGATCCGCGAGGGACGTACCGACCTCCGGCGGATGACGTATGACCCGGGACGAGGCCGGACGGAATTCGTCCGCCGGCCCCGAAGACGACGGCGATCGATGCCGTCTGCCTTGTCCCACCGCCGTCGCGCCGGTTCGACCCCGTACCGCTCCGAGGCGGATGGCCGGGGAGGGGACAGCCCCAGCCCCGGCTCCCCGGCGTCACGCCGCGGCGCGGTAGCCTTCGGCGCCCGCCAGGCTGGCGGACGGGTCGAGGCGCCCGGTCGCCCGCACCATGCCGTCGGCGCCGTCCAGCGTCCCCGGCACGAGGTCGAGGGCGAGGAAGCGCTCCGGCGCGTAGGGGCCGGGCAGCCGCAGGCCCCCGACCCGCTCGCGGGTGAAGCCGAACCGGGCGTAATAGGGCGCGTCGCCCACCAGGATCACGGCGCGGTGGCCGAAGGCGGCGGCGCGGGCAAGCGCCGCGCGCATCAGCCTGTTGCCGATGCCGAGGCCGTGGAGCGCCGGATCGACGGCGATCGGCCCGAGCATCAGGGCGGGCGTGCCGCCCGCATCGACGTCCCACAGCCGCACGGTGGCGACCAGGCGATCCTGCATCTCGACCACCAGGGCGAGGCCGTCCGACGGCAGGCGGCCCTCGCGCAGGCGCTCGCAGGTCTTGGTGAAGCGGGCCTCGCCGAAGCACGCGTCGAGCAGGTGCTCGCGGGCGGCGACATCGGCGGCGCGCTCGTCGCGGATCTGGATCATGGCCGTACCCTCCCGAGACTGACAGAAGACGGGCAAAGGACAGCCCTCGCACCCGCCGCATCGGCGGGCCGTCCGGGACTTGCGGATGGGTGGTGAAGAGAGGCGTCGAAGCGCCGGGCTCCCGGTAACGGCGAGCCCGGCGCTTCGTTCCGTAGGGTCAGCCCCGTTTTCGGCGCCGGCCCCGATCAGAGTCCCGGCTCAGATCACGTAGGACTGGAGCGGCGGGAAGCCGTTGAACGCCACCGCCGCGTAGGTGGTGGTGTAGGCGCCCGCGCCCTCGATCAGCACCTTGTCGCCGATGGCGAGCGAGACCGGCAGCGGGTACGGGGTCTTCTCGTAGAGCACGTCGGCCGAGTCGCAGGTCGGGCCGGCGAGCACGCAGGGGACCGTGCGGTCCTCGTCGTGCTCGGTGACGATGCGATAGCGGATCGACTCGTCCATCGTCTCGGCGAGGCCGCCGAACTTGCCGATGTCGAGATAGACCCACCGCACCTCGTCGGCGGCGTCCGACTTCTGCGAGACCAGCACCACCTCGGCCTCGATCATGCCGGCATTGCCGACCATGCCGCGACCCGGCTCGATGATCGTCTCGGGCAGCTGGTTGCCGAAGTGCTTGGTCAGCGCCCGGAAGATCGCGTCGCCGTAGGATTCCACGCCCGGTACCGCCTTGAGGTATTGGGTCGGGAAGCCGCCGCCGAGGTTCACCATCGAGAGATGGATTCCGCGATGCGCGCACTCGCGAAAAATCATCGCGGCCGAGGCGAGCGCCCCGTCCCAGGCTTCCGTGTTGCCCTGCTGCGAGCCGACATGGAACGACACGCCGTAGGCGTTCAGACCCGCGCGATAGCCGTGCTCGAGCACGTCCACCGCCATCTCGGGCACGCAGCCGAACTTGCGCGAGAGCGGCCACTCGGCCCCGGCGCCGTCGCACAGGATGCGGCAGAACACCTGCACCTCCTCGCGGGCGACCTTGACCGCATCGGCGGCGCGGGCGATCTTGTCGACCTCGGCCTGGCAGTCGACGGCGAAGAGCCGCACGCCGAGCTGAAGCGCGCGGGCGATGCAGCGCTCCTTCTTGATGGTGTTGCCGAACGACACGCGGTCGGCGGTGGCACCGGCGGCCAGCGCCATCTGGATCTCGACCACCGAGGCGGTGTCGAAGCAGGAGCCCATCTCGGCGAGCGCGCGCAGCACCTCGGGAGCCGGGTTCGCCTTGACGGCGTAGAACACCCGGGTGTCCGGCAGGGCGCGGGCGAAGGCGGTGTAGTTGTCGCGCACGACGTCGAGGTCGAGTACCATCACGGGACCCTCGTCCCGGCCGAGCTCGCGGCGCACGCGCAGGAAATCGCGGATGCGATCGGTCATGATCAGCCCCACCAAAGGTTCGAGAGGGCTCCCGCGGGAACCCGAAGTCGAGATCAAGACGGCGCGCGTCGGCCGTCCGGCGTCAGGGGGCGATGCGGCGCGGCGCGGACGTGCTGTGGAGACACGCCGTACGACGCGGGCGCAGAGCACCCGGAAGCTGCCTTTGCTTGGAACGGGGAAACCCGATCCGCACTCGGGGCAAGGAGAAACAAGCCTCTTCGGTGTCGGCCTTTGGAGGGCCGACGAGACCAAAAAAGCCCGTTCGTCGTTGCTTTAAGCTGCGTCCCCCGTGGAGAGCGGGGTTCGCCGGTTTTGCCTCCGGCTGCCGGTTGTTGTCGGGGTCCGGTGTCGCCACCTGGATGCCGGCCGGAGGGATCCACCCTTCCCGGCCATCGATCCTTTAAGACCCCTGGCGGCTGTCCGGCCTCTTGTCCGGATGCCCACCAACCGGCACGCGGCCACAGGCACGTGCGAAATTGGGCAAGGCGGTAGATACGGATCGTGCCCCTCGGCCGCAAGCCCCGGGATCCGGATTTTCGCCGGATTTCCCCGGCGTGGCCTGGGGGATACAGCGCGGGACGCTGCGGCGTCCCTTCCATGACGACACCGTCATGCCGTGGGGCCTTCTCAAGCGGCGCCGGACGCGCCATTCAACCCGGCGACAGAAAGCGGCTCGCGTTCAGGACGCGCGCCCTATCCTCCGGGACACCATGACGATCTCGCCCTCGCGCCGCGCGCTCCTCGCCGGCCTGCTCTCCTCCGCCGCCCTCAGCCGGGCGGCCTCCGCCCAGGTCGGGCCGACCCAGCCCGGCCCGAGCGCCCTGCCGCCGCCGGAGCCGGCCCCGGCGCCCTCCGGCCCGCCGCGCTTCCGCTTCGACGAGGTGGTGCGCCGGGCGCGGGCCCTCGCCGGCGCGCCCTTCGAGGCCAATGTCGCGCCGCTGCCGGCGCCGCTCGCCTCCCTCGACTACGACGCCTGGCGCGACATCCGCTTCCGGCCCGACAAGGCCTTGCTGGGAGACCAGGACGGGCCGTTCCGGCTCCAGCTCTTCCACCTCGGCTTCCTTTACACCCGCCCGGTGGTCGTGAACGTGGTGCGGGACGGGGTGCCGACGCCGGTGCCCTACCAGCCCGCCCTGTTCGATTACGGCCGCACCACCATCGACAAGCCGCTGCCGGTCAATCTCGGCTTCGCCGGCTTCCGGCTGCACTATCCCCTCAACAAGCCGGGGGTGCTCGACGAGCTGATCTCGTTCCTGGGCGCCAGCTACTACCGCTTCCTCGGCCGCGACCAGCTCTACGGCCTCTCGGCCCGGGGGCTCGCCGTCAACGTCGAGAGCGTCGGCGGGCCGGAGGAATTCCCGGTCTTCCGCGAGTTCTGGATCGAGATGCCGCCGAAGGGCGCCGACCGGGCGGTGATCTACGCCCTCCTCGACGGGCCGTCCTGCACCGGAGCGTTCCAGTTCCTGGTCTATCCGGGCGACGAGACGGTCGTCGACGTGCGCTGCACGCTGATCCCACGCCGGGAACTGGCGACGGTCGGCATCGCGCCGCTCACCTCGATGTTCTTCATCGGCGAGAACGACCGCCACCACTCGGACGATTACCGCCCCGAGCTGCACGATTCCGACGGGCTCCTGATGCAGTCGGGCGGCGGCGAGTGGATCTGGCGGCCCCTGCGCAACCCCAAGGAGCGCTGGATCTCGGCCTTCGAGGACCGCAACCCGAAGGGGTTCGGGCTGATGCAGCGCGACCGGGTGTTCGAGGACTACCAGGACCTCGAAGCCTATTACCACCGCCGCCCGGGTTACTGGGTCGAGCCGCAGGGCGAGTGGGGCGAGGGCACGGTGCGCCTCGTCGAATTGCCGACCGAGAACGAGACCCACGACAACATCGTGGCCTCCTGGCAGCCCAAGCAGCCCTACAAGCCCGGCGAGGCGGTGGAGCTGTCCTACAAGATTCGGTCGCTCGCCGAGACCGACGACCTGCATCCCGGCGGACGGGTCGTGAACACCTACGTCGCGCGCACGACCGCCAGCGGCGGCACGGCGGATGCCAGCGAGCCGCGCACCCGGCGCTTCCTCGTCGACTTCTCGGGCGGCGACCTCGCCTACTGGCTCACCGATCCGAAGGCGGTCGAGATCGTGCCCTCGACGACGGCGGGCAAGATCATCGCAGTCTCCCTGGTGCCGAACCTGCACGTGAAGGGGTTTCGCGCGGCGATCGACGTGCGGCTCGACGGGGCCGGGCAATCGACGGAATTGCGCGCCTTCCTGCGCGCCCGCGGCCAGACGCTGACCGAGACCTGGACCTATCCGTGGAAGGCCGCGTGAGCGCTCGCCCCGCTCACGCATCGGCCGTCACCATCCGGCCGGCGATCCGGGAAGACCTCGACGCCCTGATGGCGCTCGAGGTCGCGGCCTTCGCCACCGACCGGGCGGAGCGCCGGGCGATCCGCCACGCCATCGGCTCGCCGTCGATCTCGCTTCTGGTCGCCCTCGATGGCGCGGTCCTGGTCGGCGCCGCCACGATCGAGCGGCGCCGGGGCAGCCGGCGCGCCCGGCTGTCCTCGATCGCGGTGGCCCCGAGCCGCGCCGGCACGGGCCTCGGCCGGGTCCTCCTCGCGGCGGCCGAAGCCGAGGCCCTGGCGCAGGATTGCGACCGGCTGCGGCTCGAGGTCCGCGAGGATAACGGCGCCGGCATCCGCCTCTACGAGCGGAGCGGCTACCGCCGCTTCGAGACCGTGCCGGACTATTACGAGGACGGCACCACCGCCTGGCGCTACGAGAAGCCCCTCGCCGGGGAGAGGCGTGGCGGTCCCGCACCTGACCCATCCTGATACAACCACGGAACGAGCGGGCCGGCGGCGCCACCACTGTTCGGTCTTGACGCTGCGGAATGTGCCGATCCGATATGGTTTCTGATCGGTTACCGTTGGCATGCCGCACGCACAGATCCCGGAGACCGAGGCACAGGATGCCTCACATCGGGATGAGGTGCCGCCATGGCCACGACGAACGCCGAACTCCGTCGGACGATCTTCGCGCAGCGTAGCGGGATGATCAGGGCGTCGGCGCCCGCCATCGTGCCCGACCGGTTCTCTCAGCGTTTCGAGCCGGATTCTCGACGTCCGGCGCACGGGCTGGACGGCTTCGCCGACCGTCCCGACACGCGCGAGGTGCGTACCATCGAGATCGTCCTCGTGTCGGATCGACGGACCGGGGGCGGCTGGCTCCGGGGGCTCGGGACCGCCGCGAAGATCCTGGCGGTACCGGCCGTCATCGCCGGCGCGCTCCTCGCCGAGCCGGTCTACGATTGCCGCAAGCAGAAGAGCTACGGGATGCTGTATTACGGCACCACCGTGCAGATGTGCGTGAGCGAGCGCCTGTCCGGCCGCTTCGGCGGCGTGCAGGCGGCCGTGGACCGGACGATACGGGCGATGTGAGGGACGCGACCTCTTCCCCGCCGAGCAGGTCTGTCTGGGGTCAGGAACAGGCGCGGGAAATATCCTCTCCCCGCGGGCGGGGAGAGGACTTCACCCCCCTCGTCGGGGGTGAAGTGAGCGCAGGAGAAAGCCGGAGCGAGGGTGAGGGGGGGTGTCCGGAAGAGCCTCCTTCGGAAATACCCCCTCACCCTCGCGGCGAACCTGCGGTTCGCGGCTCCCTGAGCCCCTTCGGAGCTCAGGCCTCTCCCCGCCCGCGGGGAGAGGAGATGTCCCGCGCCTCCCCGTTTCCCGGACAACCCCGCCTACGGAGGGGAGGGGGCAGGCGCATGGCGGAGAGAGGCTTGGGAGAGAAGCCTCGGGGCCCGTTCACTCGTCCGCGGCGAAGCGGCCGTGGCAGTGCTTGTACTTCTTGCCCGAGCCGCAGGGGCAGGGCTCGTTGCGGCCGACGCGGCCCCAGGTGGTGGAATCGTCGGGGTTGCGCTCCAGCACCGGCGCATCCGCGGCGAGGGCCTGGCCGGCGAACTCGTAGGCACCGCCGCCGCCGCCCGCCGCGCCCTCCGCGAAGGCGAACTCGTTCTCGCCGGTGACGGGGTCGAGGTGCTGGGCGAACATCGGCGGCAGGCTCGGCTGCTCCGGCTCCTGGTACATGATCTCGACCCGCATCAGCTGGCCGGTGACCTGCTCGCGCAAGGAGCCGACGAGGCTGTTGAACAGGTCGAACGCTTCCGACTTGTACTCGTTGAGCGGATCGCGCTGGGCGATGCCGCGCCAGCCGATCACCTGGCGCAGGTGGTCGAGGGTGACGAGGTGCTCGCGCCAGAGGTGGTCGAGGCTCTGGAGAAGCACCTGCTTCTCCACGTAGGCCATCACCTCCGGGGTGTTGCGGGCGGTGCGCTCGGCATAGGCCTCGTCGGCGGCCTTGCGCAGGCGCTCGCGGATCTCCTCGTCGGCGATGCCCTCTTCCTTGGCCCAGTCCTCGACCGGCACGTCGAGGTTGAGGTCGCGGGTGATGCTCTCGCGCAGGGACGCGATGTCCCACTGCTCCGGATAGGCGTCCTCCGGGACGTGGCGCGCCACCACGTCGTCGATCACGCCCTGGCGCATCTCGTCGACGGTCTCGCGCACGCTGTCCTGCGCCATGAACTCGCGGCGCTGTTCGAACACGACCTTGCGCTGGTCGTTCATGACGTTGTCGTACTTGAGCACGTTCTTGCGCATGTCGAAGTTGCGGGCTTCGACCTTCTGCTGCGCCTTGGCGATCGCCTTGTTGATCCAGGGATGGATGATCGCCTCGCCCTCCTCGAGCCCGAGGCGCTGGAGCATGCCGTCCATGCGGTCGGAGCCGAAGATCCGCATCAGGTCGTCCTGAAGCGAGAGGTAGAACTTCGAGCGGCCGGGATCGCCCTGGCGGCCGGAGCGGCCGCGCAGCTGGTTGTCGATGCGCCGGCTCTCGTTGCGCTCGGTGCCGACGATGTAGAGGCCGCCGGGCAGCGCGACCTTGCGGCCGGCCGCCGGGTCGGCGGGCTCGCCGGAGGCCAGGACCTTGGCGCGGTTCTGGTCGATCTCGGCCTTCAGGGTCGCGATGCGGGCGTCGCGCTCCGGCCCCTCGGGGACGTTGGCGAGCTCCTGCTCGATCCGCATGTCGAGGTTGCCGCCGAGCTTGATGTCGGTGCCGCGGCCGGCCATGTTGGTGGCGATCGTGATCGCGCCGGGCACGCCCGCCTCGGCGACGATGTAGGCTTCCTGCTCGTGGAAGCGGGCATTCAGCACCGCGAAGCGCTTGGTCACCCGGCCCTCGCGGGCCGCCGCATAGACGTCCTCCAGCGCCGACGGGTCGCTGTAGTCGAGCGGGGTGTAGCCGTGCTTCACCAGGAGGCCGGCGATGTGCTCGGAGCGCTCGATCGAGCCGGTGCCGACCAGCACCGGCTGCAGCCGGGCATGCGCCTTGTCGATCTCCTTGATGATCGCGGCGTATTTTTCGTCGACGGTGCGATAGACCTCGTCGTCCTCGTCGACGCGCTCGACCTCCTTGTTGGTCGGGATCTCGACCACTTCGAGGTTGTAGATCTCGTGGAACTCGTCCGCCTCGGTCGAGGCGGTGCCGGTCATGCCGGCGAGGTGCTTGTAGAGGCGGAAATAGTTCTGGAAGGTGATCGAGGCCAGCGTCTGATTCTCGGGCTGGATCTCGACCCGCTCCTTGGCCTCGAGCGCCTGGTGCAGCCCTTCCGAGTAGCGCCGGCCGGGCATCATGCGGCCCGTGAACTCGTCGATGATCACCACCTCGTCGTTGCGGACGATGTAGTCCTTGTCGCGGGTGAACAGGGTGTGGGCGCGAAGCGCCTGGTTGACGTGGTGGACCAGCGTCACGTTGTGGGCGTCGTAGAGGTCGCCCTCCTTGAGGATGCCGGCCTCGCGCAGCAATTCCTCGATGTGCTCGTTGCCGGCCTCGGTCAGCGAGACGGTGCGCTGCTTCTCGTCGAGGTCGTAATCCTCGCGCACCAGGCGCGGCATCACCGCGTCGATCATGGTGTAGAGGTCGGAGCGGTCGTCGATCGGACCGGAGATGATCAGCGGGGTGCGCGCCTCGTCGATCAGGATCGAATCGACCTCGTCGACGATCGCGAAGTTGTGGCCGCGCTGGACCATCTGGCCCAGCTCGTACTTCATGTTGTCGCGAAGGTAATCGAAGCCGTACTCGTTGTTGGTGCCGTAGGTGATGTCGCAGGCATAGGCCGCCTTGCGCTCGGCGTCGTCGAGCCCGTGCACGATGATGCCGGTGGTGAGGCCCAGGAAGCGGTAGACCCGGCCCATCCATTCCGCGTCGCGGCGGGCGAGGTAGTCGTTGACCGTGACGACGTGCACGCCCTTGCCCGACAGGGCGTTGAGGTAGGTGGCGAGCGTCGCCACCAGGGTCTTGCCCTCGCCGGTCTTCATCTCGGCGATGCCGCTCTCGTGCAGCACCATGCCGCCGATCATCTGCACGTCGAAGTGGCGCTGGCCGAGCACGCGCTTGGCCGCCTCGCGCACGGTGGCGAAGGCCGGGACCAGGATGTCGTCGAGGGTCTTGCCGGCGGCGAGCTCGGCCTTGAGCGCATCGGTGCGGGCGCGCAGGGCCTCGTCGGACAGGGCGGCCAGCTCGGGCTCGAGGGCGTTGATGGCCTGGACGCGGGGTCGGTATCCCTTCACCCGGCGGTCGTTGGACGACCCGAAGATCTTCTTGGCAAGGGAACCCAGCATCGTGAACCTGCGATCGATCGTAGCGGTAGTGGCGCGCGCCGCGGGCGCCTTATAGGCCCATATAGGGAGCCGTGCACCCAAAAGGCAGTCGTCGCCCGGCACGAGCGTGGCCGTGCGGCGAAAGACGGGGGGAGGGGACGGCCGACGCCGCTTGATTCCCGCCCCGGCACCGCCCTAGCTGCCGTGCTGCGATCAGCAGGATGACGGCCGGCGGGGAAACAACCGCGGCCCGGGGAGGAACACCATGACACGCTTGAGCCGGGCGCTCGCCCGCACCACCGCCCTCGCCGCCGGACTGGCTTTCGCCGTTGCGGCCCAGGCCCAGACCGCCGCGCCCAAGGGCGCCTCCGACGGCGTGGTGAAGATCGGCATCCTCAACGACCAGTCCGGCGTCTACGCCGATTTCGGCGGCCGCGGCTCGGTCGAGGCGGCGAGGATGGCGGTCGAGGATTTCGGGGGCAAGGTCCTCGACGTGCCGGTGCAGATCGTCGACGCCGACCACCAGAACAAGCCCGACATCGCCTCGAACATCGCCCGGCAATGGTACGACACCGACAAGGTGGACGCGATCATGGAGCTGACCACCTCCTCGGTGGCGCTTGCCGTGCAGGGCCTGTCGAAGGAGAAGCGCAAGATCACCATCGTGGACGGCGCCGCCACGTCCGATCTCACCGGCAAGCAGTGCACGCCCTACGGCTTCCACTGGGCCTACGACACCCACGCGCTCGCGGTCGGCACCGGCGGCTCGCTGGTCGAGACCGGCGGCGACACCTGGTTCTTCCTCACCGCCGACTACGCCTTCGGCACCGCGCTCCAGGCCGACGTGACGCAATACGTCACCCAGAAGGGCGGCAAGGTGGTGGGCGCCGTGCGCCATCCCTTGAGCGCCCAGGACTTCTCCTCGTTCCTGCTCCAGGCGCAGGGCTCGGGCGCCAAGATCATCGGGCTCGCCAATGCCGGCCTCGACACCTCGAACGCGATCAAGCAGGCGGCGGAATTCGGCATCGTCCAGGGCGGACAGCGCCTCGCGGCGCTGCTGTTCACGCTCTCCGAGGTCCACGGCCTCGGCCTCAAGGCGGCGCAGGGCATCGTGCTGACCGAGGGCTATTACTGGGACCTCGACGACCAGGCCCGGGGCTTCGCCAAGCGGTTCATGGCCAAGACCGGCAAGATGCCGAACATGATCCAGGCCGGCACCTACTCCTCGGTCCTGCACTACCTGAAGGCCGTGAAGGCCGCGGGCACCGACGACACCGACGCGGTGGCGGCCAAGATGCGCGAATTGAAGGTCGACGATTTCTTCGGCCGCGGCGGCACGGTGCAGGCCAATGGCCGCATGGTCCACGACATGTACCTGTTCCAGGTCAAGTCGCCGGCCGAGTCGAAGGCGCCGTGGGACTACTACAAGCTGCTGGCGACGATTCCGGGCGACAAGGCGTTCCTGTCGGCGAAGGCCAGCGGCTGCCCGCTGACGCAGTAAACGTCGACATTTCAGCAGCGGCATTTCCGCTTCACAGGGTCGTCCCGGGGCTCGCCGAAGGCGAGAGCCCGGGATCCAGAACCGCTGGTGATGCAGGATGAGGCGGAACGCGTCGCGCTCTATTCCGAGCGTCTTGCGTTTCTGGATTCCGGGCTCCGCTGACGCGGCCCCGGAATGACGCGGAGGATGCGAGAACCGCCGCGCCGAACAAGGAGGGGCGCCCCGTCCGGGACGCCCCGATCTATCACGCGATGTACTGGCCGCCGTTGATGGTCAGCGTCGAGCCGGTGATGAAGCCCGCCTGCTCGCCGGCCAGGAACTCGACCGCGCGGGCGATCTCGTCGGCCTCGCCGAGGCGGCCGACCGGGATGTGCGGCAGGATCTTGGCCTTCAGCACCTCCTCGGGGATCGCCTTGACCATCTCGGTGGCGATGTAGCCGGGCGCGATCACGTTGACGGTGATGCCCTTGTTGGCGTTCTCCTGCGCCAGGGCCTTGGCGAAGCCGATCACGCCGGCCTTGGCGGCGGAGTAGTTGGTCTGGCCCATCTGGCCCTTCTGGCCGTTGATGGACGAGATCAGGATGATCCGGCCGAAGCCGCGCGAGCGCATGCCGTCGATCAGCGGACGGGTGCAGGTGAACATCGAGTCGAGGTTGGTGCGGATCACCGCCTGCCACTGCTCGAAGGTCATCTTGTGGAACATGCCGTCGCGGGTGATGCCGGCATTGTTGACCAGGATGTCGATCGGGCCGAGCTCGGCTTCCGCCGCGCGGATGCCGGCCTCGCAGGCCGCGGCGTCGCCGACGTCGAACTTGAAGACCGGGATGCCGGTCTCGCTCTTGAAGGCCTGCGCGGCCTCGTCGTTGCCACCGTAATTGGCCGCGACCTTGTATCCGGCCTCCTTCAGGCCTTTCGAGATCGCAGCGCCGATGCCGCGCGTGCCCCCGGTGACCAGTGCGACGCGTTCTGCCATGTGCCCTCTCCTTGATGAGCGTTCGAGCGATCCGTCCCTCGGCGCGGTTCCGTGGTACTTTACGGAAAGCGGCCGATCCACAACGAAGGCGGGTGCTGTCCCGCTTCTTTAAGTACTAACTGTAACAGGGCGGCCGGGCTCCCGGCCGCCCTTCGTCGCGCCGCTAATATTTCAGCGCGACTTGAGCGATCGAGCCCGTATCAGCGCTCGAGGCACATGGCGACGCCCATGCCGCCGCCGATGCAGAGCGTGGCGAGGCCCTTCTTGGCGTCGCGGCGCTGCATCTCGTGCAGCAGGGTCACGAGGACGCGGGCGCCGGACGCCCCGATCGGGTGGCCGATGGCGATGGCGCCGCCGTTCACGTTGACCTTCGCGTCGTCGAAGCCCAGGTCCTTGTTGACCGCCAGCGCCTGGGCGGCGAACGCCTCGTTGGCCTCGATCAGGTCTAGGTCGGAGGCCTTCCAGCCGGCCTTCTCCAGCGCCTTGCGCGAGGCCGGGATCGGGCCGGTGCCCATGATCTTCGGGTCGACGCCGGCGGTGGCCCAGGAGGCGATGCGGGCGAGCGGCTTGAGGCCGCGCTTCTCGGCCTCGGCCGCCGACATCAGCACCAGGGCGGCGGCGCCGTCGTTGATGCCCGACGCGTTGCCGGCGGTGACGGTGCCGTCCTTCGAGAAGGCGGGCTTGAGCTTGGCCATGCCCTCGGGGGTCGCACCCTCGCGGATGTACTCGTCGGTGTCGACCACCACGTCGCCCTTGCGGCCGGGCACGGTGACGGGGGCGATCTCGTCCTTGAAGCGGCCGTCCTTCTTGGCGGCCTCGGCCTTGTTCTGCGAGCGGGCCGCGAAGGCGTCCTGCTCCTCGCGGGTCAGCTGCCACTGCTGGGCGATGTTCTCGGCGGTGTTGCCCATGTGGTAGCCGTTGAAGGCGTCCATCAGGCCGTCCTTCAGCATCGTGTCGACGAGCTTCAGGTCGCCCATCTTCTGGCCGCCGCGCAGGTACTGGGCGTGCGGGGCCATCGACATCGATTCCTGGCCGCCGGCCACGATGATGTCGGCGTCGCCGTTGGCGATCTGCTGCATGCCGACCGCGACGGTGCGCAGGCCCGAGCCGCAGAGCTGGTTGAGGCCCCAGGCGGTCTTCTCCTGCGGGATGCCGGCGGCCATGGCGGCCTGGCGGGCCGGGTTCTGGCCCTCGCCCGCGGCCAGCACCTGGCCGAAGATCACCTCGTCGACCTCCTCGGGGGAGACCTTGGCGCGCTCGAGCGCCGCCTTGATGGCGACCGCGCCGAGCTTGTGGGCCGGCACGGTGGCGAAGGCCCCGTTGAACGAGCCGACCGGGGTGCGGGCGGCCCCCACGATGACGATATCTGCCTTCTCAGCCATGCGCCTCTCCTGACCCTCTCCCAGCGTCGCGGGCCGCCGCCGGCGCGATGACCCGGCGGCCGCGCACCCCGCGCGCTTTGGGGTTGGATGAAAGCTTTGCCCTCCGGGAAGTCAAGGCGTGCGCCGACCGTTATCGCGCTGGCAGCGCGGCCAGTTTGCGTGGACGGCGCGCAGATTGCTGTTTTCGCCGGCACACGAAGGCTTTAAGGTCGAACCATGAGACACGGTGAAAATTCGGCTCGCCCGGCGCCGTCCAGTTCCCGCCGGGTTCGCCAAGAGGGAGACAACGTACCGATGGCGGAGAGCGGCAAGTCGACACCCACCGTCATCAAGAAGTACGCCAACCGGCGTCTCTATCACACGGGCACCTCGACCTACGTCACCCTCGAGGACCTCGCCGCGATGGTGCAGGCCGGCGAGGACTTCGTGGTCTTCGATGCCAAGTCGGGTGAGGACATCACCCGCTCGGTGCTCACCCAGATCATCTTCGAGCAGGAGAACAAGGCCGGGGCCGAGAACCTCCTGCCGGTGGCCTTCCTGCGCCAGCTGATCCGCTTCTACGGCGACAGCATGCGGGCGATGGTGCCGAGCTTCCTCGAATACTCGATGGACCACCTCACCCGCGAGCAGGACGGCCTGCGCGAGAAGATGTCCCAGACCTTCGGGCCCACCGCCTTCCAGCACGCCATGGAGGAGCAGGTGCGGGCCAACATGAGCTTCTTCAGCGACGCCATGCGGATGTTCACGCCGTTCGGCCCGGGCGGCCAGCAGCCCGCCGGCGACAAGCCGGCCGAGGCGCCGGCCCCGGCGGCCGCCTCGCCCAAGGGCGAGCTCGACGACATCAAGCGCCAGATGGCCGAGATGCAGAGCCGGCTCGAAGCCCTCGCCAAGAAGTAACGCGAGAATGCGGGGGAGGGTGGAACACGGCAGGGCGCTTGCGACGTTGACAGCGCGTTAGCCCGCGGAGCCCGCGCCATGTCCCAGCCCGACACGATCGTCCCGGATCCGGATTCGCCCGGGCGGGCCCTCGTCCCGATCGAGACCTCCGCGCCCGTCCCGGCGGTGCCGGCCCGTCCCCTCGCCACCTTCCTGGTTCAGCTCATCGACGGGCCGGACGGGGGGTTGCGGCCCTCGCGGCGGCACCGCTCGCAGGTGGCCTCGGCCTGCTACGCGGCGGGCGGCGATCGCTGAGCCGGCATCCGGCTCTTTCGGACCTCACGCCCGCCCTGTCCCGGGCGTCGTCGGCAAGTCGCCCTCCTGTCGTGCACCGTCGTCGTCGACGGACGACGCTGGCCACTCGCTCTCCTCCCGCTCCAGCAGCGCCATCAGCGAGCGCAGGGCCGGGCTGGCCTGACCCGACCAGACGAGGTGGGTGCGGCTGAACCGCAGGCCGTCCGGCAGGGGGTGGCGCGCGACCGCGGTGGCGAGCACGGCATGGTCGAGCACCGCCGCCGGCACGATCGCGGCCCCCGTCCCGGCGGCCACGCAGGCCACGATGGCGTGGTACGAACTCATCTCCAGGATCCGGTCCGGCGACCGGCCCGCCTCGGCGAGCCACGCGAACAGGCGCTGGCGATAGGAGCAGCCGTGCGGGAACGCCACCACGGTCCGGGCCCGCTCCGGCTCCGCACCCGCGCCGCTCGCGGTGATCAGCACCAGCTCCTCGTCGAAGGCCGGCACCGACGACAGCGGGCCGTGCTCGAACGGCTCGGACACGAAGGCGGCCTCGACCTCGTGGCGCTCGAGCTGGCGCAGCATCGCCCGGGTGGTCCCGGTCTGCAGCTCGATCGTCACGTCGGGATGGCGCGCGTGGAACGCCGAGAGGATCGGCGGAAGCCGGGCCCCGGCGGCGCTCTCGATCGAGCCGAGCCGCAGCACGCCGCGCACGCCGCCGCCCCGCATCTCGCGCTCGGCCAGATCCGCCAGCTGCAGCAGCGCCTCGGCATGGCCGAGCAGGGTGCGACCGGCCTCGGTGAGGGCGAGCGAGCGGCCCTCGCGGCGAAACAGGGCGACGCCCAGCCGCTCCTCGAACTGCTTGATGCGGGTGGTCACGTTGGACGGCACCCGGTTGAGCAGGTTGGCCGCCCGCGTCACCCCGCCCTCCCGCACCACGCTGCGGAAGATGTGCAGGTCGTCGAGGTCCATCATTCTCATAGAAAGAATGATATATCACGAAAATTCAATTTCCAAGAAAGAGTGCGGGGTGTCTGATGCCGTGATGCGCACCCTCCATCCGTCCCTCACCCATCCCGCCCCGCGCTCCGCGACCTGGCCGATCGTCGCGAGCGGCGTCCTCGCCCTCGCGGTCGCGATGGGCATCGGCCGCTTCGCCTTCACGCCGCTGTTGCCGCTGATGCTGCGCGACGGCACGCTGACCGCGGAGGCCGGCGCCGAATGGGCGGCGGCGAACTATCTCGGCTATCTCGCCGGAGCGCTCACCGCGGGGTGGTTCTCCGGGAATCCGGGTCGCGGGCTGGCCGCGAGTCTCGCCGGCGTGGCGCTGACCACCCTCGCGATGGCGCTCGCGGGAGCGCCCGCGCCGGCTCTCCTCGGCACGGCCCTGCGCGCGGCGGCAGGCGTGTTCAGCGCCTGGGCGCTCGTCTGCGCCAGCGGCTGGTGCCTCGCCGAACTCGCGCGGCGCGGGGCGCCGCGTCGCGGCGCCTGGATCTACACGGGAGTGGGGTTCGGCATCGCGCTCGCCGGGGCGCTGGCCTGGCTCGGCGGGCGCCAGCCGGCGGCCCGGCTGTGGCTGGAGCTCGGGACGCTCGCCCTCGCCGGCGCGCTGCTCGCCGGGTTCCTCGCCCGGCGCGCCGGCGGGGTCCCGGCCGGCGCCGCGGAGCGCGAGGCGGCGGCCGCCACGCGGGGCGCGGCCGGCGGCCAGGGCGCGCTGATCCTGTGCTACGCCCTGTTCGGGTTCGGCTACATCGTGCCGGCGACGTTCCTGCCGGCGATGGCGCGCGATCTCGCGCCCGATCCGCTGATCTTCGGCCTCGCCTGGCCGCTCTTCGGCCTCGCGGCGATGCTGTCGGTGGCGGTCGCGGCGCGCTCCCTCGCGGCGGTGCCCCGCCGGCGCCTCTGGGCGGCGGCGCAGGGCGTCATGGCGCTCGGCACCGCCCTGCCGGTCGCCGTCCACGCCCTCTGGGCGGTCGTCGTCTCGGCGCTCCTCGTCGGCGGCACCTTCATGATCGCCACCATGGCGGGGCTGCAGCTGGCACGCGAGGCGCGGCCCGACGACCCGACGCCGCTGCTCGCCCGGATGACCGCGGCCTTCGCGGCCGGGCAGATCGCCGGTCCGCTGGTGGTGCGCGCCCTCGGCGCCGGCGGCCGGGACGGGCTGGGCATGACCGGCGCGGTCGCGGCCTGTCTCCTCGCGCTCTCCGCCCTGTGGCTGTGGCGGGCCGGGCGCCGCCCGGCCTGAGACGGCCCCCAAACGAGAACGGCGCCCGCGAGGGGCGCCGTCATCCCGTGCCGGTCATCGGCGGCGCATGAGCGCCGCCACACCGCATCACGCGTCGGACTTGACCTTCAGGACCTGGCGACCCCGGTACATGCCGGTCTTCAGGTCGATGTGGTGGGGGCGGCGCAGCTCGCCGGAATCCTTGTCCTCGACGTAGGTCGGGGCCTTGAGGGCGTCGGCGGAACGGCGCATGCCGCGCCGCGACGGGGAGGTCTTTCGCTTCGGAACGGCCATTGGAACTTGTATCCCGTGCAACAAAACAGGCGCGAAGCTGCTCCCGGGCGGAGCCGCCGCGCGCGTCGCGATCCTGATCGGAGCGGGGTCTATAGAGGAGACGCGCGGTCCTGGCTAGGGGACCGATCCCAGAAATCCGCTCGAGCCCTCATACACCCATTAAGCTGCCGTTCAACGGCGAAGGTCGCATGATGGGTCCAGCCGCTCCGGACAGCCCAGGCCCGGGCCCCTCAGGGCGGCACGATCGGAGCTCTTCCCGATGACGCGCTTTCCCCGCCTGACCCGCGCCCTGGCGCTGACCGCCCTGCTGGCCGCGGGCCCCGCTCTCGCCCAGACCCCGGCACCCTCGACCCCGACGACGCGGCCCGCGCCCGCCACGACGGCCCCCGCAGCGCCGGTCGCCCCCAAGGCGCCCGAGGTCCCGAAGGCGGCGCCTGCCGCGCAACCGGCGCAGGCCGGCAAGCCCGCCCTCATCGACCTCAACAGCGCGAGCAAGCAGGAGCTCGAGACCCTCAAGGGCATCGGCGCGGCGCGCTCCGAGGCGATCGTCAAGGGCCGGCCCTATCGCGGCAAGGACGAGCTCCTGTCGAAAAAGATCGTCCCGTCGAACGTCTACGAGGACATCAAGGACAAGGTGATCGCCCGCCAGAAGTCCTGACCGCCCGGATTCCCGGCGCATCCCTGGCGCATCCTCGGGCCCGTCCTTGCCGGCCCGGGGGAGCGGTGCTAGGCGCCGGGGCAACCCCTCTCGACGTTGCCCCGGACGCGCCTCCCATGCCCCATCGCCTGCACCGCGGCGACCTGCCCGACGATTACGTGCCGGGCCCGGCCATCGCGGTCGACACCGAGACCCTCGGCCTCCAGCCCCATCGCGACCGGCTCTGCGTGGTGCAGATCTCCCGCGGCGACGGCGAGGCCGACCTGGTGCAGATCCCCAAGGCCGGCCCCGAGCCGGTGGTGCTCAAGCGGGTCATGGCCGACCCGGCGGTCACCAAGATCTTCCACTACGCCCGCTTCGACCTCGCGGTGCTCTACCATCGCCTCGGCGTGATGCCGGGGCCGGTCTACTGCACCAAGATCGGTTCGCGGCTCGCCCGCACCTATACCGACCGGCACGGTCTGAAGGATCTGGTGCGCGAGCTCCTCGGCGTCGACCTGTCGAAGCAGCAGCAATCCTCGGATTGGGGCGCCGACACCCTGACCCAGGCGCAGATCGACTACGCGGCCTCCGACGTGCTCCACCTGCACGCCCTGCGCACGCGCCTCGACGCGATGCTGGCCCGCGAGGACCGGACCGCCATGGCGCAGGCCTGCTTCGACTTCCTGCCGACCCGTGCCCGCCTCGACCTGCTCGAATGGGACGAGACGGACATCTTCGCCCATAGCTGAAGGCCTCTCACGACGCTCCCGATCGCCGTCGGCATCCGGTGGGGCGGCGACCCGGCGGGAGCGTCGTGAGACTCTGGGCCGAGACAGAAGCCTGGCCGTTCTGTTAACCTGCCGGCCATAACTTCGACACCGGGCCGGGACAGGGGTGGGGCGTGTCCCGCGCACCCCGCCCGGGCCTCGGCATGATGCAGGTGGCCACAACCTTGCTCGAAGCGGTCCCGTCCCCGGCCGGCCCGGCCCTCGATCCCCGGCGCCTGCGCGCCCATCTCCGTGCCCGCCGGCACAGCGCCCAGGTGCGCTGGCTGCGCCGCGCGATCCCCCTCGGCGCCGGTGCGGCCGGGCTCGCCATCGTGGTCGGCACCTGGCTCAACCCCTTCGCCGATCTCGGCGTCTCGGTCAGCCTCGGCGCGATCGGCGTCTCGGGCTCGAAGGTGACGATGGAGAGCCCGCGCCTCTCCGGCTACCGCTCGAAGGACAACCGCCCCTACGTCGTCACCGCGAAGGCCGCGCTCCAGGACGTGCGCAAGCCCTTCGTGATCGAGTTGCAGAACATGCTCGGGCGCCTCACCACCGACGAATCGGGGGGGCTCGCCCATATCGAGGCGACGGCCGGCATCTTCGACACCCAGAAGGAGGCGCTGGAGCTGAGCCAGCACATCCGCCTCTGGACCGACAAGGGCCAGGAGGCGCGCCTCACCTCGGCCCATGTCGACTTCAAGGCCGGCGCGATGTCCTCGCGCGAGGCCGTCACCGTCACGATGCCGACCGGCTCGATCCGGGCCGACGGCCTCGAGGTGACCGAGAGCGGCAAGACCATCTCGTTCGTCGGCAACGTCAAGGCGGTCTTCTCCAACCACGCCCCTTCCGAGACCTCGGAGCAGGATCCGCCGCTGCGGACCACCGAGGCCCAGATCAAGGACGATTGAGCCCGTGCCCCGTCTCCCGGCCCTCGCGGCGCTCGGCTGCCTCACTGTCGCCGCTCTCGCCCTCCCGTCCGTGCCACGGGCCGAGACCCCGGCCGCGCCCGCGTCTAAGAAGAAGGAGGCCGGCTCCGGCTTCGGCGCCTTCGGCAGCGGCGGCGGCAAGGAGCCGATCAAGATCGACGCCGACCGGCTCGACGTGTTCGACCGCGAG
>NZ_JTHF01000110.1 GCF_001043895.1 Methylobacterium indicum
CCCCACAAGGGGGAGGGGAAGCGCGCTTACCTTCAATGGGTTAGCATTCAGAGGAGAAGTGTGAATCCGCTAGCCCGTTTGGGAGAGGGGCCGGGGGTGAGGGTGGCTCGGCTTCGGTATAAAGCTGTGACTGTTGTGTGGGCAGCTCTACGCTGAGTGCTTCACACGGAACCGTAGCACCCTCGCGCGATCTTCGATCGCCCCTACCCCTCTCCCACACGGGAGAGGGGATCCCGCGCCTGATAAAGTCGCGGGATCCTCAATAAAACCACCCGGGAGGACCACCATGGCCACCATCCGCGAAGACGACCTGGTCGCCTCCATCGCCGACGCCCTGCAATTCATCTCGTACTACCACCCGGCCGACTACATCCAGAACCTCGCCGAGGCCTGGCGGCGCGAGGAGAGCCCGGCGGCGCGGGACGCGATGGCGCAGATCCTGGTCAATTCGCGCATGGCCGCCTTCGGCCGCCGGCCGATCTGCCAGGATACCGGCACCGCGCAAGTGTTCATGAAGGTCGGGCTCGGGGCGCGGATCGTGTCGAACCGCTCGCTGCAGGAGATCGTCGACGAGGGCGTGCGCCGGGCCTGGCGCGAGGAGCGCAACCCGCTGCGCGCCTCCGTCGTCGCCGAGCCGCTCTTCGGGCGCCGCAACACCGGCGACAACGCGCCGGCCATGCTCCATGTCGAGATGGTGGCCGGCGACACGGTCGAGGTCCATGTCGCGGCGAAGGGCGGCGGCTCGGAGAACAAGGCGAAGTTCGCCGCCCTCAACCCGAGCGATTCCGTCGCCGACTGGGTGGTGCGCACCGTCGAGACCCTGGGGGCCGGCTGGTGCCCGCCCGGCATGCTCGGCATCGGCGTCGGCGGTTCGCCCGAGAAGGCGATGACGCTCGCCAAGCTCTCGCTCCTCGATCCGATCGACCTGCCGCAGATCCGCGCCCGCGGCCCCTCGTCGAAGGAAGAAGAGCTGCGGCTCGAGATCTTCGAGCGGGTCAACGCGCTGGGCATCGGCGCGCAGGGGCTCGGCGGCCTGACCACGGTGCTGGATGTGAAGCTCAAGACCTTCCCGGTCCACGCCGCCTCGCTGCCCGTCGGCCTGATCCCGCAATGCGCCGCCGACCGGCACGCCCATTTCACCCTCGACGGCAGCGGTCCCGCCGTCTTCACCCCGCCCTCCCTCGATCTCTGGCCGCAGGATGTCAGCGTCGCGACCGCCGCCGGGCGGCGGGTCGATCTCGACCGGCTGACCCGCGAGGAGGTGGCGACCTGGCGGGCCGGCGAGACGCTTCTGCTGTCGGGCCACCTGCTCACCGGGCGCGACGCGGCGCACCTGCGCCTGACCCGGATGCTGGAGGCCGGCGAGCCCCTGCCGGTCGATCTGCGCGACCGGGCGATCTACTATGTCGGGCCCGTCGATGCCGTCGGCGACGAGGCGGTGGGTCCCGCCGGTCCCACCACGGCGACCCGCATGGACAAGTTCCTGGAGCCGATCCTGTCGCGGACCGGCCTCCTCGTCATGGTCGGCAAGGCCGAGCGGGGCCCGGCCGCCGTCGAGACCATCGCCCGTCACGGCGCGGCCTACCTGATCGCGGTGGGGGGCGCGGCCTACCTCGTCTCCAAGGCGATCAAGTCGGCCCGGGTGCTCGCCTTCGCCGATCTCGGCATGGAGGCGATCCACGAATTCGTGGTCGAGGACATGCCGGTCACCGTCGCGGTGGACGCCGCCGGCACCTCGGTCCACCGCGACGGGCCGGCCCGCTGGAGGCGGCCGGTGCGGGAGATGGCGCCGGCGTAAGCGCAGGATGGCCCTCCCCCGCAGGGGAGGGTTCGTGCTCGTCACCCTTGAGCCTTGCCGTCACGGTTCAGTCACGCCCGCGTGCTGAATCGGGCGGCGCAAGGAGACAAGCGTGACCGGCACGACGCGCTACGCCCTCTACTTCACGCCGAAGCCCGGCTCGGACCTCGCCCGGTTCGGCAACGCCGTGCTCGGCATCGACAACCATACCGGCGCCGAGATCCCCCGCCCGGACGGGATGGCCGATCTCGCGGGCGTGACAACCTCGCCCCGTCGCTACGGCTTCCACGCCACCCTGAAGGCGCCGATGCGGCTCGCCCCCGGCGCGGCCGAGGCCGACCTGCTCGCCGCGGCGGAGGCCTTGGCGGCGGACCATCCGCCGGTCCCGGTCGGTCCCCTGCACGTCGCGACGCTCGGCGCCTTCACGGCCCTGATCCCGGTGGCCCCGCCGCCGGAACTCGGCCTGTTCGCCGCCGAATGCGTCGCCGCCTTCGAGCCGTTCCGCGCGCCCCTCAGCGAGGCCGAAACGGCGCGCCGCAGGCCCGAGCGCCTGAGCCCCCGCGGCCGGGCGCTGCTCGCGGCCTGGGGCTATCCGCACGTCTTCGAGGAATTCCGCTTCCACATGACCCTGACCGACGCCCTGCCGGAGGAGGCTCGCGCGCGTTGGCGCGAGCGCCTGGCGGCCGCCTACGGCGCAGGCGCCTCCCTCACCCTCGACGCCCTGTCGGTGCTGCGCCAGGACGGTGCCGCCCCGTTCCGGGTGCTGCAACGCATCCCGCTCGGAGGCTGACGCGATGGCCGGACAACTCGGGCTGGAGCCCGTCATCGATCCGACCGCCACAATCCGGGAAAGCCGGCTCGGCCGCTACACGGAAGTCGGCCCGCGCACCCGGCTCACGGAGACGGTGCTCGACGACTATTCCTACATCGGCAACGACGGCGAGGTGATCTACACCACGATCGGCAAGTTCTGCTCGATCGCCGCGATGGTGCGGATCAATCCGGGCAACCACCCGATGGAGCGGGCCTCGCAGAGCCACTTCACCTACCGAGCCGCCTCGTACTGGCCGGAGGAAGCGAACGAGCCGGCCTTCTTCGACCGGCGCCGGGCCTTGCCCGTCACCATCGGGCACGACGTCTGGATCGGCCACGGCGCCGTGGTGCTGCCGGGGCGCAGCATCGGCACCGGGGCGGTAGTCGGCGCGGGCGCCATCGTCACAAGGGACGTCGCGCCCTACACCATCGTGGTCGGCAACCCGGCCCGCCCGGTGCGCCGCCGCTTCGACGAGGCGACCGCCGAGCGCCTGATGCAACTCGCCTGGTGGGACTGGGACCACGACCGGTTGCGCGCCGCTCTCCCCGACTTCCGCCAGCTTCCGATCGAGGCCTTCCTTGATAAGTATGCCGGCTAAGCACTGACACACTGTCATCCGGCTGTCGCTTAACGGGCGTTTACGTTCGCCGAACAGTGAAGTCGGGCGAGCGGATGCTGGTTGTCGAGAATCTCACGCGTCAATACGGTGCCCGCCGGGCCGTGGACGGCGTCAGCCTGTCCATCGAGCGCGGCAGCTTCGTCGGCGTGATCGGGCGCTCGGGCGCCGGCAAGTCGACCCTGCTGCGGATGCTCAACCGCCTCGCCGACCCGACCGGCGGGCGCATCCTCTACGACGGCACCGACGTGACGGCCTTGCGCGGCGGCGCCCTTCGCGCCTGGCGCGCCCGCTGCGCGATGATCTTCCAGCAGTTCAACCTCGTCGGCCGGCTCGACGTGATGACGAACGTGCTGATGGGCCGGCTCAACCAGGTGCCGGCCCACCGCTCGCTGCTGAAGCTGTGGAGCGAGCAGGACCGGGCGCTGGCGCTCGCCGCCCTCGAGAATTTCGACATGGGGGCGTTCGCCGCCAACCGGGCCGACCAGCTCTCGGGCGGCCAGCAGCAGCGGGTCGCCATTGCCCGCGCCCTGGTGCAGGAGCCGGAGATCATCCTGGCCGACGAGCCGGTCGCCTCCCTCGATCCGCGCAACACCCGGCTGGTGATGGACGCGCTCGCCGACGCCAACAAGCGCTACGGCATCACCGTGTTGTGCAACCTGCACTCCCTCGACCTCGCCCGGGCCTATTGCGACCGGCTGATCGGCCTCTCGGCCGGCCGGGTGGTGTTCGACGGCCGCGGCTTCGACCTCACCGAGGACGTCGCCCGCACCCTCTACGGCCTCGAGGCCGGCGAGGTGATGGACCGGGGCGAGCCCGAGACCCCGCCGGTGCCGGTGCGGGCTCCCGTCCGCCACGCCGAGGCGCTGAGCGCTTAAGACTTTTACCTATTCCGAGAAGGACTTGAACGATGCTGACCCGTCGCACCCTCGTGGGCGCCGCCGCCCTGATGCTCGCCGCCGGCCCCGCCTTCTCGCAGGACTGGAAGGCGAAGTACCCCGAGCTGACGCTCGGCGTGATCCCGGCCGAGAACGCGTCGGGCACCGTCGACCGCTACACCCCCCTCACCGCCTACCTCACCAAGGAACTCGGCGTTCCGGTGAAGCTGCGCGTCGCGAATGATTACGCGGCGGTGATCGAGGGCCAGCGCGCCGGCAACATCCAGATCGCCTTCTACGGCCCGGCCTCCTTCGCCCGCGCCGTCATCACCGGGGTGAAGGCCGAGCCGGTGGTCAATCAGAAGCACGAGACCGGCGTCTCGGGCTATTACTCGGTGATCTATGTCAAGGCGGACAGCCCGTACAAGTCGATCGAGGACCTGAAGGGCAAGAGCCTCGCCCTCGTCGACCCCAACTCGACCTCCGGCAACCAGGCCCCGCGGTTCTTCCTGCACAAGGCCGGTCACGACGTCGACAAGTTCTTCGGCAAGACCTTCTATGCCGGCAGCCACGAGAACGCCGTGCTGGCGCTCGCCCAGGGCACCGCGGACGCCGCCGCCAACTTCTGGAACTCCGACACCGACAGCAACCTGACCCGGATGCTGGCCAAGGGCATGGTGAAGAACGCCGACGGGACGCCGATGAAGCAGTCGGACTTCCGCGTCATCTTCAAGTCCGAGTTCCTGCCCGAGGGGCCCTTCGCGGTCCTCGCGAGCCTGCCGGACGACCTCAAGCAGAAGATCCGCCAGGCCTTCATCGAGTTCCCGACCAAGGACAAGGCCGCCTTCGACAAGCTCTCGGACGGCAAGGACCAGGGCCTCACCCCGGTGACGCTGAAGGACTACCAGCCGATCATCGAGATGCTCCGCCACAACGACGAGCAGCGCAAGCGGTCGTGAGCCACTTCCCCTCCCCCTTGTGGG
>NZ_JTHF01000111.1 GCF_001043895.1 Methylobacterium indicum
CGGGCCGCGGCGATCGACGCCGAGCGGGCCGCCGGCCGGAGCGTGGGGCCGCTCGCCGGCGTGCCCTTCGCGGTCAAGAACCTGTTCGACGTCGCCGGCCTGCCGACCCGCGCCGGCTCCAGGATCAACCGCGAGCGGGCGCCGGCCACCCGCGACGGCGCCCTGGTCCGGCGGCTCGAGGCGGCCGGCGCGGTGCTGGTCGGCGCCCTCAACATGGGGGAATACGCCTACGACTTCACCGGCGAGAACGCCCATGACGGCCCCTCGCGCAACCCGCACGACCGCACGCGGATGACCGGCGGGTCGTCGGGCGGGTCCGGCGGAGCGGTGGCGGCCGGCATGGTGCCTCTCGCGCTCGGTTCGGACACCAACGGGTCGATCCGGGTGCCCTCGGCCTTCTGCGGCACCTTCGGGCTCAAGCCCACCTTCGGCCGGCTGTCGCGGGCGGGCTCCTTTCCGTTCGTCGGCAGCTTCGATCATCTGGGACCGCTCGCGCGCTCGGTCGCCGACCTGGCGCTGTCCTACGACGCGATGCAGGGCACCGATCCCGACGATCCCTGGCAGGCGCCGCGCGCGATCGAGCCCATTGCGGATGCGCTCGCGCAGGGCGCCACGTCCTTGCGGATCGCGGTCGCCGGCGGATACTTCGCCCGCGGCGGCGAGGCGGATTGCTTCACGGCGGTGAGGCTCGCCGCCGAGGCTTCGGGCGCCTCCCGCACCGTCGAGATCCCGGAAGCGGCGCGCGCTCGGGCCGCCGCCTTCATCATCACGGCGGCGGAAGCCGCCGGTCTGCATCTCGACCGCCTGCGGGAGCGGCCGGGCGACTACGACCCGGCGGTGCGCGACCGGCTGATCGCCGGCACGACGATCCCCGCCGCCTGGGTCCACCGGGCCCAGCGCTTCCGCAGCTGGTACCGGGAGCGGGTGCTGGCGCTCTTCGACGACGTCGACGTGATCCTCGCCCCCTGCACGCCGTGCCGGGCGCTCCGGATCGGCCAGGCGACGATGGAGCTCGACGGCGTCACCGTCCCCGCGCGGCCGAATATCGGCGTGTTCACCCAGCCGATCTCGTTCATCGGCCTGCCGGTCGTCGCGGTGCCGGTGCGGGTCGGAGGCGGATTGCCCCTCGCCGTGCAGGTGATCGCGGCACCGTGGCGGGAGGACCTGGCCTTGCGGGTCGCCGGGGCGATCGAGGCGGCGGGGGTGGCGGCGGCGCCGGTGGCGGGGTGAGGCCGCGTGCCTCGCAACAGCACCGACCCCTCGAACAACTCCGACCTCTCGAAGTCGAGCACGTCCCCCCTCTCCCGTGTGGGAGAGGGGTCGGGGGTGAGGGTGACACCGTCCTTATTCGAGCACTCAACGTCGTGCTGATAGCTCGACGCTTCGTGCCAGACTCAGAACCGTAGCACCCTCGCGCGATCTTCGATCGCCCCTACCCCTCTCCCGCACCTTGCAGCGATACCGGGCAAGGATCTCTGGCAAGCCCGGCATCGCCTGGAGAGGGGATCCCGCGACTTCTCGTCCAGGCCATGATCGGCCCACTCGAAAACTGCGTGAGGAAACTCCATGGATATCGACATCCCCGACGTCAAAGCCGAGGTCGAGGCGGCCTTCGCGGCGTACGAAACCGCTCTCGTTACCAACGACGTGCCGACCCTCGAGGCTCTGTTCTGGGACGATCCCCGCACGATCCGGTACGGCATCGGAGAGAACCTCTACGGCATGGACGCGATCCGGGCGTTTCGGCGGGCGCGCTCGCCGGTCGGGGTCGAGCGGCGCATCGACGAGACCGTCATCACCACCTTCGGGCGCGACTTCGCCACCGCCTCGACGCTGTTCTGGCGCGAGGCGCATCCCGGCAAGGTCGGGCGCCAGATGCAGTCCTGGGCCCGCCTCCCCGAGGGCTGGCGCGTGGTCGCGGCGCATGTGAGCCTGATCGACGAGGTGTCGGCGTGAGCGAGTTTCCCCTCACCGTCGCCCAGTACCGCGAGGCCTACGCCTCGGGAGCCCTCACGCCGATAGAGGCCGTGCGCGAGGTCTACCGGCGCATCGCGGCGCTCGCCGATCCGGCGGTCTTCCTCACCCTGCGGCCGGAGGCCGAGGTGGCGGCAGAGGCCCGGGACCTGCCGGCGGGCCCGCTCCACGGCATCCCGGTCGCCGTCAAGGACAACATCGACGTCGCGGGCCTCCCCACGACCTGCGCCTGCCCGGATTACGCGCGGCCCGCGGCGCAGGACGCCGGGGTGGTGACGCGGCTCCGGCAGGCCGGGGCGCTGATCATCGGCAAGACCAATCTCGACCAGTTCGCCACCGGCCTCGTCGGCATGCGCTCGCCCTACGGCGTGCCGCGCAACACCCTCGACCCGGCGCTCGTGCCCGGCGGATCGTCCTCGGGCTCCGCGGTGGCGGTGGCGGCGGGGTTGGTGCCGCTGGCGCTCGGCACCGACACCGCCGGCTCCGGCCGGGTGCCGGCGGGGCTCAACAACATCGTCGGGCTCAAGCCCACGCTCGGGGCGCTCTCCACGCGCGGCGTGGTGCCGGCCTGCCGCACCCTCGATTGCGTGTCGATCTTCGCGCTGACCGCGGCGGACGCCTTCGAGGGCGTGTCGGCCCTTGCCGGGTTCGACGCCGCCGACCCGTTCTCGCGCGCCGTTCCGGTCGGGCGGCCGGGGCCGGGGCCGGGGCCGCGGCGCATCGGCGTGCCGGATGCGCAGAGCCGGCGATTTGCCGGCGACGCGATGTCGGAGGCCGCCTTCGATGCCGGCCTCGGCGATCTCGCGGCGCTCGGCGCGACCCTGGTGCCGGTCGATCTGACCCCGTTCTTCGCCGCCGCCGCGCTCCTCTACGACGGTCCGTGGGTGGCCGAGCGCTGGGAGGCGATCCGGGACGTCATCGCCGCGACCCCCGAGGCGCTGCACCCGGTCACCCGCGCCATCACGGAACGTGCGACCGCCTTCTCGGCCGCCGACGCCTTCGCGGGCCGCTACCGGCTGGCGGAACTGCGCCGCGCCACCGAGCCGGTCTGGCAAGGCATCGATGCGCTCTGCGTGCCGACCTTCCCGCGGCCGCAGACCGTCGCGGCGCTGGAGGCCGACCCGATCGGCCCCAACGC
This sequence comes from Methylobacterium indicum, assembly GCF_001043895.1. Classification (GTDB taxonomy): domain Bacteria; phylum Pseudomonadota; class Alphaproteobacteria; order Rhizobiales; family Beijerinckiaceae; genus Methylobacterium; species Methylobacterium indicum. Next base: position 3,113 of record NZ_JTHF01000111.1, read on the forward strand.
CGAGCTCGGCACCTACACCAACTTCGTCAACCTGCTCGATCTCTGCGCCCTGGCGATCCCGAGCCGTCCCCGCGCCGATGGCTGGCCGGCCGGTCTCACCCTGATCGCACCGGCGGGCCGCGACGCGGCGCTGATCTCCCTCGGCGACGCCCTCCACCGCGCCGGCGGTTGCTCGATGGGCTCGACCGGCGTCGCGCCGCCGCAGGCCCCCGAGCCGGACGCGCCGCGGGCGGCGGACGACGAGATCGAGCTGGCCGTGGTCGGCGCGCATCTCTCCGGCTTGCCCCTCAACGGCGAGCTGACCGCGCTCGGTGGGCGGCTCCTGCGGGCGGTCGCGACCACGCCCGATTACCGTCTCTTCGCCCTGCCGGGCGCGGGCCCGCGTCGTCCCGGCCTGATCCGGGTGACCGACGGCGCCGGTATGGCGATCGCCACCGAGGTCTGGGCTCTCACGCCCGAGGCCTTCGGGCGCTTCGTCGCGGCGATCCCCGCCCCCCTCGGCATCGGCACTCTGCGGCTGTCCGACGGCACCACGCCGAAGGGATTCCTCTGCGAGCCGCAGGGCGTGCGCGACGCCGAGGACGTCTCCGCTCACGGGGGATGGCGGGCCTATCTGGCTGCGGGGCAGGCTCGCGCGCGGATCTGACGACGGCAGGCTGCAACACGGAGAGGCCCGCGTGCGGCCCCGGGTGAGCCGGGCACGCGGGATTTGGGCAAGATTACCCGGCGCGGCATCGCCAGGTAGTCGAGCATCGCCAAGCCTGATTCGATCGCACCCGCCATCCACCCGTTCGCGATGGACGGCGCGCCGACATCCACGAGGTCTTCCCGCTCCGGCAGGCCAGCGTCATCACCCTCCACACGATCGAGCGGACTGCTTGACCGCTCTTCGTGCCGGCTCACGCACCCCGCTCTCGCGTTGCGAGAGCCCTTATCTCACGGACGCGACGGGCCTTCAGAGACGAACGGCGGCAAGCCGTCGCGGAACGTAGCGGCCGGTGCCGATGGCGTCGTCCTGGAGCGAACGATCCCGCAGCGCCATCCGGCCGCGCACGACCGTGTGGAGCACGCGCCCCCCGGAACCGCCGCCCCTCGTAGATCGAGTCGCCGGCGCTCGAGCGAACGTCCGCGCGCGTGAGGGTCCACTCGGCGTCGAGGTCGACGAGGGCGAAATCGGCGTCGAGACCCGGCGCGATCGCGCCCTTGCGATGGGCAAGCCCCATGATCTGCGCCGGACGGGTCGAGACGAGATCGACCACGCGGGCGAGGTCGAGACCGCGGGCATGATAGCCTTCGGTCAGCAGGACCGGCAGCAGGGTCTCGAGGCCGGGGCAGCCCGGCGCGGCGGACCAGATGCCACCCGCTCTGGCGTCGAGGCCGCGATGGACGTGGTCGGTCGCCACCGTATCGATGAAGCCCGACAGGATGCCGGCCCACAGGGCTTCGCGGTCGGCCGCCGCGCGCAAGGGCGGGTTGATCTTGGCCGTATCGCTCCCGCCGGTCTCGCCGCCGTCCCAGTCGACGTCATGGGTCAGGTAGTGCGGGCAGGTCTCGAGGAAGAGCTGCGCGCCCGCCTCGCGTTGGCGCAGGCCCGCAGCCAGGGCCTCGCCCGAGGAGGTGTGCACGACGTAGAGCGGCGCCCCGGCCGTGCGGGCGATGAAACCCGCCCGCTGCACCGCATCGGCCTCGACGAAGGGCGGCCGGCTGGCGTTCCAGGTCGCGAGCCCCCCGGTGCCGTCCGGGTCCGCCGCCTTGGCGCGCTCGCGGGTGACCCAGGCGAGCTCGATCGTCTCGGGATGCGGGCAGACCATGCCGCCGGCTCGCGCCGCCGCCTCGCACAGGCGCAGGAGGAAGCCGTCGTCGATGTCCGGCAAGCCGAGGCGGGCGCCCTCCCCGCCCCGGTTGTTCATGAAGATCTTGAAGGTCGGCGCGCCGTGCTCCCGGGCGCAGGCCTCGACCTCCGCGAGCTGCGTCTCGGTCGAGATGATCGGGTGATAGCCGAAATCGATCCGTGATCCGGCCTCGGTGACCCCGATCACCTCCGGCAGCACGCTCGCGAAGGGATCGCTCGTCATCAGGTAGGGGATGAAGCAGGTGATCCCGCCGGCGACCGCCGCCGCGCTCTCCCGGGCGGCATCCTCCGGCACGCGCGGCCGGGCGATATCGCGGCCGTGGCCGAGATGGAGATGGACGTCGATGGCACCGGGCAGGACGACGAGGCCGCGCGCGTCGAGCGTGGTTGCGGCCGAGGCGGGCGCGCCGGGCGCGAGGATCGCACTGATCCGGCCGTCACGGACGGCGATGTCGCATGCCGTGCGCCCGCGCCCGGGAAGGACGGCGTCGCCGCCGCGGATGAGGAGGTCGTGGTCCATGCTCATGCGTCGCTCCGGGCGGAGGGGGAGAGGGCCAGGGTGAGGGCGTCGAGGCGCGGGGCCTCGGCGAGTGCGTCGATGGCGGCCTCCAGGGACGCGGCCTCCTCCGGTGCGAGGCCGCGGGCGGCGTTGCGGCGGAATTTCTCCCGGACCGCATCGTCGCCGGCAGGCCGTCCGGCATTGCCGTAGACGTCGTCGACCCGGATCTCGTGCCGGAGGCCGTCGCGCGTCTCGGCGACGATCTCGGCCTCGAAGACCTCCGGAAACCGGGCGCCCGCGAGCGGCTCCCAGGCGGTGCGGCGGGCGAGCGCCAGGACGGGTCCGCTCGCCGGCGCCTCGAAGGTCGCGAGGTCGACCCGGCCCTCGACGAGGCGGGCCGCCACCGCGACCGGCAGGCTCCAGCGTGCGGCGTGCCCGCTGGCGGGATTCTGCTTGGCCCCCCAGGGCTCGCAGATGATCGGCGCCGCGCCCGCAGGCACCCGGCAGGTCAGCGCGGCGACGGCCGCCGCCTTCGGCATCGTGGCACAAAGCGGCGGCGGGCAGGGCGGGGCCGGTGGGGATGCCGAGAACGGCGACAAGAAGTCGGCAGGAGGCAGCGGCGTCGCCGGCGGACGCGGCGGGTCGGTCGGCATCACCAACAGGGCCGACATCAAGACCGCTGGCGGCGGTGCCATCGTCGCTCAGAGATCGGTGGCTTCGGCGGCAGCGGCGGTGCCATCGCCATCACCAACAGCGGCAGGCTGACGATCGGCTCGGCGACCGCTGCGGCCTGCGAGGGCGGCACCACTCCCCCATGCAATCCGGCGGGCATGGCCGGCATCGCCGCGCAGTCGGTCGGCGGCGGCGCCGGCGGCTTCGCGAGGGCGACCTCCACGACGGCCTTCGGCGGCTCGGCGCGTGCCGTGGGCGGCAGCGGCGGAGCGGGCGGCTCGGGCAGCAAGATCACCGTCCTCAACAGCGGCTCGATCGGCACCGGGGAGATCAACTCGGCCGGCATCCTGGCCCAGTCGATCGGCGGCGGCGGCACCGCCGTCGCGGTCGGCTGGGTGAAGTTGGGCGGCGGCGAGAGCGGGTCCGATGCGAGACCGGTCTGGCTGAGCAGCAACGCCCCGATCACCACCTACGGCCACCACTCACCCGGCATCATCGCCCAGAGCGTCGGCGGCGGCGGCATCGTCCTGAGTGGAGGATCGGGCGTATGGGGTACCACCTTCGTCCGTGGTACCGGGCATGGCGGCGACGTCACCGTCTCCGTCAATGCGCCGATCACCACCTATGGCGGCTGGTCTGATGGCGTCATCGCTCAATCCGTCCACGGCGGCGGCATCGTGTTCGATGGCGCCAACAGAGTCGTGCAAGGCGCAGGGGGCGGGCCGGGTGGGTGAACGTCTCTGTCAATGCCTCCATCCAGACCTACGGTACCGGCTCGACAGGAATCATCTCGCACTCGACCACCGACCCCATCATCACTATCGTCCCGGGGGTTTCCGGCACCGGCGGCCCGGGCGGGTCGGCGCTGCGGCTCGACAGCCCGGTCAACCAGATCACCAATGCCGGCCACCTCACGACGAGGGACGGCGCGGCGGGGCAGACCGTCCGCACGCTCTCGGGCGATACGACCTTCACCAACAAGGGCGTGCTGACCGGATCGGTGACGCTGGCCCAGGGCGGCGCCAACACCCTGCGCAACCTGGCCGAGGGCACCATCGACGCCGGCACGTCGCTCGACCTGGGCGGCGGCACGCCGCACAATGCCGGCCTGCTGGGCAATGGCGGCGCGCTGGGCAAGACCGTCATCACCGGATCGCTGATCCAGTCCGACACGGCCTCGCTCCGGATCCGACTCGACCAGAAGACGGGGGCCGCCGACAGCTTCGCGGTCACCGGCACCGGCAAGCTCGCCGGTCAATTACGGCCGACGATCCTCGACCTCACGACGATCAAGCCCGGCACGGTCGTCAGGACGATCCTGACCGCGGCCGAGACCCTCGACGTCTCGGGGCTGCGGATCGGCAGCAGCGCGATCCTGGGCCACGTCTTGGGCGCCCGCGACGGCAAGCTGTCGTTCGCCACCACCATCGACTTCGCCCCCCAGGCGCTGTCGCGGAGCGGCCGGGTCATCGGCCAGGTGATCGCCAACGCCTAAAATGCCGGCCAGGGCCATTTCCGGGACATGCTGCCCAGGCTGGTGGGCCTCGTCCAGCACGGCGATCTCGATCAGGCCTATTATAACCTGAGCGGCGCCGGGACCTCCGCGGTCTCGACCGTGGGCACGCAGATGTCGAACGCCTTCATGACCTCGCTCGTCCGCCAGCCCGGCGGCAGCGACAGGAGCCAGACCTGGAACCTGTGGGGCCGGGATCTCGGCGGGCTCAGCCAGACCTCGACCCGGGGCGTCGGCATGGGGACACTCTCGACGCGTCTCGGCGGGCAGGCTCTGGGCATCGATGCCCGGCCGGACAAGGACACGCTCGCCGGGCTCGCCGTCAGCGTCGGCTCGACCAGCTTCTCGACCAGCAACTGGGTGAACGGACGCAGCGACGTCTATCAGTTCGGCCTCTACGGCGTGAAGCGCGTCGAGGCGGCCTATCTCGCCGGGGCCTTGTCCTTCGGCAGTCACGACACCGTGCTCGACCGCATGCTGCCGCTGACCGGCACGCGCTACTCTTCGCGGTTCCGCGGCTGGCATCACGGCGCGCGGCTGGAGACCGGATACCGTCTGGAGACGGAGGTCGCCGGCCTCGCGCCCTATGGCGCGTTGCAGGTGCAGGACTTCCGGACGCCCGCCTCCACGGAGACCGCAGCCGGCCCGCAACTCTCGGCGGCCGGGCTCCGGTTCGACCGGCGCTCGACCTGGGACACGCGGTTCGAACTCGGCGCGGCGCGCGACCGGACCTTCACGCTCGACGGCAACCGGGACCTGACGCTCCGCGCCAGCGCGGCCTGGCTGCATCGGGCCTCGTCCAACCCGGACGTGGTCGCGGGCTTCCAGGCGGCGAAGGCGGACCGCTTCAGCCTCGACGCGACGGCCCCCGTGTCCGATCTGGCGCTGCTGTCGGCCGATCTCGGGCTGAACCTGACGCCCAACCTCTTCGTCGGCGTCAGGGTCGAGAGCGAGTTGGCGGACCGGTCGCACGTCTTCAGCGGCACCGGCCGGGTGAACTATCGCTGGTGAGCCTTTCGTTCGGGCAAAAGCGGGACCGTGGTTCACATCGAGGTGAACGGGTCTCTTGCCTCGATGCGGCCGGCCGATGCCGGGCTTTCTCCGAGACGCCTGCGAACCTCCCCTCGCCCGGCGCAACCGGCGGCCTGGCGGAGACGCAGGCCAAACCGGCCTCTCTTGCGGTCCTGACACGTCAGCGCCGACTGCCCTCCCCCGCACGGGGCATAGGGGCGAACTGGTCCCTGGAATGCCGCACGCTGGGAGCTCCCAGGGTATCTCGGTGCACCCATCGCGCATCGCAGCAGCGAAGCCCCGAAAGGCTCCGCTGCTGGCGTCCAAGTCGATCAGCGTAGCAGCTGCAACATGTCCCGGCTGGCCTGGCTCGCCAGGGACAGCGAGGACACCGCGAGTGACTATCGGGTCAAGGCCCGCGAGTTCACCGCCTCCTCGTTCACATCAGCGTTCGTGAGGATGATCAACCGGCGGGTCAGCGCCAAGCCCGAGCCGGCACGCGACGTGCCCCAGATCATTGAGCGCTGGTCCTCCGTCCCGACAGGGCCTCCCCGCCCCTTGGCTTGATCCGGCGCGGGAGCCTCCTTCAATCCACGACCTCGAGGTCGTTCACATTCACGTCGCCATCCTGCGTGGTAAAGCTCGGTACCTGGCCGTTCGACTGGGAGACGCCGCTGATGCGGTGGTCGCCGCTATCGTAGGTAATCAGCTTGCCGTCGGTCTCGACGAGGAGTCGCTGCTTGTCGGGGAAGAACGCGTAGCGCATGCCGTTCTGGCCACCGCTGCTCGACGGCTGGCCCAGCTCCTGCGGCCACCAGGGCTCCGAGCCCTTCATCGGCTCCATCGGCTTCATGGGTTCCATCGGCTTCATCGGTTCCATTGCGCTCGGTCCTCTGGCTGGATGTCTGAAGCCAACGCTACGCTCGAAGCGCCGGAAGGTTTCCCGAAAAACCAGGGGCTCGAACTCTGGCGTCGAGCTTGTCGTTCGAGGACGGCGAGATAGGCGCCGGGATCACTGCGGAGCGGCGATTTGCGGACCTGCGCTTTTTCAACCAGCCGATCAGGGGCGGCCACTTCGCCGCAATGGAGAACCCGGCTGCGTTCGTCGACGACGTACGAGCAACCGTCAGCCCCATCCCGTCAGCGCGCCTCCCCAAAATAGGTGGATCCGGCACCGTCGATCGCTCCGCCGGTTCGGGTTCCAGTCGGAAGGCCCGGCTTGCCGGGCCGTCTTGCGAGCAGCCGCCATCACCAGGACATGACGAGGGTTCGTCAGCCCGTTGACGGTGCAGGATTGCAGCCTCTGCCCAGTGCGCGTGACGAAGGCATCGTCCGCAGGCGATGCCACGGGAACTCTCGGCTATTCGGCCGCGGACCGGACCGGCAGCCGCCAATTCGGTCGGACGAAGTGGCAGGTATAGCCGTTGGGATGGCGCTCCAGATAATCCTGATGCTCCGGCTCGGCCTCCCAAAACGGTCCGGCGGGTGCCAGCTCGGTGACCACCCGCCCAGGCCAGAGGCCGGAGGCCTCGACGTCGGCGATGGTCTCCTCCGCTACGCGGCGCTGCTCGTCGTCGACGTAGAAGACGGCAGAGCGATAGCTCAGGCCACGGTCGTTGCCCTGGCGGTTCGGGGTCGTTGGATCATGAATCTGGAAGAAGAACTCGAGGATCCGGCGGAAGCTCGTACGCGCCGGATCGTAGGTGATTTCGATGGCCTCCGCGTGGGTGCCGTGATTGCGGTAGGTCGCGTTCGCTACGTCGCCGCCGGTATAACCTACTCGGGTCGCGACAACCCCTTCCTGACGGCGGACAAGGGCCTGCATGCCCCAGAAACACCCGCCCGCCAGCACCGCTCTTTCGTAGGCCATCGTACTCTCCTCGTGCAGACCGGCCCCCATCGTTCCAGATAGATAGGCAGCGGGGCCAGCGATCCGAGGCCTTGCGCGGATCATGAGGCTGCCCATGCCACCCCCACTCATGTGTGGGATGGAGCTTCGCCGGGCGAAATCGGGATCTCAGCTCGGACATGACCAGCGGACCAAATGCCAGCCGCCTCCGCGCACTGGTCGGCGTCCAGGATCGCGCTACCTCACGAGGGCCGATGCTCATCGTGAAGCATGTCATGCTGGAATGGGACGCGGTCTTGATCCAACCTCTTTCAACCGGCGATGCCTTGTTCGCGCCAGCCGTGGCGCGGAACAGAGAGCCGATCCTCGACGTCCTGCACCGTCTGCTCCCGGCGTCCGGCTTGGTTCTGGAGGTGGCCAGTGGGTCGGGCGAGCACATCATTCACTTTGCGTCCGCGTTACCTCGCCTGCGCTGGCAACCGACCGATGCTGATCCAAGAGCACTGAGGAGTATCGCGGCACACGCACATGACACCGGCTTGGACAATGTCCTTGCTCCGCAATCCCTCGATGCCCGCGCGCAGCCTTGGCCGGTGGCGCGCGCCGATGCGGTGCTGGCAATCAACATGACCCATATCGCGCCGTGGTCGGCAACGGTGGGGTTGATGGCGGGAGCCGGCGGCATCCTTCCTGAAGGTGGCCTGCTCTACCTGTACGGCCCGTTCAGGGTCGCGGGAGCCCACACGGCTCCCAGCAACGCGACCTTTGATGCGGACCTGCGTGCTCGCGACCCCGCGTGGGGCGTGCGGGATGTCGAAGCGATTTCTGAAGCTGGCCTGGCTCAGGGCTTGAGCCTCGTCGAGGGTATTCCGATGCCGGCCAACAATTTCAGCTTGGTCTACCGGAGAGGCCGCTACCGCAATCCTTGAGACTCTGCCGTGCGCCGCCGACCCTGCCGCTGGCGATTTCCTTTAAACGGAAGCGCCTATATTGAAGCGGAGGTTGCAAGCGTCTCCGCTACGCACCCAGCCTTCCGCCACCTACATCCAGCTCTGTCAGGCGCATCGCGCTACCAATCCTCGGACGGTCTGCCGGGGCCGCGTCACCAAGCGATCCTGGTCGGCCTCGGTCGCGAGCTCGAATCAGCCGCAGCGATCGCAACTTCGCCGGTTGCGCCGTCGATCGACTTTAGACCCATGCGCTCTACCTGTAGTATGTTGTTGCAGGCCTGCAGCGGAAATTTGAAAAAGCCTACGACTACTGCAGAAAATTATACCGATTGATGCAACGCTTGTGCGTCCTTCATTGTCCAGCTATCACGACGATAGTCGTAAGAGAACATCAGTGGCTACCAGAAACACTCCGCAACGCGACGCCGTCGCGACCAAGGCGCGCATCCTAGATGCTGCGACATCCGAATTTGCCCACAAGGGGTTTGACGGGGCGAGAGTACAGTCGATTGCAGCAAAAGCGAAAGTTAATATAAATCTTGTTTATCACTATTTTCAAGATAAAGAAAATCTTTTTGTCGTAGTAATGGAGGCGGCGTATAGTATCGTAAGGTCTCACCATGGAGATCTCGAGCTGAGAAACCTCCCTCCCGACGAGGCGATGCGCAGGCTTATCATCGCAACTTTTCGAATGGCAATCGAATTTCCAGAAATTATTGGACTTCTAACCGCCGAGAACATGCAGCTTGGGCGCCACGTTCGGGGCTCAAGCCTGATATCCAGTCTGTACGATACGCTTCTGGATTTCATTAAAGATACGCTTGATCGCGGTAGCGCCGGTGGCATGTTTCGCGGCGACGTAGATCCGACGCAATTATTTATATCGATCAATGCCGAAGGATATTTCTATCTTTCAAATCGATATACATTGGGAGCAATTTTGCGAAGAGACCTCGATTCAAAGGAAAATCTTGCCGAAAGGGAAAATTTTATTTGTGATGTTATCATGGGATATCTTCGTCCTATCTAGTAAGTAGATGTGATTTTCAGGTCTTTATCTGATTCGGCATTCTGCTTATACATAAAATCATTGCTCGGCACTGATGCTCGAGACGCTGGCCTTCGCCGCTTAGTGCCTGCGGCGGCATGACGCAGATCGATCGCGATGTCTGCTCCATTCGGCGATTGACCGCATGGCCGAGAGAGCTAAGTAATTACTTAATTAAATAGGAGGAAACGATGAGCGCGACCCTGCACGCGGACCGCCTTCCGTCGACGATTAAGGACGAGGACGCGCTGGAGGAGCTGCTGTCGAGGCCGACCGCCTGGCTCCCAGCTCTTCTGGAAAAGACACCGGGTGACATTATGGTCCTGGGCGTCGGCGGCAAGGTCGGGCCGACCCTGGCACGCATGGCCAAGCGAGCGGCTCCGGAGAAGCGCGTCATAGGCGTCGCCCGCTTTTCAGAGCCAGGATTGCGCGAGAGGCTCGAGAGCTGGGGCATCGATGCCATCAGCTGCGACCTGCTGGACCGCGACTCCGTCGCCGCGCTGCCCGACGTCCCCAATATCGTCTACATGGCTGGCAAGAAATTCGGCACCGATGAGGATCCGAGCTTTAGCTGGGCCATGAACACCCATGTCCCGGCGCTGGTGGCCGAGCGCTTCCGGTCATCCCGTATTGTCGCCTTCTCAACCCTGTGCGTGTATCCGTTCGCGCCCATCGTCGGCGGCGGCTGGGACGAGACCGTCGAGCCGGGACCGACAGGCGACTACGCCACGAGTTGTGCGGGGCGCGAGCGCATTTTCTCGTTCTTCTCTCGCCGACACGGCACGCCGGGGCGGCTGATCCGGCTGAACTACGCGATCGACATGCGCTACGGCGTGCTCCACGACATCGCGACCTGGGTTCGCGATGGAACACCCATCCCGATCGCCACGGCCTACGCCTCGGTGATCTGGCAAGGCGACAGCAACGCGCAGATCCTGGGGGCCCTGGCGCATTGCACGACACCGACGACGCCTTTGAACGTCGGCGGCCCGGAGCATATGAGCGTCCGCCTCGTCGCGAATGAATTCGGCCGCCGGCTCGGCCGCGATCCGGTCTTCAGCGGCGAGGAAGCGCAGACCGGGTGGTACAACACCACCCTGGCCGCGCAGCGTCTCTACGGCTACCCGACCGTGTCGCTGGCGCAGATGATCGACTGGGTGGCGGACTGGATCGCCCGCGACATGCCCTCCCACCACAAGCCGACGCATTACGAGGAGCGCGCCGGGCAGTTCTGAGGTCGACATCACGCGCTTACGCCGCGCGCGGCGTCCAGAGTTCGGAGCCATCCCATGACGGATACGCACGCCACCACGACCGGGGGCCTGATGGCCTTTTGGGCCAGCATCGATCCCGATTACGTGCTCCGGTACCAGCAATGGCACAATTGCGAGCACATCATCGAGCGCGTCTCCATACCGGGGTTTCGCGAGGGGCGCCGGTATCGCGTCATCGGCGACTCGCCGCAATTCCTGATGTTCTACGAGACCGACGGGCCGGCGGTCCTTGGCTCGGAGGCTTACCTCGCGGCCTTGAACGCCCCCACGGACTGGACGCGGGAGGCACTCCGGCATTTCCGCGATCCGGTGAGGAATGTCTACACGACCATCGCCGAGGTCGGCCTCGCAAGCGCTTTCGCCTCGCCCTACATTACGGCATTGCAGTTCGATCTCGCGCCGGGCGATGAAGACCTTTACGCCGACGACTGGATTGCAGCCGCGTGCCGCATCCGCGGCGTGACTCGCGTCCGGTTGTTTCGCTCGAACGCCGCGATTGCCAACATCACGACTTCGGAGCGCGCGATCTATGGCGGTGGCCCCGGATCGCAGACCCATCTCGTGTTCATCGAGCACGATCGTCCGCCAGACGCCGTCCACGATCCAGTCGCGGCGGGCGACGAGGGTCTCGCGCGGCCGGCCCCACGTCACCATGAGACCCGCGGACATTACTGGCTAGAGATGGCGCACCGGGCGCCGGCTGTACGCGAAGGAGGGGCGGCATGAAGCTCGTCAGATACGGTGAGGATGGCCGAGAAATCCCGGGCATCATCGACACCGAGGGTCGAATCCGCAGCCTGCTCGGCGTCGTCGACGAGATCGACGGCCGCGCTCTCTCGCCGGCGGGCCTCGACCGCCTGCGCGAGCTCGACCTGTCGCTCCTGCCCTTCGCTCCCACCGGCGCCCGGCTCGGGCCGTGCGTGGGCCGCGTCGGCAAGCTGATCGGCATCGGCCTGAACTATTCTGATCATGCCGAGGAATCCGGCCTGCCGGTCCCCACGGAGCCGATCGTGTTCATGAAGGCGACGAGTGCGATCTCGGGGCCCTACGATCCCGTGCGCCTGCCCGCCAGGGCGACAAAGGCCGACTGGGAAGTCGAACTCGCTTTTGTGATCGGCACGCGCGCCAAGAATGTCGCAGAGGCGCAGGCATTGGATCACGTCGCCGGCTACCTCATCGTCAACGATGTCTCGGAGCGAGCGTGGCAGACCGAACGTCAGGGCCAGTGGACCAAGGGCAAGAGCCACGACAGCTTCGCGCCCATGGGTCCTTGGCTGGTGACGCGCGAGGATGTTCCCGATCCCGGCGCTCTGGCCATGACCCTCGATGTCAATGGCGTGCGCCGCCAGACAGGATCGACGCGCACGATGATCTTCGGGGTCGCCACGCTGGTGAGCTACCTGAGTTCCTTCATGACGCTCCACCCCGGCGACGTCGTCACGACCGGCACCCCGCCGGGCGTCGGTCTGGGAATGAAGCCGCCCGTCTACCTGAAGCCTGGCGACGTGATGCACCTCACGATCGAGGGGCTCGGCGACCAGCAGCAGGAGGTGATCGTCGACGACGACGCGTAAGCGGCGCCGATCGGTGATTGGGGGCGTGTTGAATTATACTAACCGGGAAGATCAATCTATTTTCTCGATCTATATCGCCATTGCGTTTTAAATATTGATCATCCAAGCGTATATATTGCTCCTCGACTCGAATTTTGCACTTGACGCGCCAATCGTGATGCAAAGTCGAAATCAACGACAAAAGAGGAGGATCGCACCATGGATACCGGACACGGGGTGCTCGTGGAGGCGCCATCGGCGCGCTCGACTATGTTTTCTTGGTTCGGAGGCATGACGAAGGGCGAACGACGAACATTCTGGGGATCGTTCGGCGGCTTCGGCCTCGATGCAATGGACATCGTTCTCTACAGCTTCGCGATTCCCACGCTGATGACGCTCTGGAGCATGTCGCGCTCCGAAGCAGGGACGATCGCGACGACCACGCTGCTTGTCTCGGCCCTCGGCGGTTGGCTCGGAGGCATCCTGTCGGACCGCTTCGGTCGGCTCGTGACCCTGCAGGTCACGATTGTCTGGTTCTCCGTCTTCACGGCCCTGTGTGGACTCACCAACTCCTTCGAATCCTTGCTCGTCGTGCGGGCGCTGCAGGGGCTTGGCTTCGGTGCCGAGTGGGCTGTCGGCGCCGCGTTGATCGGCGAGATGGTCAGGCCGCAGCACCGCGGCAAGGCCCTCGGCTTCGTCCAGAGCGCCTACGCCGTCGGATGGGGAGCGGCCGTCCTCGTCTACACCATCTGCTTCCAACTCCTGCCGGAGCATCTGGCTTGGCGAGCTCTCTTCTTCGTCGGGTTCCTGCCGGCGGGCTTCGTCCTCTACCTGCGCAAATACGTTCCCGCGGATACGCCCTCCCCCACCGCCCGCACGGCCCATGGGACGCGCCATGGCGAGCGCTTCGCAGCGATCTTCGCCCCCGACCTGCTTCGTACGACGATCTTCGCCTCGCTGCTCTCGACCGGCGTGCAGGGCGGGTACTACGCCGTCATCACGTGGCTGCCTACCTACCTTCAGACCGAGCGCCACCTGTCCGTACTCAATTCCTCGGGCTACCTCGCCGTCGTGATCGGTGCAGCCTGGCTCGGTTATGCCGCCGGGGCCTATTGCACCGACCTGATCGGGCGCCGCCCCACTTTCGTGCTCTTCTCGGTCTGCACGATCATTGCGACCATCAGCTACACGGTTCTGCCGATTGGCAATACATGGACGTTGCTTCTTGGATTTCCTCTGGGGTTCTTCAGCTCCGGGACCTATAGCGGCCTCGGCGCCTATTTCACGGAACTGTTTCCGACCCGCGTACGGGGATCTGGAATGGGATTCTCCTACAACTTCGGACGGGCGGTCGGAGCGACCTTTCCATTCATCGTCGGGCAACTGAGCACGCATATCTCCCTCGCGATGGCGATCGGCATCTTCACGACCTCGGCTTACGCCATCGTCTTTCTCTGCACCTGCATCCTGCCGGAAACCAACGGCAAAGCCCTCGAAGAGGCATGATACCAACGGTCGTTGAAAAGGAAGTTTGGTTCCGTTCTGAAGTTTCCGCCAAGCCCAGGGTTCCGGACTGCTGGGCTTGGCGTCAACCATTGAAGAATGGTCGACGGCCTGATGCGTGAGCTTTCGAGGCCGTTGGTATGAAGCGCATCCGTTCGACGTGACATCGTGGTCGTACGAGGTCTGTCATCGCTGCGTCAGCCTGACAGGCCGACGGGAATCGGCCAGCCGCGGCAGATGCAACGGCAATCACATGATCCAGATTGAGACTTGGAAGAGCATCGCGCGCGGTTCGAGGCCCATCACGATCGTCGATGGGCCGGCGCAGCGCCGATCGGGGGGAAAGTCGATGAGCTATCAGATCACGCTGCCGCGCATCATCCGTATCGGCCGGGGCGCCCTCGGCGAGACGGCGGACATCTTGAGCAACTTGCGACTGTCGAAGCCGCTGATTGTCACGGATGCGACTATGGTGAGAAACGGGACTGCCGATCGCCTCCAAGCCGCCCTCGCCTCCGCGCACATCGAGTCGGCGGTCTTCTCCGACACGATCCCGGAACCCGATACCCGAACGGTCGCCGCCGTTTTGGCCGCGGTCGAAGCGGGCCGTTTCGACTGCTTGATCGGCCTTGGCGGCGGCAGCCCGATCGATACCGCTAAAGCGGTCGCCGTCCTCTGCGTCCAGGGTCGCGCGATGCGCGACTACAAGGCTCCCCACCAGGAAAACGGCCCCGCGCTTCCGATTATCGGCATCCCTACGACGGCGGGCACCGGGTCTGAGGTCACGCGGTTCACCGTCGTGACCGACAACGACAACTGCGAGAAGATGCTGTGCGCTGGATTGTCGTTTCTTCCCGTTGCCGCGATCGTCGATTACGAGCTGACACTCAGCAAACCTCCGCGGTTGACCGCCGATACCGGGATCGATGCCCTGACGCATGCGATCGAGGCCTATGTCTCGCGTCGCGCCAACGCCTTCTCGGACGGCTTTGCACTGGCGGCGATACGGAACATCGCTCCACATCTGCGGCGCGCCTATGTCGACGGAGCCGACCTTAGCGCCCGAGAAGCCTTGATGCTGGGCGCGACGCAGGCCGGGATCGCGTTTTCGAACAGTTCTGTCGCTCTCGTTCACGGAATGAGCCGGCCGATCGGCGCGCACTTTCACGTCCCGCACGGACTGTCCAATGCCATGCTCCTGCCTGCGATTACCGCCTACAGCATTCCGGGTGCCGAGGCGCGGTATGCCGATTGTGCCCGTGCGATGGGGCTCGCCGCCGGCCTGGACGATGATGCGGCAGCCCGAGCCCTCGTAGCCGAATTGCGTGCTCTAAACGCCGATCTTGCCGTCCCGACCCCGAAAGCCTACGGCGTCGACCCGGCAACCTGGACGACCCTGCTCCCTACGATGGCTCAGCAGGCCCTCGCCTCAGGATCGCCGTCGAACAATCCAATCATACCAGACGTCAAAGCGATCATGGCTCTTTATAGAGAGGCTTGGTGCGCTTGAGTATTATGATCTGTTGAATTTAATAGACAGCAATGTGGAGGCAAGGCGGAGGACGCCTTTCGAACACGTTGTATGACACCCCTAAGTATCTCCTCGCCGGCTGCCCTACCCTGGTCATCGGCAAGGCACATCACAGGCGAAGCACTGCCCGCACGGCGCTCAATTTCATCATCTTCACCATCCGATTATTGAGTGCGCCCGCTGCCCTTTTAGCTAAGTCAAATATTGGAAATCCGTGCCATGCAGATATCGATCGGCAACATGGAGCCCCGCTCGATGTCGAACTTTTTCGCGACCAGAAAGCCGTTTTGATTTTGTGTTATGCGGTTTTTCCTTATCACGTCGATCGCCTATGCGGCGGGTGATCGGGAGGTCGCGACTTGGTCGCTCCTAGATGGCATTCCCGCAGGCTACGTCTGTGCGGAGTTTTGCGTCGCCTGCCTTATTCAGGGGGGAACGAAGAAGTGAATCCTGTTCCCGGCTATCCGTGGCTACCTCCGCCGACAACCCGCCTGACGCGACGCCCGAAGCCGAGCCATGTGAGTCTCGAAACGCATTGGATGGAGGCGGCAATGGCCGTGCCGGCCCCTCTACCCCATGCCATCCATATCGGAGACAGTTCGAAGGTCCGCATGGGATAGCGGTGCTGCTCCACGAGGGCGGAAGCTGTCGCGCTGGGCTCAGGGTGCCCCAGGACCGAAGGGGCGACGCAGCAACCGCCCAGCTGCTGGAAGCCCATCGAACGCGCTGTACGATGCTCCTGGCGCATCAGCGCTGACTGCCCTTCCCTTCGCGGGGTATAGGGGCGAAATGACCGCTCGGATGCTGCTTGGTGGGTGCCCTCGACACCCCGGTGTGCCCTGATCCTCCCTCGGTTTCGCGGACACCTTTGATACGCTCGTTTCGGGCGGGGAAGGTGTTTGATGGCGAAGACACGACGCGAGTTCACCCCCGAATTCAAACGCGAGGCGGGGGCCCTGCTCGAGAGCAGCGGCCGGTCGCGGATGCAGGTCGCCGCCGAACTCGGGATCCAGCCCTCCCTGCTGCGCCAGTGGCGAACCGTGCTGATGGAGGGCTCGCCGCTAAAGCGACCCGCAGGCTTGCCGGACCCCGCTCCTACGAGCCCGGTTGCCTCGCCGTCCGATCAGGCAGCTGAGATCGCCCGCCTGCGCCGCGAACTCGACCGGACGCGCATGGAGCGCGACGTGCTAAAAAAAGCGATCGGCATCTTCGCGCAGATGCCCAAGTGACGTTCGCCTTCATCGAGCAGCATGCCACCACCTGGCCGGTGCGTCTCATGTGCCGCGTGCTCGGAGTGTCCCCCAGCGCGGATGACAGCTGGCGATCACGTCCCGAGAGCGCTCGTTCGGCGTCCACGCTCTCGAAGGTGTGGGCACGAGCGGTGAGCCCTTGCTGCGCGCGGTAGGTAGCCTCGTACCAGATGGCCTCTGCCCGTCGCTGTGCCTCCCGCAGATCGTCGGTGTCGAGGGAGCGCTCGAGCTGCCCTTGTCCGCGGATGCTGAAGCGCATCTGCCACTTGGTGCTGCCCTCGCGCTGGAACAGTCGGAAGCGGTCGTCGGGGACGTTGCCAAGGGGTCTCAAAGGGGCGGCCCTGTCGGGTTGCTGCGGTGCAGACGAGTGCGACAGGAGTGCGCTAGAGTGCTGTCTGACCCCCCAGAAAACCGTTACGGGATCAGGGCAATTTCTTGGGCTGCACTAGGAGATCTTGCCATTCCGGCGCAAGGGCACGGCAATGAAAAACCCCGCTAACTGCTTAGCGGGGTTGAAAAACTTTGGTAGCGGAGGAGGGATTTGAACCCCCGACACAAGGATTATGATTCCTCTGCTCTGACCAACTGAGCTACTCCGCCCCGCTGCGGCCGGTCCGTGTGCGCCGCTGCGATGGCCGCGGTATAGGGGGAGGCCGGCGGGGCTGTCAAGGAACCGTCGCAGGCCTTTTTGCGCCGCGCCATCCTGGGCGCGGCGCGCGGGGATCAGAGGGTATCGCCCAGGATCTCGGCGACCTGGGGGATGTCCTTGTCGCCGCGGCCCGAGAGGTTGACGACCATCAGGTGGTCGCGCGGCAGGCTCGGGGCGAGCTCGGCGACCTTGGCGAGGGCGTGGGCGGGCTCGAGGGCCGGGATGATGCCCTCCATCAGCGAGCAGAGCCGGAAGGCCTCCAGGGTCTCGGTATCGGTCGCCGACAGGTAGGTGACGCGGCCCATCTCGTGCAGCCAGGCATGCTCGGGGCCGATGCCCGGGTAATCGAGGCCGGCCGAGATCGAGTGCGCGTCGGCGATCTGGCCGTCGCCGTCCATCAGCAGGTAGGTGCGGTTGCCGTGCAGCACGCCGGGCTTGCCGCCGGTGAGGGACGCCGCGTGCAGGCCGCTCGAAACGCCGTGGCCGGCGGCCTCGACGCCGTAGATCGCGACCTCGCGGTCGTCGAGGAAGGGGTGGAACAGCCCCATGGCGTTCGAGCCGCCGCCGATGCAGGCGACGAGCGAATCCGGCAGGCGGCCTTCCATCTCCAGCATCTGCGCCTTGGTCTCGGTGCCGATGATCGACTGGAAGTCGCGCACCATCGCCGGGTAGGGATGCGGCCCCGCCACCGTGCCGATGCAGTAGAAGGTGTCGGCGACGTTGGTGACCCAGTCGCGCAGGGCCTCGTTCATCGCGTCCTTGAGGGTGCGGGTACCGGATTCGACCGGCACCACCTCGGCGCCGAGCATCTTCATCCGGAAGACGTTCGGCTTCTGCCGCTCGACGTCGACCGCGCCCATGTAGACGACGCATTTGAGGCCGAAGCGGGCGCAGAGGGTCGCGGTGGCGACGCCGTGCTGGCCGGCTCCCGTCTCGGCGATGATCCGCGGCTTGCCCATGCGCCGGGCAAGCAGGATCTGGCCCAGCACGTTGTTGACCTTGTGCGAGCCGGTGTGGTTCAGCTCCTCGCGCTTGAAGTAGATCTTGGCGCCGCCGAGGTGCTCGGACAGTCGCTCGGCGAAGTAGAGCGGGCTCGGCCGGCCGACATAGTGGGTGAGGTAGCCGTTCATCTCGGCCTGGAAGGCCGGGTCGGCCTTGGCGGCGGCGTAGGCCTGCTCCAGGGCGAGGATGTTCGGCATCAGGGTCTCGGCGACGAAACGGCCGCCGAAGATGCCGAAGCGGCCGCGCTCGTCGGGGCCGGTGCGGAACGAGTTCGGATTCTGGGGAGCGGTCACGGCGGGAGCTCTGCCTCTGGACGGGATCGTGAAAAAAATGTGTCGGCGGGGCTTACGCCCTTCGCGCCGCAGGGGCAATTTCCGGCGCGGTCGCACCCCCGGCGGCACGGGCGGCGGACCCGTCCGCGCCCGCGGCGGCTCTGGCGGCCGCCACGAAGGCGGCGATGCGGGCCGGGTCCTTGCGGCCGGGCGCGGTCTCGACCCCCGACGACACGTCGACGGCGCGAGCGGCCGTCATTGCCACGGCGTCGGCCACCGTCTCGGGCGTCAGGCCGCCCGACAGCATGAACGGGTCGGTCCGGCCGGCCCCGGCGAGCAGCGACCAGTCGAAGGCGTGGCCGTTGCCCCCGGGCAGGACCGCGCCGGGCGCGGGCTTGGCATCGAAGAGCAGCCGGTCGGCGACGCCCCGGTAGCGGGCGGCGCGGGCGAGATCGTCGGCGGTGGCGATGCCGAGCGCCTTCATCACGGGCAACCCGGTGCGGGCGCGCAGGACCGCCACCCGCTCGGGGCTCTCGCTGCCGTGGAGCTGGAGCCAGTCAGGGCGGAACGCCGCCACCACCGCCGCGACGAGGGCGTCGTCGGGATCGACCAGCAGCACCACCCGCTCGGTCCGGCCGAGGGCCTGGCGCGACAGGGCGCCGCCGTGGTCGAGGTCGACGTGGCGCGGGCTCCGGGGAAAATGGACGAGGCCGATCTGGTCGGCCCCGGCGGCGATGGCGGCCTCGAGCGTCTCGGGCGTACCGAGACCACAGATCTTGACGAGGAAGGGTGCGGGCGACATGCGCCGTTTATAGAGCGTCGGATGCCGGATCGCACGGGTTTCGCGGCTCAAGCCGACGGCGTCAGGCTCTCCCAGACCGCGATGGCCGCAGCCAGATCCTCGATCGCGGCCCCGACCGACTTGAACACCGTGATCTCGTCCGGTCCCTGCCGCCCGGGCGCTTCGCCCCGGCACAGCGCGGCGAGGTCGCCCGTCACCGCCTCGGGCGTCAGCGCGCCGGCGGCGATCGCCACCGCCACGTCGCCGCCCTTCTTGAGGGCGTCGGGCGTGTCGACGTAGAGCGGCCCGCGCCGCAAGGCCGCGTCGTCCGCCTCGCGCATCGCCGGCGTGAAGGCGCCGACGAGGTCGAGATGGGTGCCCGGCCGCAGCCAGTCGCCCCGCACCAGCGGCGCGGTCGACAGGGTGGCGCAGGAGACGAGATCCGCCTCCCCCACCGCGGATGCCAGGTCGGTCACCGGCTCGGCGTCGAACCCCTCGGCGGCGAGCGTCGCGGCGAGCTGCGCCGCGCCCTCCGGCCGGCGGTTCCAGATTGCGACGTGGCGGATCGGCCGCGCGGCGGCATGCGCCCGCACCAAGAAGGGGGCGAGGGCGCCCGCTCCCACCATCACCATCCTGGCGGCGTCCGGCCGGGCGAGATGGCGGGCGGCGAGCGCCGAGGCGGCGGCGGTGCGCCACAGGGTCAGGCGGGCGCCGTCGAGGAGGGCGAGCGGCCGGCCGTCGCGGCCGCCGCAGAGCAGGACCCCGCCCTGGATCGTGTCGAGGCCGTTCGCGCGGTTGCCCGGGAACAGGGTCAGGATCTTGATGCCGACATAATCGGGCGTCCAGGCCGGCATCAGCAGCAGCGAGGCGCCGTCGGGGGCGGTCTCGATCGCGTGATGGTGGCGCGTCGGCACCGTGGCGCCGGCCCGGAAGGCGGCGGTGAGGGCATCGGCCAGGCGGGCGTGGTCGAGCGCCGCGTCGATCTCGCCCTCGCCGATCCACCGCATGGTCAGGCGCGGCCGACCGGGGCCGGCAGGGCGGTGCGGCCGATCGTGGCGGGGGGCGGCGCGGCCTGGCGCAGGCGCTCGGCCTCGTGGCGCAGGCGGGCGAGCTCGCGGCCCTTGGCGCGGCGGTCGCGGCGGTTGTCGCCCTGGCCGAGCCAGGAGCCGACACCGCCGACCACGATGCCGAGGGCCACCGCGGCGAAGATCAGCGCGTAGAGCGGCATCGCCATGCTGAAGGCCGGCGTGCCGTTGGTGAACGGATCGAAGGACAGCATCACCGGCTGGCGGTTGGCCACCGCCAGCAGCACGACCACGATCGCGATGGGCAGCAGGATCAGGCCCTTGAGGAAGCGGATCATCGGGAAACCCGGTCTTTCGTCGGTGATGCGGGAGGGGATCGGGACCGCCGGACGGAGTCCCGCGGAGGAAATTGTAACGCGCGGGCGCGCGGGCGCCAGGGTCGCGGCGTCCGCCTTCAGCTCAAGGCGGCCTCGGCCCGGCTCGGCTCGTCGGCGCCGATCCCGGCGGCGTTCAGGCGCAGGCGCATCTCCTTGCCGGTCTTGAAGACCGGGATCGCCTTCTCGGCCACCGCCACGGCGGCGCCGGTGCGCGGGTTGCGGCCCCGCCGCGCCTCCCGCCGCTTGACCGAGAAGGCGCCGAAGCCCCGCAGCTCGACCCGGTCGCCCCGCGCCAGGGCGTCGGCGATCGTGTCGAGGATCGCGTTGACGATGTTCTCGACGTCGCGCTGGTAGAGGTGCGGGTTCTGCTCGGCGATCTTGAGGACCAGCTCTGACTTGATCATGGAGTATCGTCTCGACTGAGGCGGGGCCGGCCGGGGATGCGTGGGGCGGATGCGTCTCGCGGGGAGGCGGGTCGGCGCCTTACGGGCGCCAGACCGCGAGCAGCCCGCCCTGGGTCAGGGCGGCGGTCTCGGGGGCGGCCTGCCGCAGCCGGGCGGCCAGATCGTCGTAGCCGAGGAGGCCGGCGCCGAACGCGGCGGCCGAGAACAGGCCGAAGCGGTTGTCGGAGCGCGGTTTCCAGTCCCGCACCGGCAGGTTCTTGGCCACGCCCTTCTCGCGCTCGAGCCAGGCGACGGCCTGGCGCTCGCTGCCGGTCTCGTCGATCAGGCCGAGGGGCACGCTCTGGCGCCCGCTGAAGACCCGGCCGTCCGCCACCGCCTTGAGCTGGTCGGGATTCATCTTGCGGCGCTCGGCCACCAGGTCCTTGAACCAGCCGAAGGTGTCGCCGACGATCGCCTGAAGGGCCTCGCGGGCGGCCGGCGGGGTCGGGTGGAAGCCGCTCGGCTCGGCCTTGAGCGGCGAGGACTTCACCTCCTCGACCTTCACCCCGACCTTGTCGAGGAGGCCGGACACCTCGGGATACTGGAACAGCACGCCGATCGATCCGACGAGGGAGGTCTCGCGGGCGACGATGTGGTCGGCGGCGATCGCCGTGATGTAGGCGCCGGATGCCGCCGTGCCGTCCACGAAGGCGACGATCGGCTTCTTCTCGGCCAGCGCGCGGAGATTGCGAAACAGCTCTTCCGAGCCGGTGGTGGTGCCGCCCGGCGAGTTGATCGAGACGACGACGCCCGAGACCGCGCTCGACTCACCGACGCGCTTCATCAGCTCGCGGGTCTTCTCGCTGCCGGCGATGAAGCCGTCGATGCTGATGCGGGCGATCTGCGGCGTGACGGCGGAGAACCCCGTGCCCCCGGCCGCCCGCCAGCCGACGGCGCCGGCGGCGACGATCAGCGCCCCGATCCCGACCGCGCGCCAGACAGACAGCTTCCGGCGCAAGGATCGCCGGTCGAGGAGAAGTTCAGCATCGATGGCCATGCGGCGCCCGTATCCTGGTCCGACCTCCGGGTGCGCCCGTCCGGCAGGGGCGTCCCCTGCAAGTCCTTGGCGCACCTCGCTCCCGGCGTGTTCTACCCCCGGCCGTCGCGCAGCGGCAAGACCGGTTTGGGGCCATCCCCCTCCCCGATCGGGAGAATACGGATACGAGAACGCCCGCGCGGAGGGGGCTCTCCGCGCGGGCGTCCGGATCGTGGAGGGGTGCCCGGGCCTTCGCGGCCCGGGCGGGTCCCTTACTTCTTGTCGGCCTGGCGGGCCTTGAGGGCCGCGCCGAGGATGTCGCCGAGCGAGGCGCCCGAATCGGCGGAGCCGAACTGGGCGATCGCCTCCTTCTCCTCGGCCATTTCGAGGGCCTTGATGGAGAGCTGGACGCGGCGGGCCTTGCGGTCGAACTGCGTCACGCGGGCGTCGAGCTTCTCGCCGGCGGCGAAGCGCTCGGGGCGCTGGTCGTTGCGCTCGCGGGCGAGGTCGGCGCGGCGGATGAAGGCCTGGAGGTCGGAATCGACGATCTTGACCTCGATGCCCGAATCCTTGACCTCGAGCACCTCGCAGGTGACGACCTGGTTCTTGCGGATGCCGTCACCGGCATCGGCGAAGGGGTCGCCGGCGAGCTGCTTGATGCCGAGCGAGATGCGCTCCTTCTCGACATCGACGTCGAGAACCTGGGCGCGCACCACGTCGCCCTTCTTGAACTCGTCGATGACCTGCTCGCCCGGACGGTTCCAGTCGAGGTCCGAGAGGTGGACCATGCCGTCGACGTCGCCCTCGAGGCCGATGAACAGACCGAACTCGGTCTTGTTCTTGACCTCGCCCTCGACCTCGGTGCCGGCAGGGTGCTTCTCGGAGAAGGCCTCCCACGGGTTCTGCAGGGTCTGCTTGAGACCGAGCGAGATGCGGCGCTTGACCGGATCGACTTCCAGGATCTGGACCTCGACCTCCTGGGAGGTGGAGACGATCTTGCCCGGATGGACGTTCTTCTTGGTCCAGCTCATCTCCGAGACGTGGATCAGGCCCTCGATCCCCGGCTCCAGCTCCACGAAGGCGCCGTAATCGGTGATGTTGGTCACGCGGCCCTTGAGCTTGGCGTCGACCGGGTAGCGGGCGGCGATGCCCTCCCACGGATCGGCGAGCAGCTGCTTGATGCCGAGCGAGATGCGGTGCGTCTCGTGGTTGATCTTGATGATCTTGACCTTGACGGTCTGACCGATGTTGACCACCTCGGACGGGTGGTTGACGCGGCGCCACGCCATGTCGGTGACGTGCAGCAGGCCGTCGATGCCGCCGAGGTCGACGAACGCACCGTACTCGGTGATGTTCTTGACCACGCCGTCGATGACCTGACCCTCTTCGAGGTTGGCCACCAGCTCGGAGCGCTGCTCGGCCCGGCTCTCCTCGAGCACGGTGCGGCGCGACACCACGATGTTGCCGCGGCGGCGGTCCATCTTGAGGATCTGGAACGGCTGCGGCGTGCCCATCAGCGGGGTGACGTCGCGGACCGGACGAATGTCGACCTGCGAGCGCGGCAGGAACGCCACGGCGCCGTCGAGGTCGACGGTGTAGCCGCCCTTGACCTGGTTGAAGATCGTGCCGCTGACGCGCTCGTTGTTCTCGAACGCCTTCTCGAGCTTGACCCAGCTCTCCTCGCGGCGCGCCTTGTCGCGCGAGATGACGGCTTCGCCGAGGGCGTTCTCGATGCGGTCGACGTAGACCTCGACCTCGTCGCCGACGCCGATCGGCTGGTCACGGCCGGGGCCCGTGAACTCCTTGAGGGCGACGCGGCCCTCGGTCTTCGCCCCGATGTCGATGACGGCGACGTCCTTCTCGATCGCCACCACGCGGCCCTTGACCACGGAACCTTCCGTGATCTCGTGCTCGCGGAACGACTCTTCCAGAAGGGCGGCGAAATCTTCGCGGCTCGACGAGGCGCCTTGCAAACCTGCGGACATCTATGCTCCTTTTCGCCCCGCTCTCTCCGAGGGGACGGCGCCGGCGGCTCGTATCGACGGGCCGCTTCCGCCCGCCGGAGTCCCAAAGCGGCCCCGCCTCGGGGCTTCTCCAGAACCGCCGCCCCCGAAACGGGAAGCGGGCCGGCGCGTGATCGACGGGCAGAAACGTGTGCTCCGAAGGTCCCGGCCGGGGCGCGGTGCGGACGGGCGAGGGCCCGGCACGCGGCATCCCGGCATGGGACGACCGGAGTTGCGGCCGATACACGAAAACGGAACTCGCGGCAAGGCGTTGCAGCGGCCCGGCGCGGCAACCTGACGGTGAACTGGCGGCTTGCCGACACGCGGGGGTCCGGGTTACCCATCCCTAGCCTTAAATCATTCTCATGTTCGGGCGTGGTGCGGGGCTCCGACGATCGGCTCGCGGGACGTGTCCCGGGGCGGCGACGTCCACGATGCATGAATGCACGCCGCATGCACGGCGTGAGGGAGGAGAGCGGCGCCGTCCGGTCCGGGGGGCCGGGGCGCCGAGACCGCAATCGACGAGAGGGAGGTGGCGCCGCGACCGGAAGCGTGTCCGCGGGGCGCCGGAAGAGCCTCCCGAAGCCGGAGGGCGACGATGATCAAGCTCAACGTGAACGGGGAGGAGCGCCGCTTCGACGGCGACCCCGAGATGCCGCTGCTGTGGTACCTGCGGGACGAGCTCGGCCTGACGGGCACCAAGTTCGGCTGCGGCGTCGCGGCCTGCGGCGCCTGCACCATCCATGTCGGCGGCACCGCGATGCGGGCCTGCCAAACCCCGGTCTCGGCCGCCGACGGCCAGCCGGTGGTGACGATCGAGGGCCTGTCGCCGGACGGCAATCACCCGGTCCAGGCGGCCTGGCGCGAGCTGAACGTGGCGCAGTGCGGCTACTGCCAGACCGGGCAGATCATGCAGGCGGCGGCCCTCCTCAAGGAGACCCCGAAGCCGACCGATGCCGACATCGACAACCAGATGAGCGGCAACCTGTGTCGCTGCGGCACCTATCCGCGCATCCGCGCCGCCATCAAGCAGGCGGCGGGGCTGACCCCGAAGGCCGGCCAGGGAGATCGCCTGTGATTCACGACCTCGCCTCCTTCCCCACCTCCGCCCCGGCCGACGAGCCGGAATCCATCGTCGCCAAGGTCTCGCCCGGCCAGCTCAGCCGCCGCGGCCTCATCGCCGGGGCCGGTGCCCTGGTGCTCGCCCTGTCGCTGAAGCCGCAAGGGGCCCTCGCCGCCGATCCGCCGAAATTCGGCGCCGACGGCATGCCGCATGGCTGGCGCGACGACCCGACCCTGTTCGTGGCGATCGCGCCCGACGGCACCGTGACGGTGACCTGCATCCGCTCGGAGATGGGCCAGGGCGTGCGCACCTCGGTGGCCTTCGTGGTCGCCGACGAGCTCGATGCCGACTGGGCCAAGGTCAAGGTCGCCCAGGCGCATGGCGACGAGGAGCGCTTCGGCAACCAGGACACCGACGGCTCGCGCTCGCTCCGGCACTTCTTCATGCCGCTGCGCCGTGCCGGCGCCGCCGCCCGCGCCATGCTGGTCGCGGCCGCCGCCAAGCAGTGGAACGTCCCGGCCGCCGAGGTGACGACGGAGAACCACGCCCTCGTCCACGCCAAGTCCGGCCGCCGGATCGGCTTCGGCGAGGTCGCGCAGGCCGCGGCCTCCATGCCGGTGCCCGACCGCGCGACGGTGACGCTCAAGGACCCGTCGGCCTTCCGCTACATCGGCAAGGGCCGCGTCGGCCTCATCGACAATGTCGGCATCACCACCGGCAAGGCGCAGTACGGCCTCGACACCCGCGTCGAGGGGATGCTCTACGCCGTGGTCGCCCGCCCGCCGGTCTTCGGCGGCAAGGTCAAGAGCTTCGACGAGGCCGCCGCCCTGAAGGTGCCGGGCGTCGTCAAGGTCGTGACCATCGATCCGCCGGCCCCGCCCTACGAGTTCATGCCGACCGGCGGCGTCGCGGTCATCGCCCGCAACACCTGGGCGGCGATCAAGGGCCGCGAGGCCTTGAACGCCTCCTTCGAGGACGGGCCGAACGCGAGTTACGACTCCGACGCCTACCGGGCCACCCTGGAACAGGCCGTGCGTAAGCCCGGCAAGGTGGTGCGCCAGGAAGGCGACGTCGACGCGGCAATGAAGAAGGCGGCCAAGCGCCTTGAGGCCGAGTACTACATCCCCCACCTCGTCCAGGCCCCGATGGAGCCGCCGGCCGCGACCGTCAGGATCGCCAAGGACGGCACGATCGAGGCGTGGGGCTGCGTGCAGTCGCCCCAGGCCGCCCGCGACCGGATCGCCAAGCGCCTCGGCGTCGACCCGAAGACCGTCACGGTGAACGTGACGCTGCTCGGCGGCGGCTTCGGCCGCAAGTCGAAGCCCGACTACTTCGTCGAGGCGGCGCTCTGCTCGAAGGCGATGGACGGCGCCCCGGTCAAGATGACCTGGACCCGCGAGGACGACCTCCACAACGGCTACTACCACACGGTCTCGGTGGAGCGGCTGGAGGCCGGCCTCGACGACAAGGGTATGCCGATCGCCTGGCTGCACCGCAGCGCGGCCCCGACCATCGGCTCGACCTTCGTGGCCGGCGCCAACGAGCAGATCCCGATCGAGCTCGGGATGGGCCTCGTCAACGTGCCGTTCGCCATCCCCAACATGCGGATGGAGAACCCGCCGGCCGACGCCCATGTCCGCATCGGCTGGTTCCGCTCGGTGTCGAACATCCCGCGGGCCTTCGCGGTGCAGTCCTTCATCAACGAGCTGGCCCAGATGGCCGGCCGCGACCCGAAGGACTACCTCCTCGACGTGATCGGCCCGGCCCGGATCATCGATCCGGTCAAGATCGGCGATGCCTGGAACTACGGCGAGGATCCCTCGCGCTATCCCATCGATACCGGGCGCCTGCGCAACGTGATCGAGGCGGTGGCCAAGGGCGCCGGCTGGGGCCGCAAGGTGGACAAGGGCCGCGGGCTGGGCATCGCGGCGCATTACAGCTTCGTGACCTACACGGCGGCCGTGGCGGAGGTCTCGGTCGGGCCGAAGGGCGAGGTCACCGTCGAACGGGTCGACATCGCCATCGACAGCGGCCAGCAGGTCAACCCGGAGCGGGTGCGCTCGCAGCTCGAGGGCGCGGTGGTGATGGGCATGGGCCTCGCGCTCACCGCTCAGATCACCTTCAAGAACGGCCGCGCCGTCCAGGACAACTACGACACCTACGAGCTGACCCGGATCAACGAGGCGCCCAAGATCATCAACGTGCACCTCGTGCAGGGCGGGTCCTGGGACAAGCCGCTCGGCGGCGTCGGCGAGCCCGGCGTGCCGCCGGTGGCGCCGGCCATCGCCAACGCGATCTTCGCGGCGACCGGCCGGCGCATCCGCCAGCTGCCGATGCGCGACAAGCTGAGCGCGTGAGCCAAGATCCCGCGGGGCGTTCGGCCCCGCGGATCTCGACGAGACGAGGGGCCGCCTCCCGCCGGGGGGCGGCCCTTTTTTTCTGAGCCGTCTCTTACTTTCGCCGGAACCCCCGCGCCCGGGCCGGTGTTCGCGGACCGGAGCCCTTCGCGCCAAGGTTCGGGAACGGGCGCGATTCAACGACAGGGAGAGACGCCATGAAGCTCATCCTCGCCGCCGGCCTCATCGCCGGTCTCGCCGGTCCGGCCTTCGCCGGCGCCTGCGGCACCGAGATCTCCTCCCTGGAGCCGCGCCTCGACGCGAAGGGCCGCGAGACCATCGCGGCCTCGAGCGGGGGCAAGGAGGTGGCGTCGCGCCGCGAGGCGCAGGCCGAGGCGGCGACCGAGAAGGGCACCAGCCCCTCCGCGCTCCCGAAGGGCCCCGCCCCGGGCTCGGCCGAGACGCAGGCCACCGCCGAGGTCGCCAAGGCGAGCGGCGGCGGCACCGGCGTGATGGAGGCCCGCGCCAGCCTCAACCGCGCCCGCGAGCTCGACAAGAAGGGCGACGAGGCCGGTTGCATGAAGGCGGTGTCGGACGCCAAGGAGCAGATGGACAAGTCGTGACCTGGGGCCTGCTTTCATCCCTCTCGTGAGGTGAGGCAGCGCACATCGCGGGACGCGGCCGCAGGGTCCGCCCCTGGTCTGCTGCGCTGCACCACCCACATCCCACCCGCATCGCCCGGCCCTTGAAGCCGGGCTCGATCCGGAGATTTCCTTCCGTGCCTTCCCTGTTCGACCCGATCCAGCTCGGTGCCATCCAGGCGCCGAACCGCATCCTGATGGCGCCGCTGACCCGCGGCCGCGCCTCGCGGACCCACGTCCCGACCCCGATCATGGCGAAGTATTACCGTCAGCGCGCCGGCGCCGGCCTGATCATCAGCGAGGCCACCGGCATCTCGCAGGAAGGCACCGGCTGGCCCTTCGCCCCGGGCCTGTGGTCGCCTGAGCAGGTCGAGGCCTGGAAGCCGGTGGTGGCCGCGGTTCACGAGGCCGGCGGGCGCATCGTCGCCCAGCTCTGGCACATGGGCCGGGTGGTCCATCCCGACTTCCTCGGCGGGCAGGCGCCGGTCTCGGCCTCCGCCACCACGGCGCCCGACCAGGCCCACACCTACGAGGGCAAGAAGCCCTATGCCGAGGCGCGGCCCCTGCGCGAGGACGAGATCCCGCGGCTGCTCGCCGACTACGCCAAGGCCGCCCGCAACGCGATCGAGGCCGGGTTCGACGGGGTGCAGATCCACGCCGCGAACGGCTACCTGATCGACCAGTTCCTGCGTTCGGGCACCAACCTGCGCCAGGACCGCTACGGCGGCTCGGTCGAGAACCGCATCCGGCTGCTGTCCGAGGTCGCCCGCACCGTCGCCGATACGGTCGGGGCCGACCGCACCGGCGTGCGCCTGTCGCCGAACGAGCCGATCCAGGGTGTCGACGATCCCGATCCCGAGACCCTGTTCCCGGCCGCCGCCGCCGCGCTCTCGCATATCGGCGTCGCCTTCCTGGAGCTGCGCGAGCCGGGCCCGAACGGCACCTTCGGCAAGGCCGCCCGCCCGGCCGTGGCGCCCGCGATCAAGGCCGCCTTCCGGGGCCCGCTGGTGCTGAACTCCGACTATGACGGCCCGAAGGGTCAGGCCGCCCTCGACGAGGGCCGTGCCGACGCGATCGCCTTCGGCCGCACCTTCATCGCCAACCCGGACCTGCCGGAGCGGATCGCCAAGGGCGCGCCCCTGAACAAGGACAACTACAAGACCTGGTACAGCCAGGGCCCCGAGGGCTACATCGACTATCCGACCCTCGACGCCGCCTGACGGCCTTCCCTCCACGCTCGCCGCCGCCCTGACGGCGGCGTGCCTTCGATCGCCGCCTGACACGGCGGCTTGCCCTGGATCGCCGCCTGACGGCGGCCTGCCCGGATCATGGCGCGCACGAGGCCCGGCCGCGTGCACCGCACCATGATCCGGCTTGACGCGCGGTCCCGCGTTTGCGACGCCGCTCGGCGCCTGCCCACCACCGGGCAGGCGCCGTCCGCCGGATCGGACGGGCGGCATCATCGCGGCACGCGGAGTCGATGCGCATGAGCAACCCGGGCAACACTCCCGCCAGCTCCCAGGAGCCCAAGCAGCTCCTCCACCTCGTGTTCGGGGGCGAGCTGACCGACCTCGACAGCGTCACCTTCCGCGACCTCTCGAAGCTCGACGTGGTCGGCATCTTCCCCGACTATGCCAGCGCCGCCATGGCCTGGAAGGCCAAGGCCCAGCAGACGGTCGACAGCGCGCAGACGCGCTACTTCATCGTGCATCTGCACAAGCTTCTGCAGCCCTGAAGCGAATTTCCGCCGCCAGGCATGACGTCCCCGCGCATGTGAAACGCGGGGACTTGTGAAACGCGGGGACTTGCGCATTCCGGCGCACATGAAAGCATTGTGACGATATCCCGGCGCTGGTAAGAGCCTCGCCCGTCACACATGAGAGCATCGCCGCGCGAGGGGCCCGCAATCGCGCGCCGCGCGATGCGATCCCCTCCCCTCGCCCCGGCGCGCGCGGTTCCCCAAGGGCACCGTGCGGCAGCGCCGGGGCTCTCGGCGCGGGCCACGATGGAAGCACGATGAAATCCTCGATCAAGATCGTCGCCGGCAATGCGAGCCGCCCGCTGGCCGAGGCGATCGCGGCCTATCTCGAGAAGCCGCTGGCGGTCTGCTCCGTGCGCCGCTTCGCCGACATGGAGATCTTCGTCGAGCTCCAGGAGAACGTGCGTGGCGAGGACGTGTACATCGTCCAGTCGACCTCGTTCCCGGCGAACGATCACCTGATGGAACTCCTCATCATGATCGACGCGGCGCGGCGCTCCTCGGCGCGGCGCATCACGGCGGTGATTCCGTATTTCGGCTATGCCCGCCAGGACCGGCGTACCTCGGGCCGGACCCCGATCTCGGCCAAGCTGGTGGCCAACCTCATCACCGAGGCCGGCGCCGACCGGGTGATGACCCTCGACCTGCATGCCGGCCAGATCCAGGGCTTCTTCGACATCCCGACCGACAACCTGTTCGCCGCGCCCGTGATGGTGCGCGACATCAAGGAGCGGCTCGACCCCGCCGACATGATGGTGGTGTCGCCCGACGTCGGCGGCGTGGTGCGGGCCCGCGCGCTCGCCAAGCGCATCGACGCACCGCTCGCCATCGTCGACAAGCGCCGCGACCGGCCGGGCGAATCCGAGGTGATGAACATCATCGGCGAGGTCGAGGGCCGCTCCTGCATCCTCGTCGACGACATCGTCGATTCCGGCGGCACCCTCGTGAATGCCGCCGAGGCGCTGCTCGCCAAGGGCGCCAAGGACGTCTCGGCCTACATCACCCACGGCGTGCTCTCGGGGGGCGCGGTGTCGCGCATCGCCTCCTCGAAGCTCAAGGAGCTGGTGATCACCGACTCGATCCAGCCGACCGCCGCGGTCAAGCTCGCCCGCAACATCCGGGTCGTCACCATCGCGCCGCTCCTCGGCGAAGCGATCGGGCGCACCGCCGACGAGTCGAGCGTGTCGAGCCTGTTCGCCTGATCGCGCCGCGACGCCCGCCGGCTTCGTCCGGCGGGCGCAAGATGATCCGGACCCGAAAGCCGGTCCGAATGCCCGCACGTCCCCCGCGAAACCGGTTTGCACCGGGCCGGCGACGCGCCTATATATCGGACGATTCCCTCACAGCGTGAGACAGGCCGTCCCGATCATCCCGGGACGCCGGCGGGGCCGAAAGGCTCCGCCCCGGGCGCCCTGTCGCCGCCGAGGGGCCCGTGTCGCAACGCCGCCTCCCGAGGGAGCGGCCGCCGCGCTTCCGCCGGGCGGGAGCGCCCCGAGGAGGTGTGTATGTCCCAGGGTCCGTTGATGCCGAAGGCGACGGCCGTCTGGCTCGTCGAGAACACGTCGCTGTCCTTCGATCAGATCGCCGATTTCTGCAAGCTCCACCCCCTCGAGGTGAAGGGCATCGCCGACGGCGAGGTGGCGGCCGGCATCAAGGGCCTCGACCCGGTCTCGACCGGCCAGCTCACCCGCGAGGAGATCGAGCGGGCGCAGACCAACCCGAACCACCGCATGAAGGTGGCGGTGTCCAAGGTGAAGCTGCCCGAGGTGAAGCGCACCAAGGGCCCGCGCTACACCCCGCTGTCGCGGCGCCAGGACCGGCCGAACGCCATCCTGTGGCTGCTGCGCAACCACCCGGAGCTGAAGGACGCGCAGGTGATGCGCCTCGTCGGCACCACCAAGTCGACGATCCAGCAGATCCGCGAGCGCACCCACTGGAATTCCGGCTCGCTGCAGCCGATGGATCCGGTGACCCTCGGCCTGTGCTCGCAGATCGACCTCGACTTCGAGGTGCAGCGCTCCGCCAAGGACCGTCCGCTGGTCGATCCCGCCGAGGGCGGCGCCACCCTGATGCCGCCCGAGCTGTCGGTCCTGCCCGAGCCCGAGGATCACGACGAGCGTCGCCCCGGCCGCGGCGACGAACGCCTCGACGCCGATTCGGTCTTCGCCCGCCTCAAGCCGATGCGCAAGGGCGAGCAGGACGAGGACGACGACGAGTATTGAGCCGCGGACCGGCAGCCTGTCGAGGTGCCCGCTCGTGACCCCTCCCCCGCAGAGGGGGGAGGGTTCGGGTATGAGCCTTGGGGCGCCGGTCAGCTCTCGAACAGCGACCCCTGCACGGCGCCCTCCACGGGCGCCTTTTTCGTCTCCGCCGCCGGCTCCTTGCGCTTGGCCGCCCGACGCGGCGCCGGGCGCGCCGGCAACGGCGGCGTCTCCGGCGGCGTCTCGGGAGCTGCCGCTCCCTCCACCGCAGCCGCCACCCGACCGTCGGCGAACTCCACCGTGAGGCGGCCGGCCGCCCGCGCGGCTTTTGCCGAGCCGACCGGCGTGCCGGCGGGACCGAGCACCAGCGCGTAGCCGCGGGCCAGCACCGAGCGGTAGTTGAGGCTGGAAAACAGGGCGGTCGCCCGCGACAGGCGCCCGGCGAGGCGCTCCAGCCCCTGCCCCGGCGCCCGGTCGAGCCGGCGCGACAGCCCGTTCAGCCGCTCGCCCTGCACCGCCAGCACGCGCTCCAGGGCGTGGCGCGGGCGGTGATCGATCGCCGCCAGCCGCTCGCGGGCCCGCGCCAGCCGCAGGGAGGGCGGGTTGCGGGCGAGCCCCTGGAGCGCCCGGTTGAGGCGGCCTTGCGCGTCGCGCGCATTGGCGGCGAGCGCGGGCGCCAGGCGGGCCTCCGCGAGGTCGAGGCGCTGGCGCTTCTGGGCCAGCAGCGCCTCCGGGCCCGGCAGGGCCCGGGCGAGGCCGCGCAACTCGCCCCGGCGCTGGTCGACGAGGCGCGACAGGGCGCCGGCATGGCGCCGGCTCAGGGAATCGAGATCGGCGAGCAGGTCGTGCAGCACCGGCACCGCCATCTCGGCGGCCCCGGTCGGGGTCGGGGCGCGCCGGTCGGCGGCGTGGTCGATCAGCGTGACGTCGGTCTCGTGCCCGACGGCGGAGATCAGCGGGATCGTGCTGGCGGCGGCGGCCCGCACCACGATCTCCTCGTTGAAGCACCACAGGTCCTCGATCGAGCCGCCGCCGCGGGCGACGATCAGGACGTCCGGCCGCGGGATCGCGCCGCCGGGTTCGAGCGCGTTGAAGCCGTGGATCGCCGCCGCGATCTCCTCCGCGGCGCCCTCTCCCTGCACCCGCACCGGCCAGACCAGGACGGGGCGCGGGAACCGGTCGGCCAGCCGATGCAGGATGTCGCGGATCACCGCGCCGGTCGGCGAGGTGACGACGCCGACGACCGTGGGCAGGTACGGCACCGGCCGCTTGCGGGCGGCGTCGAACAGCCCTTCGGCGGCCAGCAGCCGGCGGCGCTCCTCCAGGAGCGCCATCCAGGCCCCGGCCCCGGCGGGCTCCAGCGAATCGACCACGATCTGGTAGGCGGACTTGCCCGGATAGGTCGTGATCCGCCCGGTGACCACGACCTCCAGGCCCTCCTTGGGCTTGTGACGCAGCCGCAGCATCGTGCCCTTCCAGATCACGGCATCGATCTTGGCGCCGCCGTCCTTGAGGCTGAAATAGGCGTGGCCGGAGCCGTGCGGGCCGCGATAGCCCGAGATCTCGCCCTTGAGGCGCACATGCCCGAACGCATCCTCGAGGGTGCGCTTGAGGGCGGTCGCCAGTTCGGTGACCGACCATTCGGGCACGTTGGCGATCGGGGCGGAGAAGGCGGAGGCGGACATCGGGCGGGACGCTAGCGGCTTGGCCCGAGTCGCGGAAGGCCGCCCCGCCGCTTGCGGCCGTCCAGTGTCCCCCGCGCATCAGTCCCGGTTGCCGCGCCGCGCCCGCACCCCTAAACGTCTCGTGCTAAGACTGACCTTCCGTTCCGGGACCGGCGATGCGCGACCAGCACCCCCTCACCCTCATGCTGATCGGCTCCGGCGGGCGCGAGCACGCGCTCGCCTGGAAGCTCGCCCAGAGCCCGCTCTGCCGGCGCCTGCTCATCGCCCCCGGCAATCCCGGCACGGCCGCCCACGGCACCAACCTGTCCCTCGACGTCACCGACCACGCCGCGGTGATCGCGGCCTGCCGTCAGGAGGGCGTCGATTTCGTCGTCGTCGGCCCCGAGGCGCCCCTGGTGGCGGGCCTCGTCGACGCGCTCTCGGGGGCCGGGATCCGGGCCTTCGGCCCGAACGCGGCCGCGGCCCAGCTCGAAGGCTCGAAGGCCTTCACCAAGGAACTCTGCCGGGACTTCGCGATCCCGACCGCCGCCTTCGCGCGCTTCCGGGAGGTCGAGCCGGCGCTCGCTCATCTCCGTGCCGGCCGCATCCCGGTCGTCGTCAAGGCGGATGGTCTTGCCGCCGGCAAGGGCGTGGTGGTGGCCGAGACGCTGGAACAAGCGGAGGCCGCGGTCGAAAACATGCTCGGCGGCGGGATGGGCGCCGCCGGAGCCGAGGTGGTGATCGAGGCGTGCATGGTCGGCGAGGAGGCGAGCCTGTTCGCGCTGTGCGACGGCACCCGCGCCGTGCCGCTCGGCACCGCGCAGGACCACAAGCGCGTCCACGACGGCGACCTCGGCCCGAATACCGGCGGCATGGGCGCCTACTCGCCCGCCCCCGTCCTGACGCCGGAGCTCGAAGCCGAGGTGATGGCGCGGATCATCCGCCCGACCCTCGACGGCATGCGGGCGCGGGGTACGCCGTTCTCGGGCATCCTCTACGCCGGCCTGATGCTGACGGACGAGGGCCCGATGCTGATCGAGTACAACACCCGCTTCGGCGATCCCGAATGCGAGGTGCTGATGCCGCGCCTCGCCTCCGATCTGGTGCCGCTGCTGCTCGCGGCCGCCGAGGGCGACCTCTCGGGCGTCGTGCCGGAGTGGCGCGACGAGGTGGCGCTGACCGTCATCATGGCCGCCCCCGGCTATCCCGGCACCGTCGCCAAGGGTTCGGAGATCCGCGGGCTCGCCGAGGCCGAGGCGGCCGGCGCCCTGGTGTTCCAGGCCGGCACGAAGCGCGACGGCGCGCGGCTCGTCGCCGATGGCGGCCGGGTGCTGGCGGTGACGGCGCTGGGCCGCGACGTGCGGGAGGCGCAGAGCCGGGCCTACGCGGCCCTCGACAGGATCGACTGGCCGGAGGGGTTTTGCCGCCGCGACATCGGCTGGCGCGCGGTGGCCCGCGAGACCTGAGCCTTCCTCGTGCGTTAGCCCCGACGAGGGCCCGTGTCCCGGCGCGGGCCCGACGACCCTTGGGGAGCGCCCGATGCCCGCCGACCTGTTTCCCGGCTTCACCTCGCACTGGATCGACCTGCCCGACGGGCGCTTCTTCGCCCGGGCCGGCGGCGCCGAGGGCGCGCCGCCGCTCGTGCTGCTGCACGGCTTTCCCCAGACCCATGCCTGCTGGCACCGGATCGCCCCGGCGCTCGCCCGCACCCACCGGGTGATCTGCCTCGACCTCAAGGGCTACGGCTGGTCGGCGGCGCCGAAGGGCGATCCCGCCCACCAGGACTATTCCAAGCGCCAGATGGGCCGCGAGGTGGTGGCGGTGATGGAGCGGCTGGGCCATGTCCGCTTCGGGCTCGTCGGCCACGACCGCGGCGCCCGGGTCGGCTACCGCCTCGCCCTCGACGAGCCGGGCCGCATCGACCGCCTCGCCCTCCTCGACATCGTGCCGACGGTCTCGCAATGGCGGACGATGGAGCGGGAGCCCGACGCCTACCCGCATTGGCGCTTCCTGGCGCAACCCGCGCCCATCCCCGAGACGGAGATCGGCAAGGCGCCGATCCCCTACTACGAGGACCTGCTGCGCCTCTGGACAGGCTCCGGCACCCTCGACGCCTTCTCGCCCGGCGCCCTCGACCTCTACCGCCAGAGCTGGAACGTGCCCGAGCGCATCCACGCCAGCTGCGAGGATTATCGCGCCGGGGCCGGACCCGACCGGGCCGCCGACGAGGCCGATCTCGCCGAAGGACGACGCCTCGCCGGTCCTCTCCTGGTCCTGGTCGCCGACCGTTTCGTCGGCAGGAACGGCCTCGACCCGGTGCGCCAGGCCTGGACCGGCACCTTCGCGCCGGAGGACACGACCTTCGAGATCGTCCCCTCGGGCCATTTCGTCGCCGAGGAGAATCCGGAGGCAATGCTGCCGATCCTGGAGCAGTTCTTCGGCGCGTGATCTGCGAGGCGACACGGTATGGGAGGACGCGCGGGTTTTTCCTCTCCCCGCGGGCGGTCGGCGGTAGGGCTGTCCGGGAAGAAAATAGAGCGGCTCCCCTCTCCCGTGTGGGAGAGGGGCCGGGGGATCGAAGATCCCGCGTGAGGGTGACACGCTTCCGAGTCAGGCTCTGACCGTCCCGCTGTCAGCACGACGTTCAGTGCTTGGATAAGAACCGTATCACCCTCGCGCGATCTTCGATCGCCCCTACCCCT
Source organism: Methylobacterium indicum (assembly GCF_001043895.1). GTDB lineage: Bacteria > Pseudomonadota > Alphaproteobacteria > Rhizobiales > Beijerinckiaceae > Methylobacterium > Methylobacterium indicum. The sequence continues at coordinate 39,512 of NZ_JTHF01000111.1, forward strand.
CTCCCACACGGGAGAGGGGATCCCGCGCTTGATTCTTGAAGGGCTTTTCCCCCGACAGCCCTTTGCCACCGGGAGGAGGCGAGAACCCGCGCCGCTCTCATCCCGTATCCGGTCTCGCCCGACCCGGCAGACCCGCGCAGGGCGGATGACCGCTCCCCGCCCGGGACCGTAGCGGGCGCGCGGCCCCTGCGGCACAACCCGGGCGGGCGGATGATCGCGTTCGCCCGGGGGAAACATCCGTGGGTCTGATCTACGCGCTCGGCGCCTTCCTGAGCTGGGGCCTCGTCGTCCCGGTTCACTTCCGCCTGCTCGACGGGGTGCCGGCCTGGGGCATCCTCGCCCACCGCATTCTCTGGTCGAGCGTGTTCGTGACCCTGCTGCTCGTCGGTCTGCGGCTGATGCGGCGGGGGCCGGTGATCGGCTTCCAGCGCCGCCACCTCTTCCTGCTGCTCTCCGCCCTGATCGTCGCGGGCAACTGGTCATTGTACCTGTGGGCGGTGCAGAACGGCCGGATGCTCGACGCGAGCCTGGGCTACTTCATCAACCCCCTCGTCAACGTCGCGCTCGGCGCCCTGGTCCTGCGCGAATCCCTGCGTCCGCTCCAGCTCGCCGCGGTGGCGCTCGCGGCCATCGGCGTCGTCGCGGCGGTGGTGGCGGCGGGCGCGCTGCCCTGGATCGCGCTCGCGCTCGCGGTCAGCTTCGCGGTCTATGCCCTGATCCGCAAGCTGGTGCCGATCGACCCGATCCTCGGGCTCGGCGCCGAGACCTTCGCGCTCCTGCCGCTGGCGCTCGCCTACCTCGCCCTCACCCCGACGCCCCCCGGGCTCGGGACCGGGCAATGGCTGCTCCTGATGCTCACCGGCGTCACCACAGCCGTCCCGCTGATGTGGTTCGCGGCCGCCGCCTCGCGTCTCAAGCTCTCGACCATCGGCCTGCTGCAATACCTCTCGCCGTCCTGCCTGCTGGGCCTGAGCGTGCTGGTCTACGGCGAGTCCCTGCCGCTCTCCCGGGTGCTGGTCTTCGGGCTGATCTGGGCGGGACTGGCGCTCTACGCCCTCGACGCGGCGCGTCCGCGCCGCGTGGTCGCGCCGGCTCCCGAGAACAGGCCAGCCTGACGCAAGCCCCACCGGTCAAGCTTCCCCCGTCCAACCATAATCGCCGGGCTTTGTCGCCTCACGCGACGAATCGGCGGGGGCCGCGATGATCCTGGGCGATGTGAATGTGGGCGACGTGCACCTGGGTGACGCGAACCTGGACCACGCGAAGACGAGGGACGGGACGGGGCCCCATCCGGTCTGGCTGGTGGTCGGGCCCTGGGCGATGTTCGCCGTGGTGGTGGGCGGCTTCCTCGCCCGCTGGTGGCCGTGACCGGCAGCCGCCGCGGCGGGACCCGATGCAGGCCGGAGACCGAACAATCCGGCGCACGAGAGCAGCGCCCGATCGCGGTGCAACCGGGCGCTGCTCCAGATCTCCGATTTCAAGGCTCGAGGCGACCGCTCTACGTGAGCATCTGCAGGTCGCCATCCACCGCCAGCGCCTGGCCCGAGATGGTCTTGCCGCGCGCCGAGGCGAGGAACAGGATCTGGTCGGCGAGCTGGCGGGCCGTGACGTAATCCTTGATCGAGGCCGCCGCGAAGGCCGCGCTCTCCATCTCGGAGAAGCTGATCCCGCGCTGCTGCGCCTTGGCCTCCAGCACCCGGCGCTGGCGGTCGCCGGCGACGATGCCGGGGAGCACCGCGTTGACCCGGATGCCGTCGGGCCCGAGCTCCCGCGACAGCGACTTGGTGAAGCCGATCACCGCCCATTTCGCCGCCGCGTAGGGCGTGCGCAGCGGGAAGCCGAAGCGGCCCGCCGCCGAGGACAGGTTGACGATCGACGGGTTGGCGCTCCGGCGCAGCTGCGGCACCGCGAGGCGCACGCAATTGAACTGCCCGGTGATGCAGATGTCGAGGGTGCGGTCCCAGTCCTCCGGGTTGATCTCCTCGACACGGCCCGTCGGCCCGGCGATGCCGGCATTGTTGACGAGGCAATCGAGGCCGCCGAGCGCCGCGTCGGCTTCCGCGAACAGACGGGCGATGTCCTCGCGCGAGGCGACGTCGGCATGGGTGCCGGTGATCCCCGTCGGCAGGGCTGCGAGCGCATCGCGGTCGACGTCGCAGACATGGACCTGCGCGCCCTCCTCCCGGAAGGCCTGCGCCACCTCGAGCCCGATGCCGCCGGCCCCCGCGGTGACCAGCACCTTCAGGCCGCCCAGTCCCATCTCCATGATGATCCTCCGTTGTGGGGCGCCGGGCTCAGGAGGCCAGGCGACCGGTCGCTTCGATGAAGGCGGCGCTGCCGGCGATGTCGGCGGCGAGCGCGGCGCGGGCGCCCTCGGGGTCTCCCGTCGCGAGGGCTGCCACGAGGCGCGCGTGGTGCGCCTCGGCCCCGCCCTCGGCGAGGCGGCGGGGCGAGGAGCGCATGTCGAGGTTGAGCACCGGGCCGATGCGCAGCCATAGCCCCTCGATGATCGCGACGAGCGAGGGCAGGCCGGCGGCGGCATAGACCGCGAAGTGCAGGTCGCGGTTCGCCCGCATCGCCCGCTCCAGATCGGGCGCGTCGGCCCGGACCTCGCTGCGGAACGCCGCGTCGTGGGCCCGGATCGCCGCGAGGTCGCCCGGTCCGCAGGCCTGGGCGGCCTCCGCCGCCGCGAATCCTTCGACGGCGATCCGCACCCGGGTCAGCTCCCGGAATTTTTTGAGCGTGATCACCGGCACCCGCACCGCGCGGTTCGGCAGCACCTCCAGGGCCTCGTCGGCGACGAGGCGCGACACCGCCTCGCGGGCCGGCATCATCGAGGTGCCGAGCCGCTCCGCCACCGTGCGCAGGGACAGCCGCTCGCCGGGTGCCAGCTCGCCGGCGATCAGGAGATCGCGCAGCGCGTCGTAGACCTGGGTGCCCAGTGTGATCCGCCCGGGAGGCGGGAGAGCCTCCGGGTCGGGCCGAGCGCGCGCCTCCACGGCAGCGCCATGCAAGTCCCGCCTCTGCAAGCGCGGACCTCCTCCCTGCGTTTCCCTCCGGCGCTCCGGCGGCTTCAAGACCGTCTCGACAGGCGCGCCGTTTGATGCCAGCCTAAGTGTGATCACAGATCACGGCAACCCAAACGACCGTGATCGATCTCGGGCAGGATACGCACCATGACGCAGGGCTTCACCCCCACGCGCCACGCGATCACGCGCCGCCGCCTCGTGCAGGGCGGTCTCGCGGTCGGCGCCACGCTCGCGATGCCGGGCCTCGTGCGGGCGCAAGGCGCGCAGCCGATCCGCATCGGCCACCTCACGCCGCGCACCGGCTTCCTCGGGCCGCTCGGCGAATACGCCGTGATGGCGGCACAGCTCGCCGTCGAGGAGATCAACGCCGCCGGCGGCATCGACGGCCGCAAGGTCGAGCTGCTGACCGAAGACTCGGTCAACCCCCAGACCGCGTCGAGCAAGGCCGAGCGCTACATCGAGCGCGACAAGGTCGCGGCGATCGTCGGCGAGATCTCGTCGGCCTCGGCCCTCGCCATCGGCCAGGTCGCGCAGCGGGGCAAGACGATCTTCCTCAATACCGGCGCCAACTCGGACGCCCTGCGCGGCCAGGATTGCAAGCGCTACATGTTCCACGTCGAGGGTGCGAACTCGATGTACGTCAAGGCGGTCGGCCGCTCCTTGACCGAGCAGGGCCTCGTCAAGGGCAAGCGCTGGTACTCGCTCACCGCCGATTACGCCTTCGGCCACGACCTCCTGCGGGTCGCCAAGGGGTTCATGCAGGGGAACGGCGGCACCTTCGCGGCCGACGAACTGGTGCCGACCGACGCCACCGATTTTTCCGCCTACATGATCAAGATCCGGCAGGCGAAGCCCGACCTCGTGATCTCGAACCTCGCCGGCAACCAGATCACCAATTTCCTCAAGCAATACGCCGAGTACGGCCTGCCGTTCCCGGTCGCCGGCTTCGGCTTCGACACGGCTTTGGCCTGGGGCGCCGGCCCCGGCAACTTCGCCGGCACCTGGCCGTGCCTGTGGCACCACAAGATCGATACGCCGTCGTCCAAGGCCTTCGTCGCCGCCTTCACCAAGAAATACGGCAAGCCGCCGGAGAACCAGGCCTGGGGCGACTACAACGCGGTCAAGATCGTCGCCAAGGCGATGGCCGATACCCGCTCCACCGAGGGCCCTAAGCTGGTCTCGTATCTGGAGGGCGGCGCGACGTTCGACGTGCAGAAGCCCCGCCCCGGCTATTTCCGTGCCCGCGACCACCAGTTCATCAGCGAGATGTACGCGATCACCGCGCTCCCCGCCGACAAGGTGAAGGACAAGTGGGACCTCTTCACCTCGACCCCGGCGATCCCGGGCCCGAACGAGGACATGGAAGTGCTGGCCCCGACGGCGGAGGAGGCGGCGTGCAAGATGGAGGGGTGACCTCTGCCGTTGCACCGAGGCTGGCAAGGTAAGACGCACCTCCCCTCTCCCGTGTGGGAGAGGGGCTGGGGGTGAGGGTGCTACGGGACTGAGTCGGGCTCGAACTGCCGTGCTGGCAGCTCAACGCCCAACGTCTCATTCGGAAGCGTGTCACCCTCACCCCTACCCCTCTCCCACACGGGAGAGGGGATCCCGCGATCTCCGTTGAAGCGGGTGGCGATCTGAAAATGACGCGAGTCCTTTTGAATCGGAACTAACCCCGTGCTCCTCCTCACCCTCGCCGTCGAGCAGGTCGTGAACGGCCTGTTCCTGGGCGCGATCTACCTGCTGATCGCGCTCGGCCTGTCGCTGATCTTCAGCTTGGGCGGCATCGTCAATCTGGCCCACGGCGCGTTCTACGCGATCGGCGCCTACCTGACGATCCTGCTCTCGCCCGCACTCGGCTTCGGCGGCTCCCTCGTCGTCGCGCCCGTCCTCGTCGCGGTGATCGGCCTCCTGGTCGAGCGGTTCCTCTTCCGGCGCTTCTACCGCTCCGACCCGATCCTCTCGCTGCTCCTCACCTTCGGCCTCGCCATGGTGGCCGAGCAGGCCTTGCGGATGATCTTCGGGGCGCCGCCCCTGCCCTATGCGATCCCGCAGGCCCTGCGCGGCCAGGTCTTCCTCGGCGACTTCGTGCTGTCGCGCTACCGGCTCACCATCCTGGCGGCGGTGGTCGTGGCGGTGGCGGGCGTGTGGGTCCTGCTCCAGCGCACCACCTTCGGGCGGGTGGTCCGGGCGGGCGTCCAGAACCCCGACATGGTGGCGGCGCTCGGCATCTCGCTGAAACCCTACATGGCGACCGTGGTGGGCCTGAGCGTCGGCCTCGCGGCGCTGGCCGGGGTGATGCTGGCGCCGATCTCCGGCGTGCATCCGGCGATGGGCGCCGAGGTGCTCACCGGCGCCTTCGTGGTGGTGGTGATCGGCGGGCTCGGCTCGTTCTGGGGCGTGGTGCTCGCCGCCCTCATCGTCGGCATCGTCCGCGGCCTGATGGTGCTGGTCTATCCCGGTTTCGCCGAGGCCGCGATCTACGCCCTGATGGCGGTCATCCTGCTCGTGCGGCCCCGCGGCCTGCTCGGCGAGCGCATCCTGCGGTTCGAGTGACGACCATGACCGATCGCAGCGAGAGACTGACCCTGCCGCTGATGGCGCTCGCCCTCGTGGCCCTGCCGCTCGGCCTGTCGGCGCTGGGCCTCACCCTCACCTCGGCCACCGACGTGGTGGTGTTCGCGGTGGCCTGCCTGGGCCTCAACATCCTGGTCGGGCAGACCGGCCTCGTCTCCTTCGGCCACGGCGCCTTCTTCGGTCTCGGCGCCTACGCGGCGGCGATCGGCCAGCGCCAGCTCTTCCCCGGCACCCTGCTGCCGCCGGTCCTGTTCGCCCTCGTCGTGGTGGCTCTCGTCGCCGCGCTCCTCGGCCTGCTGATCCTGCGGCGGCGCGGCGTCTACTTCTCGCTGCTGACGCTCGCGCTCTCCGCCCTCTCCTTCACGGTGGCGTTCCGCTGGACCGCGCTCACCGGCGGCGAGAGCGGCTATGGCGGCGTCGAGCGGACGCGTGTCCTCGGGCTCGACCTCGACGAGGCCTGGACCTGGTACGGACTCGTGGCCCTCGTCGGGTTCGTGGTGGTCTACGGGCTCGCGCGCTTCCGCCGCTCCACGCTCGGCACCGTGCTCGAGGCGATCCGCGAGAACGAGCAGCGGGCGCGCTTCCTCGGCTATCCGACCAAGCGCTACAAGCTCGCCGCCTTCACGGTCTCGGCCACCGTGACGGGGCTCGCCGGCACGTTGAGCGTCTTCACCCACCGCTTCGCCTCGGCCGAACCGCTCGGCACCGCCTTCTCGGGCGAATTGCTCGCCATGGTGGTGATCGGCGGCATGCGGGGCTTTGCCGGGCCGGCGATCGGCGCCCTGTTCTTCATCCTGTTTCGCGAGATGCTGTCGATCTGGACCGCCAACTGGCTGTTCTGGTTCGGCCTCCTGTTCGTCGGCTTCATCCTGTTCTCGCCCGACGGGCTCGTCGGCATCGGCCGGCGCGTGTGGCGCATGGTGCGCCCGCCCGCCACCGAGGATGCCGCCATGGCCGGCCGCAAGGCCGGGCTGCCGGAGAACCTGCCGGCCTTCCTGCGGCCGGACGGGGTCGTGGACGGCGTGATCCTGGCGGCGCGGGGCATCGCCAAGCGCTTCGGCGGCCTCAAGGCGGTCGACGGCGTCACGATCGCGGTGCGCGACCGGACGCTGCACGCCCTGATCGGCCCCAACGGTGCCGGCAAGACCACCGCCTTCAACCTGATCTCCGGGATGTACCGGCCCGATTCCGGCACCGTGACCCTCGCCGACCGGTCGATCGCCGGCTTTGCGCCGGAGCGGATCTGCGAGGCCGGCATCGGCCGCTCGTTCCAGATCACCAACCTGTTTCCGGCTCTCACCGTCGAGGACAACATCCGCCTCGCCGTGCAGGGGCGGCGGCCCGGCCGGTTCAACCCGTGGCGCGACGCCCGGGCCGACCGGGAGGCGGCGGCCGAGACCGCCGAGATCCTGCGCTGGCTCGGCCTCGCCGGGCTCGAACGGGCGGAGGCCGGCTCGCTCTCCTATGGCGGCCAGCGCCTCCTCGACATGGGGGTGGCTCTGGCCACCAAGCCCCGGGTGCTGCTCCTCGACGAGCCGCTGGCCGGCCTCGCGGCAGCCGAGCGCACCCGCATCGGCGACATCATCAAGCGGGTCTCGACCGAGGTCCCGGTCCTGATGGTCGAGCACGACATCGACCGGGTCTTCCAGATCGCCGACGCCGTGACGGTGATGAACGAGGGCACGGTGCTGGTCGACGGCACGGTCGAGGATGCCCGCACCTCGCCGCGCGTGCAGGAGGTCTATATCGGCTCCGGCACCGCCGCGATGGCGGCGCGGGCCCGGCCGAGCGCCGCCGAGCCGCAGGTGCTGCTGTCGCTTCAGGGTGTCGACACCTTCTACGGCAAGAGCCACATCCTCTCGGGCGTCACCTTCGACGTGCATGCCCACGAGATCGTGGCGCTCCTCGGCCGCAACGGCGCCGGCAAGTCGACCTGCCTCAAGACCATCACCGGGCTCGCCCCCCACGCCGCCGGGCATCTCCGGCTCGGGGACGACATCCTCGACGGCCGCTCGGCGGCCTCCATCGCCCGGGCCGGCATCGGCTACGTGCCGCAGGGCCGCGGGCTCTTCGCCGGGATGAGCGTCGCCGAGAACCTGGAACTCGGCCGGCTCAAGCGCCGCACCGGCAACGGCGTGCACTGGGACGAGGAGCGGGTGCTCTCGTACTTCCCGCGCCTGCGCGAGCGCTGGCGCACCCCCGCCGACTACCTGTCGGGCGGCGAGCAGCAGATGGTGGCGGTGGCCCGCGCGCTCTCCGGCGACGTGCGGGTGCTGCTCCTCGACGAGCCGTTCGAGGGGCTGGCCCCGGCGGTGGTCGAGAGCCTGTTCGAGACCTTCGATGCCTTACGCCGCGAGGTCGCGATCGTCATCGTCGACCACAACCTCGACCTCGCGCTCGCCCTCTCCGACCGCACCGTGGCCCTGGAGCGGGGGCGCGTGATGCATGCCGGGCCCTCGCAGGCCCTGCGCGACGATCTTAGCCTTCGCCGTCAGGTGCTGTGGCTGTGAGTTCTTGTCTATGATCCGCCCCGAGGGAGAGTCGCCAACAATGCCGACCGTCGCAATCGTCGGGGCCGGGCTGATCGGCCGGTCCTGGGCCGTGGTCTTCGCCCGGTCCGGCTTCACCGTCCGCCTGACCGACATTCACCACGCGGCGCTCGACGCCGCGCCGGGGCATATCGCGGAGGCCCTGCGCCAGCTCGAGATCCACGGCCTCGTGGCGGACATCCCGGCGATCCTCGCCCGGATCCGGACCTGCCCGACCCTCGCCGAGGCGGTGGAAGGGGTCGACCTCGTGCAGGAGAACGGCCCCGAGACGGTGGAGGCCAAGCGCGCGCTCTTTGCCGAGCTCGACGCGCTGTGCGGGCCCGACACGATCCTCGCCTCGTCGACCTCGGCCATCGTCGCCTCGCTGTTCACCGAGGGGCTGGCGGGGCGGGCCCGCTGCCTCGTCGGCCACCCGGTCAACCCGCCCCATCTCGTGCCGGTGGTGGAACTCTGCGGCGCGCCCTGGACCGATCCGGCCGTGATCGAGCGCGCCCGCGCCCTCTACGAGGCCGCCGGCCAGGCGCCGGTGACGGTGAACCGGGAGGTCGAGGGCTTCGTGCTCAACCGCCTCCAGGGCGCCCTGCTCTCGGAGGCCTTCCGCCTCGTCGCCGAGGGCGTGGTGAGCCCCGCCGACCTCGACCGGACGGTGGCCGAGGGGTTGGGCCTGCGCTGGTCCTTCCTCGGCCCCTTCGCCACCATCGATCTCAACGCGCCGGGCGGCGTCGCCGATTACGCCGCGCGCTATGGCGGCTTCTACGGCCGGCTCGCCGCCGATCCGGCCCCCGCCTCGGTGTGGTCGCCCGAGAGCGCCGCCCGCATCAATGCCGCCTGGGGCGGCGGCCCCGATCCCGCTTCACCGGCGGAGCGCAGCCGCCGCCGCGACGCGCGCCTCGCGGCGCTCATGGCGCACAAGCGCGCCCAATCCTAGGAGGAATTCCCATGGCCAAACGGAAAGTCGTCATCACCTGCGCCGTCACCGGCGCGATCCACACCCCCTCGATGTCGCCGCACCTGCCGGTGACTCCCGACGAGATCGCCGAGGCCGCGATCGGCGCGGCGGAAGCCGGCGCGGCGATCGTCCACCTGCACGCCCGCGATCCGAAGACCGGCAAGCCCGACCAGTCGCCGGAGGCCTTCGAGCCGTTCCTGAAGGTCATCAAGCAGCGCTCGAACTGCGTGGTGAATCTCACCACCGGCGGCGCGCCGACGATGGGCATCGACGAGCGCCTCGGGCCCGCAGCCCATTTCAAGCCGGAGGTCGCCTCGCTCAACATGGGGTCGATGAATTTCGGCCTCTACCCGATGCTGGAGCGTTTCAAGACCTTCCAGCACGACTGGGAGCAGCCCTACCTGGAGGGCTCGCGCGACCGGATCTTCAAGAACACCTTCGCCGACATCGAGCACATCCTGACCACCTGCGCCGAGAACGGCACCCGGTTCGAGGTCGAGTGCTACGATATCGGCCATCTCTACACGCTGTCCCACTTCGCCGATCGCGGCGTGATCAAGCCGCCCTTCTTCGTCCAGAGCGTGTTCGGCATCCTCGGCGGCATCGGCCAGCACCCGGAGGACGTCCAGCACATGAAGCGCACCGCCGACCGGCTGTTCGGCGCCGATTACCGCTGGTCGGTGCTGGGGGCGGGCCGCAACCAGATGACCATCGCCGCCCAGGCGATCGCGCTCGGCGGCAACGTCCGGGTGGGGCTGGAGGATTCGCTGTGGATCGGGCCGGGTCGGATGGCCGAGTCGAACGCCCAGCAGGTCTTGAAGGCGCGCCAGATCATCGAGGGCCTGGGGCTCGACGTCGCGACGCCGGACGATGCGCGGGAGATTCTTGGATTGAAGGGCGGGGATCGGGTGAATTTCTAGCCACCGCTCCCGCATTTTGATTCTCACCTCCGGCTACTGGAGCACCGCACCGATAGCCGGAGTGGTGCGACCTGCGTGATGGCGCGGAGGATTCGTCGACCGGGCGTTCCCCTGCCCGGCCGCCGACCGGGCGGTGGTGGCCGAAGCCCAACGCCATGACTACCGTTTTCGATCGCCCCGAGAGAGCGGCGCGGTCACCCTGGTCCGAGATCGCAAGGGCTTTGGACGGTGCCCGGACGATCGTCTTGCTCCGACATGCGAGCGGTCATCAGATCATCGGCTTGCCGCCGGTCACCGCCACCGTGGCACCCGAGACGTAGCTCGCCTCCTCGCTCGCCAGCATCACGTAGACGGGCGCGAGCTCGACCGGCTGGCCGGGGCGCTTCATCGGCACCTGGGAGCCGAACTGGCGCACCTTCTCCTCGGGCATGGTCGAGGGGATCAGCGGCGTCCAGACCGGGCCGGGGGCGACGCAGTTCACCCGGATCTCCTTCTCGGCGAGCAACTGGGCCAGCCCGCCGGTGAAGTTCTGGATCGCCCCCTTGGTGGTGGCGTAGGCGAGCAATTGCGGGCTCGGCGCGTCGGCGTTGATCGACGTCGTGTTGATGATCGCCGCGCCCGGCCGCATGTGCGGCACCGCCGCCTTGGTCAGGTAGAACATCGCGTGGATGTTGGTGCGGAAGGTAACGTCCCACTCCTCGTCGCTCAGCTCCTCGATCGACGACACGCTGGCCTGATGGGCGGCGTTGTTGACCAGCACGTCGACCCGCCCGAACGCCGCCACCGCCTTCTCGACGATGGCGCGGCAATGGGCCGGGTCCTTGATGTCGCCCGGAACCAGTACCGCTCGGCGGCCGGCGGATTCGACGAGCTTGGCGGTCTCGCGGGCATCCTCGTGCTCGTCGTAATAGGCGATCAGCACGTCGGCCCCCTCGCGGGCGAAGGCCAGCGCCACCGCCTTGCCGATGCCGCTGTCGCCACCGGTGATGATCGCCTTGCGGTCGGCAAGCCGCCCCGAGCCTCGGTAGCGGGTCTCGCCGTAATCCGGCCTTGGGTCCATGTCGGCATCGCGGCCCGGCATCGGGATCGGCTTCTGGCGCCCGAACGGGGGCTTCGGGAAATCGGTCATCGTCGGGCTCCGTCAGGTCCGGGAACGTCCAGCCAACTGGTGGGGAGTATCAGTGTTCCGGTCCCGCGCCTGCCTCGTGCACGAGCATCTTGCCCAATGGGCAACCAAGTCGGGGGAGCGGCGTTTCCGGTGTCCCTGATGGATGGCCTCACACGCCCCCGGAGACCACGATGCTGACCCGTTTCCTCGCCACCGCCGGCGCCCTCGCCCTCACCACTGGCCTTGCCCTGGCCCAGACCACGGCCCCGACCGCCCCGACCGCCCCGACGGCGCCGGGCACCGCCCCGATGGCCACGACCGCCGCGCCGGATGCGACGAAGGACATGAAGGAGTGGCAGGCCGTCAAGCTCGCCAAGATCAGCCTGGCCGACGCCATCGCTACCGCCGAGAAGAAGGACGGCAACGGCCGCGCCATCGACGCCGACTTCGAGAAGGCCGACAGCAAGAACCCGATGCACTGGTCGATCAAGGTCGTCTATCCCGACGGCAAGCTGGTCGAGCACGGCATCAACGCCGAGACCGGCGCGCTCTACAAGAGCGAGAACCAGCCGATCGAGCGCTACTTCACCCGCCTGAAGGTCGCCGACTTCAACAACGCCAAGGTCTCGCTGAAGGACGCCCTGGCGATCGCCGAGAAGCAGGCCGGCGGCGGCAAGGCCTACGAGGCCGAGGTCGAGCGCGAAGGCTCGGCCGTCGCCTACGAGATCAAGGTGGCGCTGGCCGACAAGGAGCAGGAAGTGAAGGTCGGGCCGGACGGTCAGATCATGAAGGACTAAACGGATCGGTCTCGGCGCCCCGTCCCCGTGACGGGGCGCCGGCCTCTCCCGAGGCCGTCGCGCCGCAGCCGTCAAGGTGGGTGCGACGGCCCCCCGGCCCCCATGCTAGGAAGCCGCAACGGCCCTGAAGGGCCGAAGGGCCAAGGGGGAAATCATGAGCGTCTTCTTCGGCGAAAGCCATCGGCGCCTTCAGGACGAGCACGGCACGCGCCGTCTCGCCGACCGGCTGGAAGCGCACGCGCACGACGCGTTCGAGGCACCCGAGCGCGACTTCATCGCCGGCGCCACGATGGTCTTCCTCAGCACCGTCGACGGCAACGGCCAGCCCACCGTGTCCTACAAGGGCGGCCCCCCGGGCTTCGTGCGCATCACCGGCCCGAGCGAACTGGTCCTTCCGAGCTACGACGGGAACGGCATGTTCCTGACCCTCGGCAATCTCGGGCAGAATCCCCGCATCGGCCTGCTCTTCATCGATTTCGAGAACCCGCACCGCCTGCGGCTGCACGGTACCGCGGCGCTCGCGGACGATCCCGACCTGCTCGCGCTCTATCCCGGCGCCGACCACGTCGTGCGGGTCTCGGTCGAAAGAATCTTCGTCAATTGCGGCCGCTACATCCACCGGAGCCGGGCCACCGAGCTGTCGCCCCACCTGCCCGACGCGGACGGGCGCCAGCCCTTCCCGGCCTGGAAGCGGATCGACCTCTTCGAGGGGGCCCTGCCGGCGGGCGACGAGCAAAAGGTCGCCCGCACGGGCGGGACGATCCCGCTCGAGGCCTATCGCGGCGAGGCCGATCCGGGCTGAGGCGTCAGGCTCCGCCGACGACGCTGCCGCCGGCCTCGGCAAGCGCCCCCTCGCGCAGCTCGAGACCCAGGAACCGACCCGGATCGACCGGGCCCGGCAGGATGAGCTTGCGCGGCGGCAGCACCCGGAAGCCGAAGCGGGCGTAGTAGGGCGCGTCGCCGACCAGGATGACGAGGCCGTGCCCGCCCTCGCGCGCCGCATCGAGGGAGGCGCGCATCAGGGCGCCGCCGATGCCGCGGCTGCCGAAGGCCGGATCGACGGTGAGCGGCCCGAGCACCAGGAGCGGGCTCGATCCCGCCCGGGCCGGCGAGACCCGGACCGAGCCGACGAGCAGCGTGCCGACGAGGGCGGTGAACGAGAGGTCGGCGAGATGGGACACGCCCTCGCGCAGCCGGAAGGCGGTGCGGGCGTAGCGGCCGGGGCCGAAGGCGCGTTCGTGCAGGCGCTCGATGGCGTCGTTGTCGCGCGGGGATTCGGGCCGGATGACGAGGGGAAGCGTGGTCACGGGCACACTCTGGGCGGGGCGTCGATGAGGAAGGGCGGATCGGTCAGCCGATCCGTCGTCGCGCCTCTGCCCTCGGGGCCATCGTTCTCACTCCTGGCGAGCGGCGCGCCCGCGGCGGGCGCATCGCCCGCGGGGGCGCCATAGCAGCGCTTTCCTGTGAGTGCAAACCGCCGGTGGCATGCCGCTCGCATGCCGCAAGCCTGCAAGCGCTTGCCTTGAGGGTCGCCTTGCGGGTTAGCTGCGCGTGGGAACGCCTCAACGGTCCGGGAACGACGCCACAATGACAATCAGGTCTGCTCTCGCCCTCGTCCTCTCGCTCGCCATCGGCACCGCCGGGGCGGCCAGGGCCGACGACACGGTGCCGGAGACGGTGCGGATCGCCACCGAGGGCGCCTATGCGCCCTACAACTTCACCAAGCCCGACGGCACCCTCGACGGCTACGAGATCGAGCTCGGCCGCGAGATCTGCGCCCGCGCCAAGCTGAAATGCGAGTTCGTGGCCCAGGACTGGGACGGCGTGGTACCGGGTCTCAACGCCAAGAAGTTCGACGCCATCATGTCGGGCATGACGATCACGGATGCGCGCCTGAAGGTGGTGGATTTCACCAAGCCCTATAGCGGCGATTCCTCGGGCTTCGCCGTCGACCGCAACGGGCCGCTCGCCAAGCTTCCCCTGGGCGGCCAGAAGTTCAGCCTGATGGACGAGGCCGAGGCGGCGAAGGCCCTCGACGCGATCAAGCCGCTCCTCAAGGGCAAGACCGTCGGCGTCCAGGTCTCGACCATCCACGCGGCCTTCATGGACAAGTACCTCAAGGGCACCGTCGAGGTGCGCGAGTACAAGACCACCGAGCAGCACGACCTCGATCTCGCCGCCGGCCGCATCGACGCGATCTTCGCCAACGACGCGCCGCTCCGGGCCACCGCCGAGAAGCCGGAATTCGCCGACACGGTGATGCTGGCGGGCCCGCGCTTCCGCGGCGGCATCCTCGGCCGCGGCGTGGCGATGGGCCTGCGCAAGGGCGAGGCGAAGCTGAAGGCCAAGCTCGACGAGGGCATCGACGCGGTGATCGCCGACGGCACCCTGAAGAAGCTCTCGCTCAAGTGGTTCAAGGCCGACATGACCCCGCAGGGCTGAGGGTGCGTCGTCGGACGGGGGCCCCATCCGCGTGAGCGCCTTCACCCTTCTCGGCTTCGGCCCCGGCGGCTGGGGCGGCGCGCTGCTCGTCGCCGCCGGCACCACCCTGGGCCTCGCCCTGTGCGGCTTCCTGCTCGGGGCCGTGCTCGGCGGCCTCGCCGCGAGCGCCAAACTCTCCGGCCTCCTGCCCCTGCGGGCGCTCGCCGAGGGCTACACCACGCTCCTGCGCGGCGTGCCGGACCTGCTCGTCATCTACCTGATGTATTTCGGCGGCAGCGCGGCCCTCGGCGTGGTCGGGGGCTGGTTCGGCGCCGAGGGCTTCATCGGCGTGCCGGCCTTCGGGGTCGGCGTGGTGGCGCTCGGGGTGATCTCCGGCGCCTACCAGGCGGAGGTCTTCCGCGGCGCCTACCTCGCCCTCGATCGCGGGCAGATCGAGGCGGCCCGCGCCGTCGGCATGCATCGCGGGCTGATCCTGCGCCGGGTCGTGGCGCCGCTCGTCGCCCGCGACGCCCTGCCGGGCCTCGGCAACGTCTGGCAGATCCTGCTCAAGGATTCGGCGCTGGTCTCAGTGACGGGCCTCGTCGAGCTGCTGCGCCAGGCCCAGGTCGGCGCCGGCTCGACCCGCCAGCCCTTCACCTTCTACCTCGCGGCCGGCGCCCTCTACCTCGCCATCACCTCGCTCTCGACCTGGGGTTTTTCCCGGGCCGAAGCCCATGCGAGACGGGGGATCCGATGATCGACGTCGCGTTCCTCGATGCCACCGTCCGGACGCTGCTCGGCGGCGTGCCTCTTACCTTAAGCCTCACCGCCGGCTCGGTGGCGCTCGGCGGCGTTCTGGCAGCCCTCGCCGCCTGGGGCCGGCTCTCGGGCATCGTCCCGCTCGACTGGATCGCCCGGCTCTACATCTTCGTGTTCCGCGGCACGCCGCTGCTCGTGCAGATCTTCCTGATCTATTACGGGCTCGGCCAGTTCCGGCCGGTGCTCCAGGCCTGGGGCCTGTGGACCTTCTTCCGCGAGCCGTACTGGTGCGCGCTCCTGGCGCTCGCCCTCAACACCGGGGCCTACACGGCGGAGATCTTTCGCGGCGCGGTCCTCTCGGTCCCGTACGGGGCATTGGTGGCGGGGCGGGCCTGCGGCATGCCGCGGCTCCTGCTGTTTCGCCGGATCACCCTCCCGCTCGCCACCCGCCAGGCCCTGCCGGCCTACGGCAACGAGGTGATCTCGGTAGTCAAGGCGACCTCGCTCGCCTCCACCATCACGCTGATGGAGATCACCGGCCTCGCCCAGAAGCTCATCGCCCAGAGCTTCCGGGCGCTGGAGGTCTTCGTCTGCGCCGGCGCCTTCTACCTCGCCCTCACCTTCGTGATCATCGGGCTCCTGCGGCTCGCCGAGGCCTGGCTCTCCCCGGACCTGCGCCCGCGACCGGCAGCCCGCCCCGCCTGACCCCGGACCCGACCATGCTCGCCCCCTCGCCCATCCGTCCCGAGGCCGTCGCGGTCCGCGACCTGCACAAGCATTTCGGCCATCTCGAAGTCCTGCGCGGCGTCTCGCTCTCGGCCCGGGAGGGCGAGGTGGTGGCGATCCTCGGCTCGTCCGGCTCCGGCAAGTCGACGTTGCTCCGCTGCATCAACCTGCTGGAGGTGCCGGAGGCCGGCGAGGTCGTGGTCGGCGACGAGGCGGTGGCCTGGCGCGCCCGCCGCGGCGGCCGGGTGCCGGCGGATACCCGACAGGTCGATCGCATCCGCGCCCGGGTCGGCATGGTCTTCCAGAGCTTCAACCTCTGGTCCCACCGCACGGTGCTGGAGAACGTGATCGAGGCGCCGGTCCACGTGCTCGGCCGCAAGAGAGCCGAGTGCGTCGCCGAGGCCGAGGCGCTCCTCGCCAAGGTCGGCATCGCCGACAAGCGCGACCACTACCCGGCGCATCTCTCCGGCGGCCAGCAGCAGCGCGCCGCCATCGCCCGGGCGCTGGCCATGCACCCGCGCGTCCTGCTCTTCGACGAGCCGACCTCCGCCCTCGATCCCGAGCGCGTCGCGGAGGTGCTGCGGGTGATGCGGGCGCTCGCCGAGGAGGGCCGCACCATGCTGGTCGTCACCCACGAGATGGCCTTCGCCCGCGACGTCGCCCATCGGGTCGTCTTCCTGCACGAGGGAAGGATCCTGGAGGACGGCCCCTCCGAGCAGGTCTTCTCCGCGCCGACGTCGGACAGGTTCCGGCAGTTCCTGGCCCGGGGGGAGTGACCCGGCGCCGGATGCGCCGTCAGCGCGCCGCGAGGTCCCGGCGCAGGGTCGGCAGGCCGATGCCGGCGGCGTCGAAGCCGCCATCCACCGCCAGGGTCTGGCCGGTGACGTAGCTCGCGCGCTCGCCGCACAGGTACACGATGGCGTCGGCGATCTCGCGCTCCAACCCGTAGCGGTTGAGCGGTACCGCGTCGTGGTAGTCGGCCCGGATCGCCGCGCTGTGGACCTTCTTGGCCATCGCGGTATCGACGGGGCCCGGCGCCACGGCGTTCACCCGGATGCCGAGATGCGCGAGTTCGACCGCCTGCTGCTTCGTGAGGTGCTTGAGCGCCGCCTTGCTGGTGCCGTAGGCGACCCGCAGTGTCGAGGCGCGCTGGCCCGAGATCGACGTGATGTTGACGACGGCCCCGCCGCCGCCCCGCGCCATCACGGGGGCGGCCGCCTGCACGCACAGGAACGGGCCGGTCAGGTTGACGGCGAGCACCCGGGCCCACTCGGCCGGGGTGGTGTCGAGGAGCGGCTTGAACACCGCGGTGCCGGCATTGTTGACCAGCGCGTCGAGGCGGCCGAACCGGGCCTCGACGGCCGCCACCGCCGCCGCGACGGCCTCCGGATCGGCGACGTCGCCGGTGAGGGCCAGGGTGTCGTCCGGCCGGGCGATCTCGGCGACGGCCGCCTCCTGGGCCGGGCCGTCGATGTCGAGCAGCGCGACGCGCCAGCCCTCCTCCAGGAAGAGCCGCGCCGCCGAAAGCCCGATGCCCCGCGCCGCTCCGGTGACCAGGGCCACCCGGCCCGCGCCCGTCCCGCTCACGCCCGTCATGCCGCGTCCTCCCGCGTTTTTGTGCTCCGTGCATCGCGGCAGGAGCCCGGGAGGTCAAGCCGGATCGGGGTTGGCCGCGTTGCGCGCCATGAAGGTCTGCGCCGAGCCAGCCGCGGCATCGACGAAGATCACGTCGGTCGGCGCACGGCGCGGCGTATCGACGGACAGGAAGACCACCGGCTCCTCGATCAGCCGCGGCAGGGCGTGGATGACGCCGCGCTCGAAGAACAGGAGCTGGCCCGGCCCGAACTCGGCCTCGTCCGAGGCGTCTCCGATCCAGAACGTGCCGCGGCCCGAGAGCACGTAGAGGTACTCGTCGCACCCCTCGTGGTAATGCGCCGGCGTCGGCCGGTAGACGCGAAACACCCGGGCGCTCGCCGCCGGCCGGTCGGTCAGGTAGGTGTCGACCAGCATCGTGGCGGCGCTCGCCGGCAGGGCGTCGGCGATCGCCTGGACGTCGAAGCGGCCCCGGGTCGGCAGTACGGTCGGATCGGGCTCGGCCATCGCGGAACTCCCTTCGTCGATCGGGACGTGCCTTGCGGGGCGCCGCGCTCCCGGCACCCTGGGCATCGTTCGACAGCTAGGGCGGTGCGGCTGCTCCCGCGAGAGGGCGCCCACCCGGCCGATCCGTCGCGGGCAATTTTTATGCGAGCCTTATAATAAGACCTTGACGACGCGACCCCGACGGCTACCCTCACCGACAATTCGCCGCCAAAAGGCGAAGCTGACACGAGAGGGAGGATAATGGATGTCGCCATCCATGTCGCGCCTTGACGCCGGGACGGCTACGCCATGCCGTCGATGAAATCGTCTCTCGATTGCCGGACGCCTGCGCTCAGCGTGACCTTTGCTGTGTTGCTGGGCTGTGTCCCCGCCCTGGCCGGCGAGATCGACGTGCTGCACGCCTCCGTCGCCCCCACCGAGAAGGTCGGGTCCGACGTCCCCCTGCACATGACGGTGATGAACCGCGCCGCCGAGGCCGATTCGCTGCTGCGCTTCCGCTGCCCGTTCGCGAATTTCAGCGAGCGCGTGACCGTCGACAAGGGCGGCGAGGGTCCGCCCTCCAAGCGACCGATCCAGGCCATCGCCCTCAAGGCCTCCGGCGAGACCGCGCTGACGCCCGAGGGCATGCACGTGATGCTGCTCCAGACCCGGCAGCCGCTGGTCGCCGGCGAACGCTTCACCTGCTCGGCGAGCTTCCGCAAGGCCGGCTCGGTCGAGGTGCCGGTCGAGGTCCGCGCCGTGAAATAGGATTCTTTTCTTAAACGAATACGCCGGTCGCGAGGCTGCCCGCGCCGCGGCGACACATTCCAAAAGACGGCGGCCCGGAGGAGACCCCCATGACGACGTCCCGGACGGTGCGGCGCATCCTTGCCGCGACCTCTCTCGCCGCCCTGACGGCCGGCGCCGCACCCCTCGCCCCGGCGCTCGCCGCCGATGGCGGCGTCACGCAGGAGCGCCTGCTCAATGCCGACAAGGAAGAGGGCAACTGGATCCAGCACCACAAGAACTTCGCCGGCCACCGCTACTCGACGCTGACCCAGATCAACAAGGACAACGTCAAGAACCTCAAGGTCGCCTGGACGATGGCGCTCGGCGGCATCGAGTCCGGCGGCATCTGGAGCCACGGCGGGCTCGAAGGCACGCCGATCGTCGAGAACGGCATGATGTACGTCACCGACGGGTGGGGCTCGGTCTACAAGATCGACACCCGCGGCGGCGAGGGCAAGCTCCTCTGGAAGATGGACCCGAAGACCGACCGCGAATGGGCCGGCGCGGTCGCCTGCTGCGGCGTCAACAACCGCGGCGTCGCGCTCTGGGGCGACCTCGTGGTCAGCCACACCCTCGACGGGCGCCTGATCGCCACCAACAAGGAAACCGGCCAGGTCGCCTGGCAGCGCCAGGTCGCCGATCCGGACAAGGGCGAGACCATCACCGGCGCGCCGCTGATCGTGAAGGGCCTGGCGATCTCCGGCGTCGGCGGCGCCGAATACGGCATCCGCGGCTGGATCGCCGCCACCGACCTGAAGACCGAGAAGGAGGTCTGGCGCACCCACACCATCCCGGGCAAGGGCGAGCCCGGCTCCGAAACCTGGAAGGGCGACAACAACGCGGCGGTCAGCGGCGGCGGCTCGACCTGGGTGACCGGCACCTACGATCCCGAGACCGACACGATCGTCTGGGGCGTCGGCAATCCGGGCCCGGACTGGGACAACGCCTACCGGCCGGGCGACAACCTCTACACCGACTCGACGCTCGGCCTCGACGCCACGACCGGCAAGATCAAGTGGCACTTCCAGCACACGCCGAACGACCCCTACGACTATGACAGCGTGTCGGAAAACCTCCTGGTCGAGGCGAACGGCCGCAAGCTCGCCATCGAGGCCGACCGCAACGGCCACGCCTACGCGGTCGACCGCACCAACGGCCAGTTCGTCTGGGCAACGCCCTTCGTCAAGAAGGTGACCTGGACCAAGGGCATCAACCCCGATACCGGCAAGCCGTTCGAGTACGACCCGACCAAGGACGTGCAGCGCTACAACCCGGCGGCGACTCCGAGCGCCGAGAACAAGAACGCCGATTTCTGCCCGGGCAACATGGGCGGCAAGAACTGGCCGCCGACCGCCTACAACCCGAACCTGCAATACTGGTACATCCCGGTCATCGAGAGCTGCAACCGCGTCACCCACGAGGCGATGACGCAGGCCAACCTGAAACCCCGGGAGTTCTTCACCGGCGGCGGGCCGAGCCAGCCGTTCCGGATCACCGGCAGCGTGACGGCGATCGACGTGAAGACCGGCAAGGTCGCCGGCAAGCACGAGACCCAGTTCCCGCTGTTGGGCGGCATGCTGGCCACGCCCGACCTCGTCTTCACCGGCGAGCCGGGCGGCGGGGTGATGGCGCTCGACGCCAAGAGCCTCGACAAGCTGTGGGAGTTCCGCACCGGCAGCGGCGTCAACGCGCCCCCGATGACCTTCACGGTCGACGGCAAGCAATATGTCGCGATCCTGGTCGGTCTCGGCGGCGCCTGGGACAAGTGGTTCATCGACTCGACCCCGGAGCTGAAGAACATCCAGACCGGCTCGATGCTCTACGTCTTCGCGCTCTGAAGCGGGATCCTTCCAGGCGGGGCGCGGTGAGCGCCCCGCCGCGCACGAGGTTTTGACGGATGCGGAAAACGATGCTGCCGGTGGTGCTCGCCGGCCTCGCGCTCGCTTCTCCGGCCTGGGCGCAGGGCGCCCGGACCGCCGCGGGCGAGGGCGATCTCGCGGTGTTCAAGAAGGCCTGCTCGGGTTGCCACAAGTGGCATGGCGGCGGCGGCGGTGGATATGGCGGCGACGCCCTGTCGCTGCGCAAGACCCAGCTCGACAAGGAGCAGATCGCCGAGGTGGTGCGCTGCGGCCGGCCCGGGACCGGCATGCCCTACCACCTGCGCGGCGCCTACGATTCGGTGAAGTGCTACGACTCGCTCAAGGCCGACATGGCCGGCAACATGCCGCCGGAGACCGCGGTGTTCCTGCGCCCGGCGGAGATCGACGCGGTGGCGACCTACGTCGCGACCCAGCTCAAGGGCAAGGGCGATCCGACCTTCGAGGAATGCACCGCCTTCTTCGGCACCACCTCCCGGGCCTGCGACGTCTACCGCAAGAAGGAGGGCTCCGATGCGCCGACCGTCTCGCACTGACCTGGCAATCCTCGCCGCCCTCCTCTGCGCCGGCCCGGCCCTGGCCGCCGGCCCGGAGGCGGCGGACCTGCGCGACATCAGGGTCGGGATGCCGGTCTCGGAGATCGCACCCGGGAGCTACGGCGACCTCGCCTGCCGCGAGGGTCCGGCCAGGAGCCTTAATGGCTGGACCGACTGGCGGGCCTGCCCGGCCGACGCGAAGGGGCTGCACGCCATCGGCTTCGCGTATGCCGACGGCACCACGCGCAACGGCACCCGCGTCGCCGGCCATCCGGCCCGCCTCACGCTCCTCGTCGGGGACGACGCCCGGGTGGACGGTCTGGTGATCGAGACCGACGACGCGGTGCCGCTCTACCTGCGCAAGAAGGGCCACCTCCTCGGTCTCCAGGCCCGCAGCCACTGGGGCGACGAGGGCTGGACCTGCGCCGAGGGCAAGCCCACCGGCGACGAGACGCCGCTCGGCGAGACCTTCGTCAAGGAGGAGTGCCGCAAGGCGCTCGGACCCAAGAGCGTGACGGTCACCCGCGACCTCTACGGCCACCAGGGCGCCGACCCGCGCGCCTTCATCAGCCGCACCCGGATCGTGGTGGCGGCGACGAAGTAGAGCGGGCGGGAGCCGGTCCTCCCGCCCCGAAACCTGACGGTTCGACAACACCCGCTTCAGCCCTGGTTCAACGCCACGGCGCGACAGTGGCGACATGCCGGCGGTGACCACCGCCCGAGCGTTGCCCCGCTGAAGAGTCGCCCGCCATGTCCGCGCGCTCCCTGATTCTCGCTACCCTGGCGCTCCTCGCCCTCGCGGGCCCGGTCGCCGCGGCCGATCTCGACGACGATCCGCCGCCGCGTTTCGAAGGCCGGGGCGAGTGGCGCCCGACCCCGCCGCCGCCTCCCGAGCCGCCCCGCTTCGAGAGCCGAGGCGAGTGGCGCCCGGCTCCCCCTCCTCCGCCGCGCTTCGCGCAGGGGCCGGGACCGTGCCGGGTCTTCGTCAAGCGCCGCATCGATCCGGATGGCGAGGAGGTCGTGCGCCGGGTCCGGGTCTGCGACGAAGGCCCCGGATACCGGGAGGGCGGCTATCGCGATGGCCCGCGCTGGGGCGGCCCGCCGCCCTGGCACCGCCACCGGCACTGGGACGACGAGCCCGGACCCGGACGCTGGTAGACCGTTCACCCGACGATCGGGATCTCGTTCCCGATCGTCACCTCGCTGCGATCGATCCGGCACGTGAAGGCGTGCGCGCCCACCCCGACGTCCCGGGCGCGCCGGAACGCGGCGGCGAAGCCGGGATCGAGGTCGCCGGCCACCGCGAAGCGCTCGGCCCGCATCTGCACCACCCAGATCACCAGGGCGCGCCCGCCGAGCCGCACCACCTCGGCGAGCTCGTCCATGTGGCGGGCGCTGCGGGCGGCGACGCAGTCCGGGAACTCGGCGAGGCCGGGCTCCCGCATCAGGTGGCAGTTCTTGACCTCGACGTGGATCGGGCCGTCCGCGTCGCCGGCGAGGAAGTCGACCCGGCTCGCCTTGCCGTAGGGCACCTCCGCCCGCCAGGAGGTCGCGCCGGCGAGCGGCGGGAGGCGCCCCTCGTGAAAGGCCTCCGCCACCAGGGCATTCGGGCGGGCGGTGTTGATGCCGATCCATTGCGGTCCGCCCGGCAGGTCCGCCTCGACCAGCTCCCACGACCAGGCGAGCTTGCGGGCCGGGTTGGTCGAGGCCGAGAGCAGCACCGGCCGGCCGGGCGCGACGAGCCCGAGCATCGCACCCGGATTGGCGCAATGCGCGGTCACGAGGCGGCCGTCGGACAGTTCGACGTCGGCGAGGAAGCGCTTGTAGCGGCGCACCAGCCGCCCCTCGGTCAGCGGGCCGGGGAAACGCATCGGATCGCGTGCATGGGCGAGGACATTCCGGTGGACATACCCGGCGCTTAACCCGGTGGGCGCCGGGGTGTCACGCTTGAGCCCCGCGAGGCGCCGAGATAAGGCGGGCGTAACCCTGTGGCCGCCGCCGGGCGGCGGGCCGTCGAGAGAGCCTCCGAGATGTCTGACGCCAGCCCCGCCCCGGTCACCGCCGCCATCCTGGTGATCGGCGACGAGATCCTGTCCGGACGCACCAAGGACAAGAATATCGGCTACATCGCCGAGTACCTGACCAATTCCGGCATCGACCTGCGCGAGGTGCGGGTGGTGCCCGACGTTGCCGAGGAGATCGTGGCGGCGGTGAACGCGCTTCGCGGCCGCTACACCTACCTGTTCACGACCGGTGGGATCGGCCCGACCCACGACGACATCACGGCCGATTGCGTCGCGCAGGCCGTCGGCGTCGGGATCGACGTCGATCCGCGGGCGAAGGCGATGCTGCTCGAGCGGATCAAGCCCGAGGACCTGAACGAGGCCCGCCTGCGCATGGCCCGGATCCCGTTCGGGGCCGAGCTGATCGAGAACCCGATCTCGAAGGCGCCGGGCTTCATGATCGAGAACGTGATCGTGATGGCGGGCGTGCCCTCGATCATGCAGGCGATGATGGATTCGGTCGCCCCGCGGCTGAAGACCGGCGCGCGGGTGACCGCCGAGACGATCGAGGCCGGCAACCTGCCGGAGGGCGGCTACGCCGAGGGGCTCGCCGTCATCGCCAAGGCGCATCCGGGCGTCTCGATCGGCTCCTACCCGTCGATGACGCCTGCGGGCTTTCGCAACCAGATCGTGGTGCGCGGCCGCGAGCCCGAGGCGCTGGCCGCCGCGCGCACCGAGATCGAGGCGCTGCTGGCGCGCCTCCAAGCAGAGCGGACCTGAGAGACACAATGGCTGCCCCGAGCGACAAGGCGTTTCCCGTTTCCTGGGACCAGTTCCACCGCGATGCCCGGGCCCTGGCCTGGCGGCTTGCCGGCGCCGGCCCGTTCGAGGCCATCGTGTGCATCACCCGCGGCGGGCTGGTGCCGGCCGCGATCGTGGCGCGCGAGCTCGGCATCCGGCTCATCGAGACCGTGTGCGTGGCGAGCTACCACGACTACCAGGAGCAGGGATCGCTCCAGGTGCTCAAGGACGTGGCGCCGAGCATCCGCGCCATCGGCGACGGCTCGGGCCGCGGCGTGCTCGTCCTCGACGACCTGACCGACACCGGCAAGACTGCCCAGGTGGTCCGCGCCATGCTGCCGGACGCGCACTTCGCCACGGTCTACGCCAAGCCCGCCGGCCGGCCCCTGATCGACACCTTCGTGACGGAGGTGAGCCAGGACACCTGGATCTACTTCCCGTGGGACATGGGCCTGTCCTACCAGGCGCCGATCCAGCCGGGAACCTCCGGTTAAGCTCACCGACCGGTGAACGCGAATGTTCGCTTTCACCGGATCAGTTGAGCGGGGTCTTGGTCCTGTCGCCGCGCCGGTCTTTCCGGCGGCCGATTCGATAAAATTGCGCGGATCGATTTCAGCGCGGGCCAGCAGGTCGGGCGGCACTCTCCTTCCTAACGAAGGGGATGGCTCAGATGACCACGGGTTTCGGGCGCAACGTGAAGCGGGTTCTGGTCGGCGCGGCCCTCGTCGCGGCGGCCTCGTGCGGGGCCGCCTCGGCCCAGACCCTGGCCGCCCTGCCGGTGCCGAGCGTCGGCGCCCCCGAACTCGGCCATGCCCGGCCGATCGTCGGCTGGATCGAGTTCTGCGCCCGCTACGCCTCGGAATGCGCCGTGGATGCGAGCGAGCCGGCGCAGGTCACCCTGACCCCGCGGCTGTGGCAGACGGTCACGACCGTCAACCGCCAGGTCAACACCTCGCTCCGCGCCGTCACCGACCAGGAGCACTGGGGCGTGCCCGACCGCTGGGACCTCGCCGAGGATGGCTCGGGCGATTGCGAGGACTTCCAGCTCCTCAAGCGCAAGCTCCTGGCCCAGGCCGGCCTGCCCCGCCGCGCCATGCGCATGACCGTCGTCATCGACGAGAAGGGCGAGGGCCACGCCGTCCTGATGCTGCGCACCGACCGCGGCGACTTCGTTCTCGACAACAAGACCAGCGCCGTGCTCCCCTGGCACAAGACCGGCTACACCTACATCAAGCGCGAATCTCAGGACGCCACCGCCTGGGTGTCCCTCGGCGGCGCCACCGCCCCGACCGTCACCGCCAATCGCTGAGCCGGCGAATCACCGAAAAAATTCTGCGTTCCGAATTGGAACCAAAGTGCGGCAGGACCGTTTACCAGGGTTTAAATTTTTCGGTTGAGCCCCGCCCGGCCCCGTGGCAGCTTGGATGCAAGAACCAAGCTCAACGAAGCGATGGGGCAATGCGGGCAGTGTTGGACGGCCTGGGCCGGGCGAGCCATGTCGATTTCCGGATCGACCGCCAGGGCCTCCTGATGCGCGGCGCCCGTGCGGCGCAGCTCGGACTTCTCGGTGCCCTGCTGCTCGTCGGCGGTGCCACCACCCAGGGTCAGACCCAGACCCTCGCGGCCCTGCCCGATGCCAGCGCGGCGATCGAGCGCGGCGGTTCCGCCAAGCCGGTCAGCGCCTGGAACGACTTCTGCAACCGCTATCCGGCGGAATGCGCCGTCGATCTCAAGGAGCCGACGACGCTGGCGATGACGCCGGCCCTGTGGCGTACGCTCACCGCCGTGAACCGTCGGGTCAACGGCCGCATCCGCCCGATGATCGACCAGGACCATTGGGGCGTGGTCGACCGCTGGGATTTCCCCGACGACGGCATGGGCGATTGCGAGGATTACCAGCTGCTCAAGCGCCGCATGCTGGTCGAGCGCGGCATCGCCCGCCGGGCCCTGCGCATGACCGTCGTCATCGACGAGATCGGCGAAGGCCACGCCGTTCTGATGGTCCGCACCGATCGGGGCGACTACATCCTCGACAACAAGACCAACGCGATCCTGCCCTGGCAGCGCACCGGCTACACCTACGTGAAGCGCGAGGGCCAGGACGGCCTCGCCTGGGTGGCACTGAACGGCGTCGCCTCGCCGGTCACCACCGCGAATCGCTGACGGCCGGCTTCGACCACCCGGTCAGGCCCGGCGCAGAACCTCCTCGGCGAGGTGGCCCCACTCCGCCTGCAGCTTGCGGACGTGGGCCGGCGCCCGGCGCAGCCGCTCCCGAATCTCCCCGGCGATCCGGCGTGCCTCGTCGGGCCGGTCCGCGGCGGCGAGGACGGCCGCGAGCCGGGCCCGCGCCTCGTAGCTGTCGTGGTGCCGCGAGATCGTCTCGAAGGCGTCGCACGCCTCGGCGGTGCGGCCGACGCCCGCGAGCGCCCGGGCCCGGAGCAGCTCCGCGCGGGCGCTGCCGTAATCGGGTTCCCGTTGCTGGAGCGCTTCGAGAACCGCCAGCGCCTCGGTGGGCCGGCCCAGTTCGAGATCGGCTTCGGCCCGTCCGAGATGGAAGAGCGGCTCGTCGCCGTTCGGCCGGCGCAGGATCTCGTCGTACTGCTCCCTCGCCTCCTGCCACCGGCCGAGCACCGCGCATTCCTCGGCGAGGGCGGCCCGATTGGCGACCGTATCGACGTCGAGGAGCTGTTGGCGCAGGGCCCGGTAGGTCTTCTCGGGGTTCACCTGCCGGGCGATCCTGCGCCCCGCGACGCGGGCGCGTGGCGAGCCGAGCAGCTCCGGCAGGACCTCGATCAGCAGGTAGGCGATGCCGCCCAGCGGCGGCAGGAAGATCACGATCCAGCCCCAGGGAGAAAAGCGCCCGGTCCTGGCGGCATGGACCGCGAGACCGACGGTGAAGCACAGGGTGAGAAAGGCGATCGGCATCGTGCGCGTCCCGGAACCGCGAGATCACGAACGAAGTGGGACCTTACTTCCCTTGGGTCAAGAATGGGACGTCGGCACACCGATGGGTCGGGCCCGGCGTCAGGCACCCGATACGAGATGCGCGAGGTCGAGCACGACCCGGCCGGAGACCAGGCTCCAGCCGCAGGCGAGCATCGTCGCCAGCATCACGAACGGGATCGGGCGCCCTTCCACCCGCCGGCCCCGCACGGTGTTGCGCAGGATGATGAACGGGGCCCCGAAGGCCAGGAGCGGCAGGGAGGCTACCGCCACGAGGCCGCCCTTCGCCAGGAGCCCGAAGCTCGCCCGCCGCGCCGTCGCCCACTCGAAGGCGCTCGCCAGCAGGCCCGCGAAGGCAAGGCCGAGCACCAGCGTCTGGATGTTCTCGAGGGCAGAGGGCGAGAGGTTCATGGATCGTTAAATCCCCGGTGGCGTGGTTGTCCCACCCTGCGCCAGTCGCGATTGTCGGTTATGGTTAATATTGAGTTATCCACAGATCTCTCTGCGGCGTCCTGATGTGGGACTTGCGCTGGCATCGCGATCGTGGGGCGCCGAAATCGGGTGAGGCCCGATGCGGCGGTAAGCTGCGGTTAAGGACAGTGGCCGAACGTTCGCGAGTGCCCCGTCCGGGGGCATCGTTCGAACGAATCGGAGGCGGGCGCCATGGGGCCTGCACTGAGCGCCGCGACGGCGGGTCTGGATCGCGACGGCGCGCGGCCGGGCCGGGCGTTTCCGGAACGGCACGGCGCGCGTCGCGCCGCTCCCCTCGCCCTCGTCCATCTCGACCGCCCCTTGATGCTCGGGGCCGTCCTCGGCCTGGCCGGCGCGCTCGCGCTCACCGGGCTCGCGGCGGCTTGGCTCGCGCGTCCGTCCAAGCCGGCCGGCCCGGTGGTCGTGGGCATGCTGGCGCCCCGGCCGGTGGTGCTGCCGGCGGCGTGGTTCGTGCGGCCGGGCGCCGGCGCCGAGACCGGGGGCGACCGCATCGACCTCGCCATTCCATGGAGCGATTTGACCGGCGGCGCCCTGCCCGGCCTGATGCGGGTGACCGCGACCCGCGCGCCGGAGACCGAGGCGCCGCTGAGCCCGGCCCGGCGCTACGCCCGCTTCCTCACCGCGGAAGCGCAGCCGCTGCCCGAGGGGCTGATGCGCCGGCGCTTCCGCGCCGGGACGCCGTTCGAGGGCGAGGATCTCTACCTCGCCGAGGGCGAGGGCGGCCGGTTCGCGGCGCGTTGCGCCACCGGCCCCAGCCCGGAGCCGGAGGCCGCCTGCCTCAGCGAGGTGCGGATCGGCGCGCTGAGCCTGCGCCTGCGCTTCGCGGCCGAGCGGCTCCCGTCCTGGAGCGCCGGCCTCGCCGGGCTGGAGCGGCTGTTCGGCTCCGAGCCCTGACGGGCCCTGGACGGGGCCCGTGCGTCCAAGGACTACTCGTCCGAAAACTACTCGTCCAGGTCGGTGTCGAGGATCGCCATCGAGAAGTTGAACGAGCGGTCGCCGTCCTCGTCGTCGACCGACAGGACCCCGACGAACTCCTCGCCGATATAGACCTCGGCCGAGTCCGTCTTCTTGGGACGGGCGACCAGACGGATGTTGTGGTTCGCGAAGGTCCGGCGAAGGTAGCCTTCGACCTTCGTCATCTCGGTCTTGTTCACGCTGGCCTCTTCAGGTGCTTGCAGTCGGCGTCCGCGCCCGGAGCGATCCGGCGCGGCTGCGTTCCGCCTTGATCGAGGATCCCGAAGCCGCGGGCCGGGCTCGGGACACGACAACGCCCCCTCCCCGCCGGGCGTGCCGCGGGGGCGGTGCAGGGGCGGTAGGCCTCCGCCTTGCCACGGCGGGACCGGGCGGGCAAGGCGGCGCGGCGATGCCCCGGTCAGATCCCGTCCATCAGGTGGATGAACTGGTCCATCGCGCGGGCCGGATCCGAGCAGCCGGCCGAGCCGACGACGCGGGCGGGCACCCCCACCACGGTGGTGCAGGGCGGTACCGCCTGGAGCACGACCGAGCCCGCGGCGACCCGCGCGCAGGCGCCGACCTCGATATTGCCGAGGATCTTGGCACCGGCGCCGATCATCACGCCGTGGCGGATCTTCGGGTGCCGGTCGCCCCCCTGCTTGCCGGTGCCGCCGAGCGTCACGTCGTGCAGCATCGAGACCTCGTCCTCGATCACCGCGGTCGAGCCGACGACGAGGCCGGTGGCGTGGTCGAGGAAGATGCCGCGGCCGATCCGGGCTGCCGGGTGGATGTCGGTCTGGAAGACCTCGGAGGAGCGGCTCTGGAGGTAGAGCGCGAGGTCGCGCCGGCCGCGGGTCCAGAGCCAATGGCTCAGGCGGTGGGCCTGGATGGCGTGGAAACCCTTGAAGTACAGGACCGGCTCGATCGCCCGGCCGGCGGCCGGGTCGCGGTCGATCACCGCGCCGATATCGGCCCGGAAGGCCTGGCCGATGCCGGGATCGTCCGCCACCGCCTCGCCGAAGCTCTGGGCGATCAGGTCGGCGGTGAGCGCCGGGTGGCCGAGCCGCGAGGCGACCCGGTGCGCCACCGCCGATTCGAGGGTGGCGTGGTTCAGCACGCTGGCGAATAGGAACGAGGCGAGGCGCGGTTCGTCGCGCATCACCGTCTCGGCCTCCTGGCGCAACCGCCACCAGACCGGGTCGACGGTGCCGGCGACCGGATCGGCGGCGGTGATGGCGGGACTGGACGACAAGGGCCTTCTCCGAAGCTGCGGGGGCAGGGCGAACGAGTCTCGCGCCCGCCGCTCCGATGCGCGACGATCTTCTCTCCGATAGCCTGGAGAGGCCGGCCCGGTTCATCAAGCCCCTGCGACGCAGGCCCGCCCCTCAATCGCCGTCGGGACGGAAGACGTAGCCGAGGCCGCGCACGGTCCGGATGAAGCGCGGATGAGCCGGATCGGGCTCGACCTTCTTGCGGATCCGGTTGATCCGCACGTCGATCGCCCGGTCGAAGGCCTCCGGGTCGCGGGCATCCGCGAGGTCGAGCAGCCGCTCGCGCGTCAGCACCCGCCGGGGATTGTCGAGGAACGCCTTGAGCAGGGCGCATTCCGAGCGGGTCAGGATCTGCTCGGATCCGGTCTCGTCGCGCAGCCGCAGGGTCTCGGTGTCGACCGTCACCCGGCCGAAGCGCAGGCCGCTGGCGGGCCGGGGCGGCTCGGGAGGGGCCGTGCGCGCCTGCGCTGCCCGGCGCAGCACCGAGCGGATGCGGGCCACCAGCTCGCGCAATTCGCAGGGCTTGGGGAGGTAATCGTCGGCGCCGAGCTCGAGGCCGACCACCCGGTCGATCGGGCTCGCGGTCGCGGTGAGCATGATGATGGGCACGCTCGACCGGCCCTTGAGGTCGCGCACGATCGAGAGACCGTCCTCCTCCGGCATGTTGAGGTCGAGGACGATCAGGTCCGGCGTCACCTCGTCGAGGCGCCGCCGCAACGCGCGGCCGCCGTCGCACAGGCTGACCTCGAATCCGTGCATCCGCAGGTAGTCGCCCACCATCGCCCGGGCATCGGCCTCGTCGTCCACCACCACGACGTGGGAAACGGGGCCCGTCACGGCGCCACCCATCGACGGCGGGCCACCCCCTTCGCGCCGCGCCACTCCCTCATCCCGCGCCCCCGTGCCGGAGCGGCGCCGACAGGCGGGCGCCGCCCGCCGACAATGCCGTGCCGGGCGCCGTCCGTCCACGGACTGTGCGGCAACAGTCCGGAGGGTCAGTGCAGGAGCATCAATCCAAGAGGATCAGTCCAAGAAGACCAGTCCGGGATTACCAGTCCGGGAGAATCAATCCATGAGGGCGGCGAGCCGTCCGGCGATCCGGGCCCGGGCGGCGGGCGAAAGGGCGCCGGGCGCCTCGGCCTCGATCAGGGCGGCGATCTCGGCGCGGCTCGGGCCGCGGGAGCGCGAGGCCTGCAGCAGGGTGTCGAGGGCGGCGAGATCGTTCCGCCAGGGCGCGTCGTCGGACAGTGGAACGGCGCGGGCGCCGGTTCGTCCCGGGACACCGTGAAGCATCGTCTGTCTCCCTGTTCCGCGGGCGGGACGCTTATCGACGCGCTCTGCTGCCCGGATGCCGGTCCGTTCCAGATGGCCGATCCATCGCCCGTGCGATGTGCTCTCGCGCACAGGGCGGACCGCCGCGTACTCCGTCCGTCGCGGTTCCGGTGGCCGCGTCCCGTCCGGTGTGTTGACCGCGATCTTGCCGGGACCCTCCGGCCCGGCCAGGATGCCGGCCCGACGACTTGCGGACTGCCGCCGCTGTCGCGGACTGGTCTACGGACGGTCGATGAGCGACGACGACACCCTCTTCCTCCTGCCGGACGACGAACCCGGCGAGGACCTGCCCGCCGCGCCCTGGCCGGTGCTCCTGGTGGACGACGACCCGGCGGTGCACGAAGGCACCCGCTTCGCGCTGTCCGGCTACAGCCTCGACGGGGCGCGGCTCGATCTCGTCTCCGCCTATTCCGCGTCCGAGGCCCGGACCCTGCTGGCGTCCCGGCCCGGCATGGCGGTGATCCTGCTCGACGTGGTGATGGAGACGGACGATGCGGGCCTGCGGCTCGTCGACCACATCCGGCACGAACTGAAGGACGAGACCGTGCGCATCATCCTGCGCACCGGCCAGCCCGGCCAGGCGCCGGAGCGG
This sequence comes from Methylobacterium indicum, assembly GCF_001043895.1. Lineage (GTDB taxonomy): Bacteria > Pseudomonadota > Alphaproteobacteria > Rhizobiales > Beijerinckiaceae > Methylobacterium > Methylobacterium indicum. Next base: position 71,013 of record NZ_JTHF01000111.1, read on the forward strand.
CGCGTCATCGTCGATTACGACATCAACGACTACAAGGCGAAGACCGAGCTCACCGCCGACAAGCTGTTCACCAGCCTGACCGCGGCTTTGCGCGCCTACCAGCAGCTCAAGCGCCTGGAGGAGACGCGGCGCGGGCTCGAGATCATCATTGACGCGGCCCCGATGCTGCTCGACTACAAGTCGATGCAGCGCCTGGCCGAAGGCGTTCTGACCCAGGTCGCCTCGCTGCTCAACGCGGCCTGCGCCGGCATCCTGGTGCTGCGCGAGCAGGCCGGGCCGCAGGACGCGCTCAGCGTGCTCGCCGGTTCGGGCTGCTACCAGCACCTCGTCGGGACGGATGCGGGGCGTCCCCTCGACGACGACGTGCGGGTGATCGTGGCCGGTGCCCTCGCGGAGCGGCGCCACACCTTCGGCGACCAGTGGTCGACGCTCTACGTCCATACCGCGAGCGGCAGCGAGATCGTCGCCCTGCTCAAGACCGCCCGCCCGCTCTCCGAGACCGACCGCGCCCTGATCGGGCTGTTCACCTCGCGCCTCTCCGTCGCCTTCGACAACGTGATCCTCTACGAGCAATTGCAGCGGGCCAATGTCGGCCTGGAGCAGCGCGTGGTGGAGCGCACCGGCGAATTGATGCGGGCCAACCGCCGTCTCGCCATGCAGCGCTCGGACCTGCGCCGGGCCAACCAGCTCAAGACCGAGATCCTGGGCACGGTCGCCCACGACCTGAAGAACCCGCTCGCCGTCATCCTGGGCCGCGCCGAGATGCTGCGCGACATGATCGAGGCGCAACCGCAGCCGACCGAGGCGATGCACGCCCAGATCGGGCATATCCGCGAGACGGCGCGCCGCCTCACCGGCATGATCGAGACCCTGATCGCCGATGCGATGAACGACGCCCACGACATCGCGGTGCGGCGCGAGCCGATCGACGTCGCGGCCCTCGCCCGCGAGGTGTCGCAGGCCAACGCGCCGCTGGCCGAGACCAAGGGGCAGAGCCTGCGCTCCGAGATCCCCGCCTCCCTGATGCTGCACGGCGATGCCGAGCGGCTGCGCGAGGCGATGGACAACCTGATCTCGAATGCCATCAAGTACTCGCCGCCCGGCGGCGAGATCACCGTCACGGTGGCCCGCGACGGAACCGAGACGGTCTACGCCGTGCGCGACCGCGGCCCCGGCCTGTCGCCGGAGGATCTCGGCCGCCTGTTCGGCCGCTTCCAGCGCCTCTCGGCCAAGCCCACCGGCGGCGAGGGTTCGACGGGCCTCGGCCTCTCGATCGTCAAGCGCATCGCCGAGCTGCATGGCGGGCGGGCCACCGCCGAGATGCATGGGGAGGAGCCGGGATCGACCTTCGCGATCCGGCTGCCGGAGGGCGACGGCGATGCTGTGTGAGCCGATCAGTCAACATTGACTGATCGTCGTTGGATCATACAATCTGACCCAGGAGTGGGGCGAAGAGCGCTGCTCCTCGCCCCTTTCGGTGGGGCTACGCTAGCCGAGCTTGACGCGGAGGATCAGAGTCACGCTGGTCCTCCGCACTCGCTTGTAGAACACCGAAACGCGAAAGCGTGGCCGCAACCACCCCATCGTCGCCTCTTGGGTTCGTGATCGGCGATGCTCTCGCCCGGAGACATCCGACCGCCTGCCGGATGTGGGGCCGTGACGCCCTGGCGCTTTCCGCTCGACCACGCCCTCAGATGACCATAGGTCAGTACTGTCGGCAAGGCGGCGCCGCTCCGCCTCAAGTTACCCTGCGTCGCTCGCGCCCAGCCCCTGCTCGTGCGGGTCGGTCACCGCGTCCGGGATCGGGGCGCGGGCCTTCGGGGTGACTTCCAGGGCGGTGAGCGCCAGCGGATCGAGGCCGTGATCGCCGTCCGCGCAGTAGGTCACGAGCTGCTCGCGCATGCGCGGGGTCCAGAACGCCACGATGTGCTTGTGGATGCCCGCGACCGCCTCGTCGTCCGGATAGGAGCGGAAGAAGGCGGCGATCTGGTTCGCCATGCGGACGAGTTTTTCAGCGGGATCGGCGGCGCTCATCGGGAAACACTCACGCGTTGGTCAGGCGCTCGGGGGCGGTGAACAGGGTGACGGTGTCGTGGCGGGCGATCGCCGCCAGGGTGAGGCCGTGGAGCGCGGCGCGCTCGACGGCGAGCGAGGTCGGGGCGGAGATCGCCACCAGGATCGCGGCGCCGAAGCTCGCGGCCTTCTCGACCATCTCGAACGAGCACCGGCTGGTAATGACGAGAAAGCCCGCGGCCGGATCGGTGCCCGCCCGCAGGAGCGCGCCGATCAGCTTGTCGAGGGCGTTGTGGCGCCCGACATCCTCGCGCACCGCCAGTACGGCGCCCTCTAGGTCGGCCCAGGCGGCGGCATGGACCGCCCGGGTCTCGCGCCCGAGCACCTGGAGATCGTCGAGGGCCTGGAGCGCCCGTTCGACCGCGGACAGCCGGACCGTGACGCCGTCGGCCGCGCGCCGCTCGGCGCGGGGAATGTCCTTCAGGTCGTCGATGCCGCAGACGCCGCAGCCGGTGCGGCCCGACAGCGCCCGCTTGCGGGCGAGGTGCTCGCGCAGCCGCCCGGGGGCGAGATCGACGACGAGGCGAAGGCCCCCCTCGCCGTCCTCGACTGCGGCGCCCCGGATCTCGTCGGCTCGCGCCACGATGCCCTCGGTCAGGCTGAAGCCGTAGGCGAAGTCTTCCAGGTCGGCCGGCGTCGTCATCATGACGGCGTAGGGCACGTCGCCGTAGATCACGTTCACCGGCATCTCGACGGCGAGCGGGCGCATCCCGTCCCGCTCCTCGCCGCGCCCGTAGGCGACGACGCGGGTCGGGACGGTGGCGCTCGTCGCGACGCCGCTACTCGGCGGCATCGAGGGTTTGGGCGATGCGGGTGAGGGAGATGTCTTCCTCATAGAACCGGGCCTGCCAATCGGAGGGCCGGTTCGTACGCCGCACCTGCACCGCCGTCACCTTGTATTCCGGGCAGTTGGTGGCCCAGTCCGAATAGTCGGTGGTGATGACGTTGGCGCCCGTCTTGGCATGGTGGAAGGTGGTGTAGACCACCCCCGGCTGCATCCGCTCGGTGACCCGGGCCTTGAGGGCGATGTCGCCCGACCGGCTCTCGAGGCTGATGAGGTCGCCGTCGACGATGCCGCGGCTCTCGGCGTCGAAGGGATGGATCTCCAGCACGTCCTCCGGGTGCCACAGCGAGTTCGCGGTGCGCCGGGTCTGCGCCCCGACATTGTACTGCGACAGGATGCGGCCGGTGGTGAGGATGAGCGGGAACTTGCGCGTCGTGCGCTCGTCGGAGGCCACGAACTCGGTGAGCATGAACCGGCCGAGGCCGCGCACGAAGCGGTCGACATGCATCATCGGCGTGCCCTGCGGCGCCTTGTCGTTGCAGGGCCACTGGATCGAGCCGAGCTCCTCGAGCTTGGCGTAGGACACGCCGGCGAAGCTCGGGGTGAGCGACGCGATCTCGTCCATGATCTGCGACGGATGCGTATAGTCCATCTTGTAGCCGAGCGCGTTGGCGAGCAGCACCGTGCCCTCCCAGTCGCCGTAGCCGCCCATCGGCGCCATCACCTGGCGCACCCGGCTGATCCGCCGCTCCGCGTTGGTGAAGGTGCCGTCCTTCTCCAGGAACGAGGCGCCCGGCAGGAAGACGTGGGCGTATTTCGCCGTCTCGTTCAGGAACAGGTCCTGGACGACGATGCACTCCATCGCCCTGAGGCCGGCGGTGACGTGGTGCGTGTCGGGGTCGGACTGGGCGATGTCCTCGCCCTGGATGTAGAGGCCCTTGAACGTGCCGGCGACGGCCTCGTCCAGCATGTTGGTGATGCGCAGGCCCGGATTCGGCGAGAGCTGGGCGCCCCACAGCGCCTCGAAGGTCTCGCGGGTCGCGTCGTCCGAGACGTGGCGGTAGCCGGTGAGCTCGTGCGGGAACGAGCCCATGTCGCAGGAGCCCTGGACGTTGTTCTGGCCCCGCAGCGGGTTCACGCCGGCGCCCGGCTTGCCGATGTTGCCGGTGGCCATGGCGAGGTTCGCCATGCCCATCACCATGGTCGAGCCCTGGCTGTGCTCGGTGACGCCGAGCCCGTAATAGATCGCCGCGGCGCCGCCCTTGGCGTAGAGCCGGGCGGCGGCCCGCACCTCGGCCGGGTCGCAGCCGGTCAGCTCCTGCACCGCTTCCGGCGCGTGGCGCTCGTCGGCGATGAAGCGGGCCCAGATCTCGAAGTCCTTGAGGTCGCAGCGCTCGCGGACATAAGCCTCGTCGATCAGTCCCTCGGTGACGATGACATGGGCCAGCGCGTTGACGAGGGCGACGTTGGAGCCCGGCTTCACCGGCAGGTGATGGGTCGCCTTGATGTGGGGCGACTTGACGAGGTCGATCCGGCGCGGGTCGGCGACGATGAGCTTGGCGCCCTGGCGCAGGCGCTTCTTCATCCGCGAGCCGAAGACCGGGTGGCCGTCGGTCGGGTTGGCGCCGATCACCAGGATCACGTCGGCATCCTCGACCGACTTGAAGTCCTGGGTCCCGGCCGAGGTGCCGAGCGTCGACATCAGGCCGTAGCCGGTCGGCGAGTGGCAGACCCGGGCGCAGGTATCGACGTTGTTGTTGCCGAAGCCCGCGCGGACCAGCTTCTGGACGAGGTAGGCCTCCTCGTTGGTGCAGCGCGACGAGGTGATGCCGCCGATCGAGTCCTTGCCATACTGGGCCTGGATCCGCTTGAACGCGGAGGCCGCGTGCTGGATCGCCTCCTCCCAGGACACCTCGCGCCAGGGATCGGTGATCTTGTCACGCACCATCGGCTTGGTGATGCGGTCCTGGTGGGTGGCGTAGCCGTAGGCGAAGCGGCCCTTGACACAGGAATGGCCCTCGTTGGCCTTGCCGTCCTTGTAGGGCACCATGCGGACGATCCGGTCGCCCTGCATCTCGGCCTTGAAGGCGCAGCCGACGCCGCAATAGGCGCAGGTCGTGACCTTCGAGTGCTCGGGCTGGCCCATCGCGATGACGGACTTCTCCTGGAGCGTCGCCGTCGGGCAGGCCTGCACGCAGGCGCCGCAGGACACGCATTCGGAGTTGAAGAAGTCGGTCGGCCCGGCCGCCACCCGCGAATCGAAGCCGCGGCCGGCGATGGTCAGCGCGAAGGTGCCCTGCACCTCCTCGCAGGCCCGGACGCAGCGGTTGCAGACGATGCACTTCGACGGGTCGTAGGCGAAGTACGGGTTCGACTCGTCCTTCGGGAGATACAGCTCGGAATTCTTCGAGACGTGGTTGGCGCCGTCGTAGCCGTAGCGCACCTCGCGCAGGCCCACCGTGCCGGCCTGGGTCTGCAGCTCGCAATCGCCGTTCGCCGAGCAGGTCAGGCAGTCGAGCGGGTGGTCGGAGATGTAGAGCTCCATCACCCCCTTGCGCAGGCGCGCGAGCTTGTCGCTCTGGGTGTGCACCACCATGCCGTTCTCGGCCGGCGTCGTGCAGGAGGCCGGCGTGCCGCGCCGCCCGTCGATCTCGACGAGGCAGAGGCGGCAGGAGCCGAACGGCTCGAGGGAGTCGGTGGCGCAGAGCTTCGGGATCTGCGTCCCGGCATGCATCGCCGCCGCCATCACCGAGGTGCCGGCGGGCACGGTCACGGATTGGCCGTCGATCGTCAGCGTCACCGACTGGTCGGAGACGCGGATCGGGGTGCCGTAGTCGATTTCCTTGATGAGGGCCATCGGACGCGTCCTCACTCGGCAGCCAGCGGCAGCTTGGCGCCGCGGCCGGAAAAATCTTCCGGGAAATGGGTGAGCGCGCTCATCACCGGGACGGGCGTGAGCCCGCCCATGGCGCAGAGCGAACCGTCGGTCATGACCTCGCAGAGGTCGGTGACGAGGGCGAGGTTTTCGCGCGGCGACTCGCCGGCGAGCACCTTGTCGATCGTCTCCATGCCGCGCACCGCGCCGATGCGGCAGGGGGTGCACTTGCCGCAGGACTCGGCGGCGCAGAACTCGAAGGCGAAGCGGGCCTGGCGGGCGAGGTCGACGGTGTCGTCGAACACCACGATGCCGCCGTGGCCGAGCAGGCCCTTCTTGGCCGCGAAGGCCTCGTAGTCGAGGGGCGTGTCGAGGAGCGATTCGGGGAAGTAGGCCCCGAGCGGCCCGCCGACCTGCACGGCGCGGAGCGGCCGGCCCGAGGCGGTGCCGCCGCCAAACTCCTCGATCACCTCGCGGAGCGTGAGGCCGAAGGCGGTCTCGATCAGGCCGCCGCGCTTCACGTTGCCGGCGAGCTGAATCGGCAGGGTGCCGAGCGAACGGCCCATGCCGTAGGCGGCGTAGGCCGGGCCGCCATGCTCCAGGATCCACGGCACGGCGGCGAAGGACAGCACGTTGTTGACCAGCGTCGGCTGGCCGAACAGGCCCTTGAGCGCCGGGATCGGGGGCTTGGCCCGCACGAGGCCGCGCTTGCCCTCCAGGCTCTCCAGCAGCGAGGTCTCCTCGCCGCAGATATAGGCGCCGGCCCCGAGCCGTGCTTCGAGGTGGAAGGCGTGGCCGGAGCCCATCACGTCCGCGCCGAGATACCCGGCACGCTCGGCCGCCGCGATGGCGGTCTCCAGCGCCGCGAAGGCGTGCGGGTACTCGGACCGGCAATAGATGTAGCCGCGGGTGGCACCCACCGCGACCGCCGCGATCGTCATGCCCTCGATGAGGGTGAGCGGATCGCCCTCCATCAGCATCCGGTCGGCGAAGGTGCCGGAATCGCCCTCGTCGGCGTTGCAGACCACGTATTTCTGCGGCGCTTGCGCCAGCATCACCGTGTTCCACTTGATGCCGGTCGGGAAGCCGGCGCCGCCGCGGCCGCGCAAGCCAGAGGCCTTCACCGCCTCGACGGTGCCGGCCGGACCGGCGGCGAGCGCCGCCTCGAGGCCGCGATAGCCGCCATGCGCCCGATAGGACTCGACCGAGGCCGGATCGATCACGCCGCAGCGGCCGAAGGTCAGGCGCTGCTGGCGGGCGAAATAGGGCTGGTCCTCCGGCCGGCCGATGCGCAGGCGATGCGCCCCGCCCTCCGGCAATCCGGCATCGAGCAGGGATTCGACGTCGCCGGGCCGCACCGGGCCATAGGCGATGCGCCCGTCCGGCGTCTCGACCTCGAGCATCGGCTCGAGCCACAGCATGCCGCGCGAGCCGGTCCGGACCAGGGTGACGTCGAGACCGCGAGCCTGGGCCGAGCGCTGGAGCGCCCTGGCGACGCGATCCGCACCGAGCGCGAGGCTGGCGGCGTCCTTGGGGAGATAGAGGGTGATGCTCACGCGGCCCGCTCCGTCAGCGCATCCGCCAGGGTGTCGAGATCGAGGCGGCCGACGGGCTCGCCATCGACGAGGGCGGCTGGGCCGCAGGCGCAGAGGCCGAGGCAGAAGACCGGCTCCACCGTCACCCGGCCGTCCCGGGTGGTGCCGTGCCAGGCGACGTCGTAGCGGCGCAGCACGTCCTCGTGCAGCGCATCGGCGCCGACCGCCTGGCAGGCCTCGGCCCGGCACAGCTTCACGGTGTGGCGGCCCGCCGGCTCCTTGCGGAAGTCGTGGTAGAAGCTGAGGCAGCCATGCACCTCGGCCCGCGACAGGTTCAGCGCCTCGGCGATCAGCGGCACCGCGGCGCCGTCGACGTAGCCGAACGCCTCCTGAAGCGCGTGCAGGATCGGCAGGGTCGCGCCTTCGCGGTGGGCGTGTTCGGCGATGATCCCGGTCGCCCGGTCGGCGTCCCAGGGTTCGTATCCCGGCATGGTTTCCAGCCCAGATCGTTGTCGTTCTAATCTCCAACCTGATCCCCGCCAGACGGAGAATCAATCGCGCGGTTCGGTGGTCCGACAAGGAATTTTTGTTCAACGCGACCGCGGCGACATCGTTTTACCGAATGACGACAGACGCGGACGTTGCATCGGACCGTGGAGGCACAACTCGCAAGACGTTGGGACTGCGTCGGTTTTCGGCCGTTCACGGCCTGCCGGCGGCACGGTCCGAGAGGATCTCACAACGCCGCCACTTCGGCGGCCAGGTCCGGGGCGATCGTCCGCGCCTCGGCCAGGAAGGCGGCGACGAGGGGGGTCATCGGATCGCGCTCGGGCACCACGAGGCCGATCGTGTGGCTGACGTCGGGGTCGGTGATCGGCACCGCCCGGACCCGCTCGGTCAGCCGGAAGGTCTCGGCGAGGGCCGCCGGCATGATGCTCGCCCATTTGGCGGTGCGCACATGGGTGACGAGCACGATCATCGAGTTCGATTCGAGCAGCGGTGCCGGCTCGGCCCCGGCGGCGCGCAGGTGGCGGTCGATGATGCGGCGGTTCTGCATCGCCGGGGTGAGCAGGCAGAGCGGGATGCGCCCGACCTCGGCCCAGGTCACGCTCGCCCGCCCGCCATAGATCCCGTCCGCCGCGGTGAGCAGCCGGTAATGCTCGCGGTAGAGCGGCAGCGCGGTGACGCGTCCCAGCGGCTCGTCCTCGATGTAGGTGAGGCCGGCATCGAGCTCGAGATTGGCGATCTGCCGGACGATCTCGTGCGAGGTCGAGGATTGCACGGAGAACCGGACCGCCGGGTGACGGGCGCGGAACGGCGTGGTCAGCGCCGCGACCATCGGGGTCGCGGTCGGCACCGCGGCCATCCGGAGCGTGCCCGAGAGGCCGCGCCGCAAGGCCGCCACCTCCTGGCGCATGGCGCGGGCGTCGCCGACGATGCGCCGCGCCCAGTCGAGCACCCGCTCGCCCTCCGGCGTGAAGCCCTGGAAGCGCGAGCCGCGTTGCACCAGAAGCACACCGAGGCGTTCCTCGAGCTGCTTGACCCCCGCCGAGAGGGTCTGCTGCGACACCCCGCAGGCCTGGGCGGCCCGGCCGAAATGCTGCTCCCGGGCCAGTGCCAGGATGAATTCGAGGCGGTCGATCATCGGAAAAATCGCGGTTCTGCCGGCCGATGCGGCTGTGCGCCGGAGGTCATCCGGACGGGCACGGCGGGATCGCGCACGTTTCGCGGAATCATTCGAGCATCACGACGAATGTCCAGTGCCTACAGGCGAATTCCCGGCGTCGATGCGACGCCAACGCCGTTGCGCTTGCGGCGGCATTGTGGTGAGAGACGGCATCCGGGTCTCGGCCGGTTTCCGGCCGCAGGGCAGCGGGCCGGCATCGCGCGGCCGAAACGAGGACGGCGCTCCGCCCCGCGGGCAGCCGTTGCCGGCAGACAGCCTGTTGGGGAGCATCGAGGGCACCATGGGGATGGCGAGGGCGCAGATACGGCCGACTTCGGGCCGGAGCATCGGGGGACGCGCCGCGGCGCTGGCGACGACCGGGCTCCTCGGACTCGCGGCGACGGCCACGGCCGCCAGCGCGGCCGGCATAGGCCAGCCGGTGCCGTGGCAGATGGACCTGCAGCGGCCGGTGACCGAGGTGGCGACGGAAATCTACAATTTCCACCACCTCCTGAACTGGATCATGCTCGGCGTCGTCCTGTTCGTGCTCGCCCTGCTGATCGCGGTGGTGGTCAAGTTCAACGAGAAGAAGAACCCGACCCCGTCGCGCACCACCCACAACACGATGCTGGAGGTCGCCTGGACGATCGTCCCGGTGCTGATCCTGGTGGCGATCGCGATCCCGTCCTTCCGGGTGCTGCGCACCCAGCTCTCCGACCCGAAGGCCGACCTGATGGTCAAGGTCATCGGGCATGCCTGGTACTGGTCCTACGAGTACCCGGAGGCCGTCGGCGGCTTCAAGTTCGACGCCAACCTGCTCGAGGGCGAGGACCAGGAGAAGTCCGGCCAGCCCAAGCTCCTCGCCACCGACAACGAGATGGTGGTGCCGGTGAACAAGATCGTGAAGATCCAGGTCACCGCGGCCGACGTGATGCATTCCTGGGCGATGCCGTCCTTCGGCTTCAAGATCGACGCGATCCCCGGGCGCCTCAACCAGTTCTGGTTCAAGGCGGACCGCGAAGGCACCTATCACGGCCAGTGCTCCGAGCTGTGCGGCCAGCGCCACGCCTACATGCCGATCACCGTGAAGGTGGTGAGCGACCAGGCCTTCCAGGCCTGGACCGCCGAGGCCAAGACCAAGTTCGCCCGCACCGACGGCGGCGCCAAGTTCGCCGAGGCCAACCGGTAAGCTTCGCGGGCGCGCGGTCACGCGCGCCGACCTCATGACGCGGGACGCCGCCGGCGGCGCGCCCCGCACCTCCCGACAGACCGACCGAGACATACCTCGAAGAGGCTGACCATGGCTCAAGCCGTCACGGCAGGGCACGACCACGCCCACGACCATACCCCACCGTTCTTCCAGCGCTGGTTCAACTCGACCAACCACAAGGACATCGGCACGCTCTACCTGCTGTTCGCCTTCTCGGCGGGCATCGTCGGCGCGTTCCTGTCCTTCGGCATCCGGATGGAGATGGAGGCCCCCGGGCTCCAGTACTTCTCCAACCCGCAGACCTACAACGTGTTCGTGACCGGACACGGCCTCATCATGGTGTTCTTCATGGTGATGCCGGCGCTGATCGGCGGCTTCGGCAACTGGTTCGTGCCGCTGATGATCGGGGCGCCCGACATGGCGTTCCCGCGCATGAACAACATCTCGTTCTGGCTGACGGTCGCGGGCTTCATGAGCCTCGTCTGCTCGCTGTTCGTCGAGGGCGCCCCGGGCGCCACCGGCGCCGGCACCGGCTGGACCGTCTACCCGCCGCTCTCCACCGCCGGCCATCCCGGCCCGGCCGTCGACTTCGCGATCTTCGCCCTGCACCTGTCGGGCGCCGGCTCGATCCTCGGCGCGATCAACTTCATCACCACCATCCTGAACATGCGCGCGCCGGGCATGACCCTGCACAAGATGCCGCTGTTCGCCTGGTCGATGCTGGTGACCGCGTTCCTGCTGCTCCTGTCGCTTCCGGTGCTCGCCGGCGCGATCACGATGCTGCTGACCGACCGCAACTTCGGCACGACCTTCTTCGATCCGGCCGGCGGCGGCGACCCGATCCTGTACCAGCACCTGTTCTGGTTCTTCGGCCACCCCGAAGTCTACATCATGATCCTGCCGGCCTTCGGCATCGTCTCCCACATCATCTCGACCTTCTCGCGCAAGCCGGTCTTCGGCTACCTCGCGATGGCCTACGCGATGGTGGCGATCGGCGTCGTCGGCTTCGTGGTGTGGGCGCACCACATGTACACCGTGGGCCTGACGCTCCAGACCCAGTCCTACTTCGTGTTCGCCACCATGGTGATCGCGGTTCCCACCGGCGTGAAGATCTTCTCCTGGATCGCCACGATGTGGGGCGGCTCGATCCGCTTCACCGCCGCCATGCACTGGGCCGTCGGCTTCGTGTTCCTGTTCACCGTCGGCGGCGTCACCGGCGTGATCCTGGCCAACGCCGCCGTCGACCGCTACCTGCACGACACCTACTACGTCGTCGCGCACTTCCACTACGTGCTGTCGCTCGGCGCGGTGTTCATCATCTTCGCCGGTGTCTACTACTGGTTCCCGAAGATGACCGGCCGCATCATCCCCGAATGGGCCGGCAAGCTGCACTTCTGGCTCGCCTTCATCGGCGCCAACGTGCTGTTCTTCCCGATGCACTTCCTCGGTCTGGCCGGCATGCCGCGTCGCTATGCCGACTACCCGGAGGCCTTCGCGGGCTGGCATTGGGTGGCGACCATGGGCGGCCACATCTTCGCGCTCGGCATGGTCGTGTTCGTGATCGGCGTGGTGCTCGCCTTCCGCTCCAAGGAGCGGGCCGCGGACAACCCGTGGGGCGAGGGTGCCACCACCCTCGAGTGGACCCTGTCCTCGCCCCCGCCCTTCCACCAGTACGAGACCCTGCCGGTGATCGTGGACGAGCCGTCCCACGCCCACTGACCGAGACGAGAGGGGGCCGCCCGTAGGCGGCCCCCGCTCTTCCCCCGAGCGCCCGCGAGCGGGCGTTCCGGCGAGGAGCGCGACACCTCAGAACCCCTTCAGACGATGGCCGCGACACCCAGCATGACCACCCTGTCGAACACCGCGATTCCCGACCGTCCCTTCGTCGAGGCCAGCACCTCCGGCGGCGAGGTCGCGGATTACTTCGCGCTCCTGAAGCCGCGGGTGATGGCGCTGGTGATCTTCACCGCCCTCGTCGGCATGACGGTGTCGCCCTCGCACGTGAACCCGGTGATCGGGGCGATCTCGCTGCTGATGATCGCCGTCGGGGCCGGCGCCTCGGGCTGCCTCAACATGTGGTGGGACGCCGACGTCGACGCGGTGATGACCCGCACCCGCACCCGGCCGATCCCGGCCGGGCGGATCCAGCCGGGCGAGGCCCTGTCCTTCGGGCTCACCCTCTCGGTCGGCTCGGTGCTGGTGCTCGGGCTCGCGGCGAACTGGCTGTCGGCCGGGCTTCTCGCCTTCACCATCGTGTTCTACGCCGTCATCTACTCGATGTGGCTGAAGCGCTCGACGGCGCAGAACATCGTGATCGGCGGCGCCGCCGGCGCCCTGCCGCCGATGATCGGCCAGGCCGTCGTCACCGGCTCGATCGGGATCGAGGGCACGGTCCTGTTCCTGATCATCTTCATCTGGACCCCACCGCATTTCTGGGCGCTGGCGCTGGTCAAGGCCGGCGAGTATGCCCGCGCCGGCATCCCGATGATGCCGAACACGGCGGGCCCCGATTCGACCCGCCGCCAGATCCTCGCCTATTCGGTGCTGCTCGCGCCGCTCGGCCTCGCCCCGGTCTTCCTCGGCTTCGGCGGCCTGATCTACGGTCTCGTCGGCCTCGTCGGCGGCCTGGCGATGGTGGGGCTGAGCGTCCAGGTGCTGCGCCGGCGCGAGGGCGAGGCGGCCAACAAGGCGGCCATGAGCCTGTTCGGCTTCTCGATCCTCTACCTGTTCCTGCTCTTCTCCGCCCTGCTGGCGGAGCAGGGCCTCGGGCTGTTCCGGCCGGTCCTCGGCTGAAAGCGCCCTCCCCTCAGGTCGACCCGGTGATGAGTACGGTGCCCCAGCAACTGACCCCCGAAGAGATCCAGCGCCGACGCAAGCGCTCCGTCGCCATCGCGATGGTGCTCGCCGCCCTGGTGCTGATCTTCTACGTGCTGACGATCGCCAAGCTCGGCCCCCAGGTCCTCAACCGGCCGCTGTGACGCGAGGAGGCGACCCGCCATGACCGACCCCCGCATCGCCGATCCGCGTTCGCGCCAGCGGCAGGCCCGCACTACGGCGCTCGCCTGCCTCGGCATCGTGGTCGGCATGACGGCGCTCGCCTTCGCGTTCGTGCCGCTCTACGACCTCTTCTGCAAGGCGACCGGCTTCGACGGCACGCCGCTGCGGGGTGCGGCCGCCTCCGGCCCGGTGAGCCAGGACAAGATGGTGGTGCATTTCGACACCAACGTCGCGCCCGGCCTCCCCTGGCGCTTCGTGGCGGAGAGCCCCCAGGTGGAGGCGCAGCTCGGCGCCACCCAGACGGTGTTCTTCCGGGTCACCAATACCGGCACCACGCCGAGCACCGGCATCGCCACCTTCAACCTGCAGCCGGCGCTGACCGGCAGCTACTTCGTCAAGGTGCAGTGCTTCTGCTTCAACGAGCAGACGCTGAAGCCCGGCGAGACCATGGACTTCCCGGTGGTGTTCTACGTCGAGCCCGGCATCAAGGCCGATTCGAACACGCGCGACCTCACCGAGATGACGTTGTCCTACACCTACTTCGCGTCGAAGAACGGCCAGCCGCAGGCCGCGCTCGCGACGCCGACGGGGACCCGCGCCAATTGATGGGGCTGGGCCAATTGACGAGGTGACAATCGCGGCGGGGCGGCTTTAAAGCGTGACCGTACGAGGCCGGCGTCGAATCCGCCGGCAGCGGGCCCGCCCCGCGCGAGAACGAGATCCACGGCCGGCGCGGGGCGCGACCGGTCCGAGACGATAGGCAGGAGACCCGACACGATGGCCGAGGCGCACGGGAAGCACCACGACTACCACCTCGTCAATCCGAGCCCCTGGCCGCTCGTCGGCTCGATGAGCGGCTTCGTGATGACGTCGGGCGCCGTCCTGTGGATGAAGAGCCTGACGATCGCGAACCTCGCGCTCGGGCCCTACATCTTCTTCGCCGGCCTGATCGGCATCCTCTACACCATGCTCAGCTGGTGGCGGGACGTCGCGCACGAGGCCAATACCGGCGACCATACCCGCGTGGTGCAGCTCTCGCACCGCTACGGCATGATCATGTTCATCGCCTCCGAGGTGATGTTCTTCGTCGCCTGGTTCTGGGCCTATTTCGAGGCGGCGCTCTACACCTCCGATCCGATCCAGGCCTCGCGCGTCGAGTTCACCGGGGGCCTGTGGCCGCCGAAGGGCGTCGAGGCGTTCGATCCCTGGCACCTGCCGCTGCTCAACACCCTGATCCTGCTCACCTCGGGCACCACGATCACCTGGGCGCACCACGCGCTGCTGAACAACGACCGCAAGGGGATGAAGTACGGCCTCTGGCTGACCATCGCCCTCGGCGTCCTGTTCTCCTTCGTCCAGGCCTACGAGTACGGCCACGCCCATTTCGGCTTCTCGGGCAGCATCTACTCGGCCACCTTCTTCATGGCGACCGGCTTCCACGGCGCCCACGTCATCATCGGCACGATCTTCCTCGCGGTCTGCCTCTACCGTCTCTATCTCGGTCAGTTCACCGCCAAGCAGCACCTCGGCTTCGAGTTCGCCGCCTGGTACTGGCACTTCGTCGACGTGGTGTGGCTGTTCCTGTTCGCCGCCATCTACGTCTGGGGTTCGGGCGTCGGGCACGCCGCCGCGCATTGATCCGTGACGCATCCGCGTCGGGAACATGAGAGGGCGGCGCAAGCCGCCCTTTTTCTTATGGCGCGCAGGGTCCAGATCGGGTCCATCGCGCGGACCATCTCGAGGAGCAGGGCCATGGAATCCAACCGCACCGTCGATTCACCGGCGACCGTGGGTCTCCGCGGCCGCTGCCCGCGCTGCGGCGAGGGGCACCTGTTCAAGGGCTTCCTCAGCTTCCGTCCCTCCTGCGAGGTCTGCGGCCTCGATTACCGCTTCATCGATTCTGCCGACGGGCCGGCCTTCTTCGTGATGTCGATCGTCGGCATCGTCGTGGTGGCGCTGGCGATGTGGGTCGAGTTCGCCTACGAGCCGCCGATGTGGGTCCATGCCGCGCTCTGGGTCCCGCTCTCGATCGGCCTGAGCCTGATCCTGGTCCGCCCGCTCAAGGGCATGATGGCGGCGCTGCAATATTCCAACAAGGCCGCGGAGGGACGCTTCCGGTGACGGCGCCCGCCCCTGGGGCCGGCGCGGCGGAGCGGCGCGCGGCCCTGCGCGACCTCGTGGCGCCGGCCCTCGCCAGCCTCGTCTGCTTGGCCATCCTGATCGGTCTCGGGGTCTGGCAGCTCGAGCGCAAGGCCTGGAAGGAAGCCTTGATCGACCGGATCGTCGCCCGCTCGCGGATCGATCCGCCCGCCCCCCTTCCGGCCTTCGACGCCTTCGATCCGGCGCGGGACGAGTTCGAGCGGGTGCGGGTCCACGGCCGGTTCCTGAACGACAAGGAGACGCTGGTCCACGGCCTCGCGCCCGGCGACACGCCGGGTCGGGCGCTCCAGGGCTATTACGTGATCACGCCGCTGCGCCTCGACGACGGTCGCATC
Source organism: Methylobacterium indicum (assembly GCF_001043895.1). Taxonomy (GTDB): domain Bacteria; phylum Pseudomonadota; class Alphaproteobacteria; order Rhizobiales; family Beijerinckiaceae; genus Methylobacterium; species Methylobacterium indicum. The sequence goes on from NZ_JTHF01000111.1 coordinate 86,648, forward strand.
GTGCTCGTCAATCGCGGCTTCGTGCCGACCGAGCTCAAGGAGGTCGCCCGCCGGGCCGCCGGTCAGGTCGAGGGCGAGGCCACCGTCACCGGCATGCTGCGCCAGAGCGAGGTGCGGGCGATGTTCGTGCCCGCGCCGAACCCGCAGACCGGCGAGTGGTTCAACCGCGACGTGCCGGGCATCGCCGCCGCCAAGGGGCTCGCCACGGCCGGGCCGTCGGGTGTCGCCCCCTACCTGATCGAGGCCGACCAGACGCCCAATCCCGGCGGCTGGCCGAAGGGCGGGCAGCTCCGGGTCGACCTGCCGAACAACCACCTGCAATACGCCTTCACCTGGTTCGGCCTCGCGCTCTGCCTCGTCGGCGTCTTCACCGCCTTCGCCCTGCGGCGGCTGCGCGGTGAAACCGGCAACGGGGAGACCGGGGAGAACCCCGCTTCCGCCACCGCGACCCCGCCCCGTCCTTAAAACAGCCGCGTTGTCGATGTCCGGCTGGGTCAAGTCCGGTTCAGGCCGCCGGGCGCGTCCTGCCCCCGGCCCTCCCCGGCTCTCTGGTCATCGATGAACGCGATCCTCATCAAGCTGTTTGCCACGGCCCTGACGCTGAGCCAGGTCACCACCCGGCCGGACGCGATCCGCACGCAGTTCGATCCGGCCAAGGACGGGCCGGAGGTGGTGCAGCTCCTGCGCGACGGCTGCGCCCACATGCGCAAGGCCTTCGACATCGAGGACATCAACCTCGACGACCTGATCTCGACCGCGATGGAGGACCCCAAGGCGGTCGCCGGCGAGTCGAAGCTCCTGCACGGCCTCGACATCGGCGAGCTCAACACGAGCTACAAGCAGTTCTGCAAGGGCGAGAACCCGGCGAACTCGCCCTTCGTGGCGCGGGACGTGATCGAGTTCTACAACAAGGCGGTCACCGACCTGCCGGACGCCAACGCCCTCAAGACCCTGCGGCTGCCCGGCGCCACCACGATCCTCGACGAGCGCGGCAAGCGCTTCTCCGAGACCTTTGAGCCGAACGGCCGGCGCATCGCGGTGCCGATCGGTGAGGTCCCGGCGCTGGTCCAGAAGGCGTTCATCGCGGCCGAGGACAAGCGCTTCCTCACCCATCACGGCATCGACGAGCGCGGGGTGATCCGCGCGTTCATCGGCAATCTCGCCTCGCCGGGCCGGCCCCAGGGCGGCTCGACGATCACCCAGCAGGTGGTCAAGAATCTCTCGGTCGGCGACGACGTCACCTACGAGCGCAAGATCCGCGAGATGATCGTCGCGGCCCGCGCCGAGCGGGTGATGACGAAACCCGAGATCCTCGGCCTCTACCTCAACGGAATCTATCTCGGCCGCGGCGCCTACGGCGTCGAGATGGCGGCGCGCAGCTATTTCGGCAAATCCGTGCGCGACCTGAGCGTCGCCGAGGCGGCTCTGCTCGGCGGCATGCCGAAGGGCCCGAACTTCTACAACCCGGACCGCTACCCCGAGCGGGCCCGCGAGCGCCGCGCCTACGTGCTCACCCGCATGAAGGAAGAGGGCGCGATCACCGAGGCCGAGATGAACACGGCGCTCGCCGCGCCCCTCGGCCTCGCCCCCCTGGAGCGCCTGCGCCAGGATGCCGGCTTCCACTTCGTCGATCACCTGACCCGCGAGGCGCGCACGCTCGCCGGCCTCGATTCGCTGACCGCCGGTACCTATACGGTGCGTTCGACCCTCAATGCCGGCCTCCAGGAGGCCACCGAGGGTATCCTGCAGGAGAGCCTGTCGCGCTACGAGGCCTCCACGGGCCGCGCCCGCTACGAGGGACCGGAGGCGAACCTCGCCGACGCGGTGCGCCGCATCGAGGCCGCGGCACCCGCCCCCGAGCCGGCGCCCGCTCCCGCTCCGGAGCCCGCGCCGAAGGGCAGGAAGGGGTCGAGGCAGGCGAAGGCGGCAAAACCCGCCGGCCCGAAGCCGGCCTGGCAGCGGGCGCTCGAGACCGCGCGCCTGCCGCTCTACGACGTGCACTGGCCGGCGGCCGTGGTGCTCTCCACCGGCGGCCAGGCCGGCATGCGCGTCGGTCTGGCCGACGGGCGCGTCGCGAGCCTGAACCCGGGCGCCGCCCGCGGCCGGCTCTCTCCCTACGACGTGGTGCGGGTCAAGCTCTCGGAGGGCAAGGGCGCGCCGCGCGCCGACCTGCGCATCCGCCCGCAGGTCCAGGGCGCGGTGCTGGTCATGGAGAACCGTACCGGGCGCATCCTCGCCATGGCGGGCGGCTTCTCCTATCCGCTGAGCCAGCTCAACCGGGTGACCCAGAGCGTGCGCCAGCCCGGCTCGACGCTCAAGCCCGTCACCTACCTCGCCGCGCTCAATGCCGGCCTCCAGCCCAACACCCTGGTGATGGATGCCCGCGTGACCCTGCCGCCGATCGGCGGAGTGGGCGATTCGTGGTCGCCGAAGAACTACGAGGGCGGTGGCTCCGGCCCCACCACCCTGCGGCGCGGCCTCGAACACTCGAAGAACCTCGTCACCGCCCAGCTCCTCAAGGGCGGTATCGCGGAGAAGGCCCCCGCGAGCCTCCAGAAGGTCTGCGACATCGCGCTGGAGGCCCAGCTCTACGCCGAGTGCGAGCGCTACTATCCCTTCGTGCTCGGGGCCCAGCCGGTGCGGATGATCGACCTCGCGGCCTTCTACGCGGCGATCGCCAACGAGGGCCAGCGCCCCTCGCCCTACGGGCTCGAGAGCGTGACCCAGGGCGAGAAGGTGCTCTACCAGCATGCCGACCGGCCGCCGGCGCGCATCGGCTCGGCCGACCGGGTGGCGTTCTACCAGCTGAAGAGCCTGCTCCAGGGCGTGACCCAGCGCGGCACCGCGGCGGCGCTCGCCCGGTTCTCGCCCTTCGTCGCCGGCAAGACCGGTACCTCGGAGGACGAGAACGACGCCTGGTTCTCCGGCTTCACCAACGAGATCACCATCGTGGCCTGGGTCGGCTACGACAATGCCGACGGAAAGCGCCGGACGCTCGGCCGCGGTCAGACCGGCGGCCATCTCGGGGTGCCCATCTTCGCCCAGGTGCTCCAGGCCGCCTGGGCCAACGGGGTGGCCAAGACGCCGCTCTCGGGCCCGAGCCCGGAGGCCAAGCCCCTGATCGCCGATGCGGCGATCGACCTGCGCTCGGGCAACCGGGTGTCCGGCGGCGGCTTCATCGAGCATTTCCGCCTCTCGGTCGACGGGCGCCTCGCCGATACCCGCTTCCGCCTGGTGCCGCAGGAGCAGATCTACGCGATGCGGCCCGACAGCGATCAGGACGGCGACGCGATGGAGGGGGGGCTCCCTGGCGAGAATCCGGGCCGCGCCCCCGACGAGGCGCCGGATTCCGACCGCTTCGACCCGTTCGGCAACCTGTTCGGCCAGCCCGAGCCGCGTCCCTATATCCGGCGCGCCCAGCCGATCCAGCCGCCCGATCCGGTCTGGCCCGGCGCCCGCAGCCGCTCGCCCTTCGGCGACGACGACGAGTATGTCCGCCGGCCGCGCCGGCGCGATCCCGACTACCCGTTCGGCGACGACCCGACCTACTGACCCTCAGACAGGACCTACCCCCGTGCGTGACAGCCTCACGGCGCGCCTGCGCCCCGTTCCGCTCGTGCTCGCCGCGGCGCTCGCGGCCTCCCCCGCCCTCGCCGAGTACCGCACCAAGGACGTGCCGGCGGTGACCGGGCTCGACCCGGGGACGATCGCCCCGAACACGATCGCCTTCACCGATCACCGCGACAACCCGGCGAGCCCGGAGAGCGGCCTCGTGCCGTTCACCGAATGGGGCAAGCGCAGCCCGGCCCAGAAGGCCCTGCTCTCCCCTCACCCGGCCTATGTCGAGCCGGATTACGTGCAGACCGTGAACGGGGTGGCCAAGCCCCGGCACGAGGCCTTGAAGG
>NZ_JTHF01000112.1 GCF_001043895.1 Methylobacterium indicum
CCCTGAGGGCGGAGTAACACGGATGCACGGTCCCCCCCGGATCCCGCGCCTGTTCCTCGCCACCGCCCTCGCGGTCGCCGCGACCGGTGCCAACGCCGAGCCTGCCCTGCAGGCCGCCAAGCCGAAGCGGGTGGTGAAGCCCGTGCCGGTTCCATCCAGCCAGCACTCCGCGCCCGCCAAGTCCGCCAAGTCCGCCAAGGCCGGGGAGGCGGTCCGTGATCGCGAGATCCCCTTCAGCGTGGCCGACACCGTGGCGCTGGCCCTGCGCAACAACCGCACGATCCGCAGTGCCTCCATCGACCGCATCGCGCAGAAGTTCGACCTGCGCGTCGTCGAGGATCGCTTCACCCCGCAGTTCGGCGTCTCCGGCGGCGCCATCCGGCAGCGGATCGCCGGCATCGACACCAGCAGCTACACGGTGACGCCGGGCGTCACGACGCTCCTGCCGACCGGCGCCATCGTGAGCTTCTCCTGGGCCGATCAGGCCAGCGACACCCTCGGTGTCCGGTCCCGGCGCTCCGCCGGCCTTCTGTCTGTCTCCCAGCCCCTCCTGCGCGGCGCCGGCAGCGACGTCACCCTGGCCCCGATGCGCTCGGCCCGGCTCGGCGAGCGGATCAACCAGCTCCGTCTCAAGGCTACCGTGTCCGAGACGATCGGGCAGGTCATCTTCGCCTATCGCGAGTTGCTGCGGGCCCAGGAGGAGCTCCGGATCGCGCAAGCCTCCGTCGGCCGAGCCGAGACCCTCATCGACATCAACCGTGCCCTGATCGCGGCCGGCCGCATGGCCGAGGTCGATATCGTGCAGACCGAAGCAGACCTGGAGAACCAGCGCATCCGCGTTCTCGAAGCCTCCCGCTCACTCGACAACAGTCGGATCCAGCTCCTGAACCTGCTCGCCCTCGATCTCGCCACGCCGGCCGTCGCCCGCGAGAGCATCACGCCAGCCCGGGTGACGACGAACCTGCCCGACCTGATGCGCATCGCGCTGGCACAGCGGCCGGACTACCTTGGCCAACTCAACGCCGTCGAGCAGAGCAAGCTCGGGATCGTCGTCGCCCAGAACGAGCGCCTATGGGACCTGTCGGTTTTCGGTACGGGCTCACTGGGACGCACCAGCATCACCGGCCCGCTCGCCACGTCGGCCGGAATCACCGACGTCACGGTCGGGCTCGTTTTCAACGCGCCGCTCAACGACCTGCGCCGCGAGCAGCCCTACATCCAGGCCACGACCGGCCTGCAGAACGCCGAGGTGCAGCTCGAGACGATCCGCCAGGGTGTCGAGGTCCAGATCCGCAACTCGGCCACCGACATCGACATCCGCTGGCGCCAGCTCGAGGTGGCACGCCGGGCCCGCGAGTTGGCCGCGCGCGCAGTCGAGATCGAGAAGGAGAAGCTCAAGGTCGGGCGCTCGGCCAACTATCAGGTCCGCGCCCTGGAGAACGACCTGCGCTCCGCCGAGAACCAGCAGCTCGGCGCCGCGATCGGATACCTCAACGCCCTGACGCTCCTCGACGTGCAACTGGGGACGACGCTCGACACATGGCACATCGCTCTGCGAGACTGACCGGCATGACGGACCCGGCATCCGAGGCGGCTCCGGTCGCCGAGCCGCCGGCCGGCATCCCCGCGCACGCCGTGACCTCCCGGCCTAGCCGCCGCGTGGCGATCGTCGCCGGTGCCGGCGCGGTCTTCGGGCTGGCCGCCGTCGCCTGGCTGCGGACCGCACCGCCCCCGGAGCGCACCCCCGCGGCCGGCGTGCCGGCGCAAGAGCGGGCCGTCACTGTCGCGCCGGCCGCCGTGGCCTCGATGATCACGCTGATCGGTACGGTCGGGCCTGGCAAGACCGTCGCGGCGCTCGCCCCCTTCGACGGCGTGCTGCGGGAGCGGCGTGCCCAGCTCGGCGCCCTCGTCCGCGCCGGCGAGGTTCTCGTGGTGATGGATGCTGGCGAGGTCGAGAGCCGCCTGCGCGAGGCTCAAGCCACTTTCCTGAAAGCCTCCATGGCAGTCGATCTCCTCGACCGGTGGAGCACGAGTCCGGACGTGATCCGCGCGCGGCGGGCCCAGGAGACCGCCGAGGCCAGCCTCGCGGTGATCGAGCGCCAAGTCACGGAGACGAAGAGGTTGCTCGACCGCGGCATCGTCTCCCGCAACGAGTATGACGGCCTCGTCCAACAGCGCGACACCCAGCGCAACGGCGCGACCGGCAGCCGGCTGGATCTCCAGACGACGCTGGAACGCGCCAGTCCTGACAACCGCCGTCTCGCCGACTTGGACTTGCAGAACGCGAAGTCCCGCCTCGCCGATCTGCAGGCGCAGGCCGACGGCAGCACGGTGCGCGCGCCCGTCGAGGGAATCGTCACCCGGCCGCCGGCCGGCAACCAGGGCCCACAGACCCCCCCGACGATCGAGGCCGGCACCCGCGTGACCCGTGGCCAGGCACTGTTCTCGATCGCCGATACGGCGACCCTCGTCGTGACCGGCCGAGTCGATGAGGTCGACGTCAACCGCCTCCGGCTCGGTCAGACGGTCCTGATTGGCGGCGACGCCTTCCCCGGTAGCTCAATCCCTGGCCGCATCATCGGCATCAGTGCCGAGGCCGAGGCCGGGCAGTCCTCTGGCCGTACGCCGTCCTTCGAGGTGCGGGCCGCGATCCCGGGCAACGCCGGCTCTGATCGGGGCCGGATCCGCATCGGCATGTCAGCCCGGATGCAGATCGAGATCGCGAGCAACCCGCAGGCAGTCATCGTGCCGATCGATGCCGTCCGGGACCCGATGACGAACCCCACCGTTCAGGTGCGCGATCCGCAAGGCGGCGAACCCCGCATCCGCAGCGTCACACTCGGTTCTACGCACCCTCAGGGCATCGAGATACTTTCAGGTCTTAAATTTGGGGACGTTGTAGTCCGTCCATAGCCATTCATAGATTGTTTTTCTAAGTATATGATTTTATTTTTTGTTATATCATACAACAGAAATTCATTATGGTACATAGTTCTGGTTGAATTTCAGATTTGAATGGGTTGCGCCCGGGAGGCGATCGTGGAGACGGACGAGAGACTTGAGGGTGCCATTGACCAAATTCTCTTGGCACGCTCAACACTTGAACTGAACACTATCTTGCGCGCAATCAGGTCAGATTTTGATGTTGCGAACATTGCTTATCATGCGGTCTCGATCCCGGCCCACGACGCTCGAAATGCCATCCTGATCGTGACCTACGAGGATGCCTGGGTGCAGCGCTACACTGCAAGGGACTACTTCTGGGTCGATCCCGTCATTCGAGCGGGAGTAAAGGGTTTCCTGCCCCTGGACTGGTCCGAGGTTGACCGCTCCTCACCGGAGGCGCAACAATTCTTCCGCGAGGCCGACGCCCACCATGTCGGCCGCGAGGGCATGACCCTGCCGGTCCGCGGGCCTGCGGGCGAGCGTGCCCTATTCACGGTCACCTCGAACCTCTCCGGGCAGGAGTGGAAGGCGAAGCGCCTGCTGTGCATGCGCGATTTCCAGATCCTCGCCCACTTCTTGCACAACCGTGCCGTAGAACTCGCCGGCTATCGGTCGAAGCAGGCGGTCCTCTCGGTGCGGGAGGTGCAATGTCTCGAGCGGATCGCGACAGGACGGAACGTCAAGCAGGTCGCGTCCGAGCTCGGTCTCTCGATCAGCGCCGTGAACCTCTACCTGCGAAGCGCGCGAAGCAAGCTCAAGTGTGCCAGCGTGGCGGAGGCTGTCGTCAAGGCGACGCGTGTCGAGTTGCTGTGAGCGGTGTATTCACGATCCGCAACGGGGGCCGAACGCGTGAGGCCCGCGATCGCCCAAACGAATGCAAAATCTGTCAATCTGATATAATAACAGATTGTGAACTCTGATCATGGGCCCAATAATTTGGGTACTGCAATTGATCCGGGGAAGCAATGATCAGTATTCTCACAAATGCCGACCGCGACGCTTGCCCCGGCGAATTCGATGCGATGTTTCGGGCTCGGGCAGTCATCTTCCAGGAGCGGCTGGGCTGGGCGGCGACCGTGAGAGACGGCTGGGAAACGGATCGCTACGACTGGCACGAGGATCCGGTCTATGTCGTGACGGCCGACGCCGAGCATCGCCTGACAGGCTCACTGCGGGTCCTGCCTACCACCGGCGAGACGATGCTGCGCACCGAGTTCGCGGGCTTCTTCGACGAGCCGGTCGACGTCGAGAGCCCGACCGTGTGGGAATGCACGCGGTTCTGCGTCCATCCCTGCACCGGCCCGGATGCGTGCCACGGGAAGCTTGTATCGACCGAGCTGCTGATCGGCCTGTGCCGGCTCTGCCTGTCCTCGGGCGTCGAGCAAGTGGTCGGGATCTACGACGAGGCTATGACGCGTATCTACAACCGGATCGGCTGGTCGCCCGTCCCCCTGGCCCGATCCCGGCCGGAGATCGGCAAGCTCCTTGTCGGGATCTGGGACGTCTCGGCCGAGGCCCTGGAGGTTATGACGCGTCGCGTGGCCTTACACGACTACAACTTCGATCCAGGTGAGGTGCGCTCCCCTCTATTGTCTGTTGTCACTTGAGCCATAGCAAGGTTGAGGCGAGACAAAGGACGCTCATGAAGCTGAGGGCGGTCTTTTCGTAGCGAGTTGCGATAGCGCGCCACTTTTCAGATGCGCCCACAGCCGCTCGACGATGTTGTGGTTGTTGTAGATCCAGTCAGGACAGACGACCGGAGCCTCATTGCTCTTGGTCGGGATGGCGGGCCGTGCTTCAGCGGTCCGGATCGCCTTACGGAACCCGGCACATCGGAGCGGGACGAAGACTGGCAAGCAAATTGGCGGTTCGTCACCCTCAGCTGCCGGATAGGTGCAACCGGGCCCGCCGCTTCTACATCACGCGCTTCGACGCCGGCATCCCGGGCCGACGATGCCTGACGGGGGCGATCCGCCGGACGGGCGCTGTGTTCGTGCTTGGCCTGCGCCGGCTATACGATCCGACATCCTGGTCCTTCAGCGTCATGCCCGACGCATCGTCCACGATCATCCGGGTTGATCGTCCGGATCTCGCACCCTAGTCTATGGCGTCCATCATGGACTTCTAGGGCAGGGCAAGCCATGAACGAGCACGTGCGCTACACCCAGGCCGGGCGCCTGATGGCGATCGACACCGTGCTCGGGGAGGACGTGCTGCTGCTCGAGCGCCTCGAGGTCGAGGAGGGCCTCAACCGCCTCTTCACCCTCCAGGCCCGCGTCCGGGCGCAACGCGAGGAGGTCCGCCCCGACGAGATCGTCGGTACCGCCGCCGACCTCGCCCTCACGCTGGCCGACGGCTCGCAGCGGGTCTGGAACGGGCTCGTCACCGAGCTGCACGAGGGGCCGATCGTCACCAGAGGCGCGCGTCAGTACGCCCTCACCCTGCGGCCACGGCTGTGGCTGATGAGCCAGCGCAGCGACTGCCGCATCTTCCTGACCCAATCGACGCTGGAGGTGCTGGAGACGCTCTGCGCCGAGCACCGCATCCGCGACTACACTCTCGCCGGCGTCACCCGGACGCCGCCGAAGCGCGACTACGTCGTGCAGTGGAACGAGACCGATCTCGCCTACCTCATCCGCAGGCTCGAAGAAGAAGGGCTGTTCTACTGGTTCCGCCATGAGCGCGGCAAGCACACGCTCGTCGTCGGCGATCATCCCTCGGCCTATGACGGCGGAACCGAGACCCGGGTCCGTCTCGCCTTCGGCTCGTCGGATGCCGAGCATATCCACGACTGGCGCCGGCAACTCTCGTTCACACCGGGACGACGAGCCGGAAACGATTACGAATTCTTGACGCCAAATCTCGATCTTACTTCCGATACGCCGTCGATCGACCGTGTTCCCGAGAATACGGCTTACGAACTCTACGAGTATCCGGCAAGGGCGCTGACCCGCGAGGCCGGCGAGCGCGCCACGCGGCTACGGATCCAGGCGACCGAGACCGGCTTCGACCGGGTCGAGGGCCGCTCCAGCGTGAGGACGCTCGCGGCGGGCGGGCGCTTCACCCCCTACGAGGTGGCGCATCCGGGCCACGTCTACCCGGCGCAGGTGATCACGCAGATCCTGCACCGGGCCGAGGACCCGACCTACGAGTCGGGGGCGGGCACGCCGCACTACGAGAACGCCTTCACCACCCTGCCGGCGGACCGGCCGGCGACGCCGCATCGGACAGTGCCGCGCCCGCGCATCGACGGGTTGCAGATCGCCAGGATCGCCGGCCCACCGGGAGAGGAGATCCACACCGACGCGTTCGGGCGGGTGAAGCTGGCCCTGCCTTGGGACCGTAGGGCGCGAGGCGACGGGACGGATACCGGCTGG
>NZ_JTHF01000113.1 GCF_001043895.1 Methylobacterium indicum
CCTCGAGCACCGCCCGGATGTTGGCGAGCGGCGGCGCATCGGTGCCGCAGAATGCGTCGAGCGTCGCACTCATCCGCAGGAACGCCGCGTGCGCCGTCCGTGCCGTCTCGGCATGGGCCCGCAGGACGTCCGAGGCCGTCGCCGCCCGCGCCTCCATGAAGTCCTGGCCGTACTGGCCGGTGCCGCGTCCGCCGCTCCGCGCGTGCCAGAGCGCGTGGGTGCCGTAGGGGTGGCCCGGCACCAGCGAGATCATCCGGATCGGCTGGATCAGCACGCCGTCGCCGCCGATCCCGTTGAGGCCGGCGAGCGGGGTGAGCCGGCCCTCGGCGTCGTCCTCGTCGACCGAGTGGAGATCGGGCCAGTAGCGGTCGATCAGGCCGTCGACCAGCGCGAAGCCGAAGGCGAGCCCGGCAAAGCCGTCGAGCCGCGCCAGAGCCTCGATCAGCCAGGCGGCGACCTCCAGGTCCTTGCTGCGGGCGAGCAGCTCCCCGGCGAGGTCGCGCACGGTGGCCCAGGCCACCGGCACCGCCGTCGGCTCGCCGGCCGCTTCGGCGGCGCGCTCTGCAGCGCGGGCCTGCGAGCGGGCGTCCTTCAGCTGCAGATACGTCGAGCTGCCCGAGATGTCGGACCGCATATCGGGTCCGACGGGATCGTCATCCCGGACGCGCTTCAGCATGTCGTCGAGATCGAGCGGCATAGGCGGTCCGTCCGAAGCGTTTCGCCGGGGAAGCTAGTGCGGCTGTCCTGCATGGTGAAGACGTCGATCCGATTTTTTTGGCCATCCTCCCATATCGCGAAAAACCGCGAGCCGTTCCAAAGTCCATAAGAACTAACTATTCCAGAAAGGTGAGAGCGCTGCCAGAGAGAAGCCGCCTAAACGCATGATTTTCTCGCGATGGGGTTTTCACGGCCGATCGTATGCCTATAACATCAGCGTCACCCGCACCGTATCGATGACGCCTCGTCTCAGGGGCCTGTCTCATGGAGGGACACCGCGCATGCCGACCTTCGACCTGCACGTGGTCGTGGGCCGTCTCGATCCGGGCCTGCGCCGGGCACTCGAGCGGGCCGTGGGCCTCGCGGTCGCCCGCGAGCACGGCACCGTCGAGGTCGAGCACTGGCTGCTCGCCCTGACCGAGAAGGGGGAGCCGCTCGGCGCCCTCCTGCGGTCGGCCGGCAGCCCGCCGGAGAGCGTCCGGGCCGAACTGACCGGCGCCCTCGACCGGATGCGGCGCGGCGCGGCCGCGGCGCCCTCCCTGTCGCGCGGCACTCTCGGCTGGATCGAGGAGGCGTGGCTCACCGCCTCGCTCCGGTTCGGCCGCGACGCCGTCGCCCCCGTCGACCTCGCCCTCGCGCTGACCACGTCGACGGCTCTGCGGGCGGCCCTGCGCGAGGCCGCCCCGTCGCTGCGCCTCGATCCCGCCGCGCTCGCGGTCCAGGCGGCCGAGGTGCCGGCGCCGGCCCCTGCCGCCCCGGGCGAGGCCGCGGTACCGGGGGGCGCCCCCGACCCGGAGGTCGAGCGCTACACCCGCGACCTGACCGCCGAGGCGCGGGCCGGACGGATCGATCCCGTCATCGGCCGCGAGGCCGAGCTGCGCCAGGTGATCGACGTCCTGCTGCGCCGGCGCCAGAACAACCCGATCCTCACCGGCGAGGCCGGGGTCGGCAAGACCGCGGTGGTCGAGGCCCTGGCCCTGCGCATCGCCGAGGGCCGCGTGCCCGAGCCCCTGCGCAACGCCACCCTGCGCGCCCTCGACCTCGGCCTGCTCCAGGCCGGCGCCGGGGTGAAGGGGGAGTTCGAGCGGCGGCTGACCGCGGTGATCGCCGCCTGCCGCACGGCCTCGGTGCCGGTGATCCTGTTCATCGACGAGGCCCATACCCTGATCGGCGCCGGCAACCAGGCCGGGGGGAGCGACGCGGCCAACCTCCTCAAGCCGGCCCTGGCCCGGGGCGAACTGCGGGCGATCGCCGCCACCACCTGGTCCGAGTACAAGCGCCACATCGAGCGCGACCCGGCGCTCACCCGCCGCTTTCAGGTCGTGACGGTGGCCGAGCCCGACGAGGCGACGGGCGCCCGGATGCTGCGCGGGCTGGTCCCGGCGCTCGAGGCCCATCACGGCGTCGTCATCCGCGACGAGGCGGTGGTCGAGGCGGTGCGGCTCTCGGCCCGCTACCTGCCGGCCCGGCAATTGCCCGACAAGGCGGTGAGCGTCCTCGACACCGCGGCGGCCGCGGTCGCCATCGGCCGCCAGGCCGAGCCGGCCGCCGTCGAGGACCTGCGGGCGGAGGCTGCCGGTCTCGCGGCGGAGCGCGCCGCCCTCGCCCGCGAGGCGGGGACCGATCCGGGCCGCCTCGCCGATCTCGACGCGCGGCTCGCCGCGACGGAGGAGCGCCTGTCGGCCCTGCGCGACCGGCTCGGCCACGAGCGCGGGCTGATCGCCGAGATCGATGCCCTCGCCTCGTCCGGGGAGCCGGCGCGGCCGGAGGCCCGCGAGCGGCTGGCGGTCCTGCGGGGCGAACTCGCACGGCTCCAGGGCGAGGCGGCGCTCGTCCACCCGGAGGTCGACCGCGCGGCGGTCGCCGCGGTGATCGCCCGCTGGACCGGCATCCCGGTCGGGCGCCTGGTCCGCGACACCGCCCGGGCGGCGCGGGACCTCGAGGAACGTCTGCGCACGAGGGTCACCGGGCAGGACGAGGCCCTCGCCACGATCGCGGCGGCGATCCGCACCGCGGGCGCCGGCCTCGCCGACCCGCGCAAGCCCCCGGGCGTCTTCCTGATGGTCGGTACCTCGGGGGTCGGCAAGACCGAGACCGCCCTGGCGCTGGCCGAAGCGCTGCACGGCGGCGAGGCGAGCCTGACGGTCGTCAACATGTCGGAGTTCAAGGAGGAGCACAAAGTCTCCTCCCTCGTCGGCGCTCCCCCGGGCTATGTCGGCTTCGGCGAGGGCGGCGTGCTGACCGAGGCGGTGCGGCGACGACCCTACGGCATCCTGCTCCTCGACGAGGTCGAGAAGGCGCATCCGAGCGTCCAGGATGTCTTCTACCAGGTCTTCGACAAGGGCTCCTTGCGCGACGGCGAGGGCCGGGACGTCGACTTTCGCAACACCACGATCCTGCTCACCGCCAATGCCGGCTCCGACACCCTGGCGGCGCTCGGTGCCGACCCGGAGACGATGCCGGAGGGCGAGGCCCTGGTCGAGGCGATCCGTCCGGAACTCCTGCGCCACTTCAAGCCGGCCTTCCTCGGCCGGGTGACGATCGTGCCCTACCGGCCGCTCTCGCCCGAGGTCCTGGCCCGCATCGCCCGGCTCCAGCTCGAGCGGGTGCGCGCGCGCATGGACGCGGCCCACGGGGCCGACCTCACCTGGGACCCGGCGGTCGAGGACGCTCTCGTCGCCCGCTGCCTCGCCGCCGATATCGGTGCGCGGGCGATCGACGGGACGCTGACCCGCGAGGTGCTGCCCGCCCTTTCCAACCTGGTCCTGGCCCGCGCCCTCGACGGGGCTGCGGTGCCGCCGGTCGCCTTCACCGTCACGCGGGACGGCCGCTTCGCGGCCGCACCCGCCGCCGAAGCAACCGCCGGGGCCGCGTCGCCCCCGGTCGCACCCCCGCCGGACGCCTCCTGAGGCGCATCCGGCGATCTCGCACGGGCCGGAGGCCGCCCGCATCCACCACACGAGACGACAGGGATCACACCGCCATGCCGATTTACCTGCAGATCGACGGAATCCAGGGTGACGCCACTCACGAGTCGCACCGGCGCTGGATGGACATCGAGTCCCTGCACTGGAACGTCACCCGCAACATGAACACCTTCGCGGGCTCGGCCGCCAACCGCGAGGCCTCCGAGCCGACGGTGAGCGAGGTCACGCTGACCAAGGTCAGCGATTCCTCGACCACCAAGCTGTTCCAGGAGGCCTGCTCGGGCCGCAACGGCAAGACGGCGGTGATCCACCTCGTCACCACCGGCAATCCGGGCGACACCTACATCGAGTTCACCCTGCACAACACCCTGATCGCCGGCTACACGATCGGCACCACCGGCGACCGGCCGCTCGAGACGGTGACGCTGAACTTCACCAAGATGGATGTGAAGTACACGCCGTCCGACAACCAGAACGCATCGCAGTCGCCGATGATCGCCTCCTACGACCTGGCGACGGCCCGGGCGTCCTGACGCCGACATCCTCTCAAGAACGGCAAGCGGGAGGCGCGGCGCGCGCCTCCCGCCCTCACCGCGGCCGCGCCGCCCGGCGGGCGCGCCCGCCTGTCCGGAGGAATCGATGAAGCCCGTCCGCTACGTGCTCAAGGCCGGCGACACGCTCTGGAGCGTCGCCGAAGCGCATTACGGCGATCCGGTGCGCTGGCCCGATCTCTACGCCTACAACAACCGGCCCGACATCGTCGCCCTGACCGAGCGGCCGATCACCGATCCGGGGCGGCTCAGCCCCGGGCAGGCGATCTTCCTGCCGCCGGCCGAGGCGCGCGCGACCCAGCGCCGGGCGCCGGCGAGCGCGGCGACCAAGGGCGGGGCCCCGGCCTCCGGCCTCGGCGGCGGCGGGCTCACCGGCGGCATCCGCGGCGCCCATGCGGGCGCGACGCTGACGACCGGCGGCCTCGCGCCGAACCCGGCCGCCGAGACCTTCGTCAACGACTTTGCCCACGCCTTCGACCTCGACGGCGTCCGGCTGGCGCTGCGGGGCGCGTCCGGCACCGCGACGCTCGCGCTCTCGGGCCTCGTCCTGCTGCAGAAGACCGGCCGTGTGCCGCTCCTGCGCTACAGCAACCGCAGCGCCGAGGGCCAGGCGCGCAGCCTGTCGGCGATGCTGCTCGGCCGGCTGCTGGCCGCGCCGCAGACCCGGCTCGGCTGGAATCCGGGCCGTGCGCGCCTGCGCCTGCAGACGCCTCTGGCGCTCAATGCCGGCGCGCCGCCGCCGGAGGGCGCGCTCGCCCGCGGCACGACCGGCCGGGGGGCGCCGGCCTGGACCGCGCGGCTCGCGCTGCCCGATCTCGCCGGCCGCATCGCCGGCCACGCCTACCTGACGCACGGCGTGGTGGCGCAGGTCGCCCTCGCGGGCGAGCAGGGCGCCGCCACCGACGGGCAGGACGGCTGGCTCTGGCTCGACGGCGTGCCGGACCCCTCGGTGGCGATCCTCGGCGCGACCCTGTCCGAGACGGCGGTGACGGCGGGCAACGGGCTCGCCGACGCGGCCACGACCCTGGCGGCGCAAGGCGGTCACGAGATCGATCCGATCGCGGCGACGGCCTCGTCGTGGACGCCGGTCCAGATCGGCGGCTGAGCGGGCGGGCGAGGGCGAGAGGGCCGTCGAGGGAGCGATCAGGGGAGCGCCTTACGATGATGTACACCCAAACCGGGCGCCTGATGGCAATCGACACCGTCCTCGGCGAGGACGTCCTCCTGCTCGAGCGCCTCGAGGTCGAGGAGGGCCTCAACCGCCTCTTCACCCTCCAGGCCCGCGTCCGGGCGCAACGCGAGGAGATCCGCCCCGACGAGATCGTCGGCACCACCGCCGATCTCAGCCTCACGCTGGCCGACGGCTCGCAACGGGTCTGGAACGGGCTCGTCACCGAGCTGCACGAGGGGCCGATCGTCACCAGAGGCGCGCGGCAGTACGCTCTCACCCTGCGCCCGCGGCTGTGGCTGATGAGCCAGCGCAGCGATTGCCGCATCTTCCTGACGCAATCGACGCTCGAGGTACTGGAGACGCTCTGCGCCGAGCACCGCATCCGCGACTACACTCTCGCCGGGATCACCCGCCCGCCGCCGAAGCGCGACTACGTCGTGCAGTGGAACGAGACGGATCTCACGTACCTGCTGCGTCGTCTCCAGGAAGAAGGGCTGTTCTACTGGTTTCGCCATGAGCGCGGCAAGCATACGCTCGCCGTCGGCGACCATCCCTCGGCCTATGATGGAAGCCAAGACACCCGCATTCGTCTGGCCTTCGGCTCGTCGGATGCCGAGCACATCCACGATTGGCGCCGGCAACTCTCGTTTACGCCGGGAAAACGATCTGGTAACGATTACGAATTCTTGACGCCAAATCTCGATCTTACTTCCGATACGCCGTCGATCGACCGCGTTCCCGAGAATACGGCTTACGAACTCTACGAGTATCCGGCAAGGGCGCTGACCCGCGAAGCGGGCGAGCAGGCGACGCGGTTGCGAATGCAGGCGACCGAGACCGGCTTCGACCGCGTCGAGGGCCGCTCCAGCGTGCGCACGCTCGCGGCGGGATCGCGGTTCACCCCCTACGAGGTGGCGCATCCGGGCCACGTCTACCCGGCGCAGGTGATCACGCAGATCCTGCACCGGGCCGAGGACCCGACCTACGAGTCGGGGGCGGGCACGCCGCACTACGAGAACGCCTTCACCACCCTGCCGGCCGACCGGCCGGCGACGCCGCATCGGACAGTGCCGCGCCCGCGCATCGACGGGTTGCAGATCGCCAGGATCGCCGGCCCGCCGGGGGAGGAGATCCACACCGACGCATTCGGGCGGGTGAAGCTGACCCTGCCTTGGGACCGGAGGGCGCGGGGTGACGGGACCGATACCGGCTGGGTGCGGGTGACGCAGTCCTGGGGCGGGACCAACTGGGGCCAGCAGATCATCCC
This sequence comes from Methylobacterium indicum, assembly GCF_001043895.1. Classification (GTDB taxonomy): domain Bacteria; phylum Pseudomonadota; class Alphaproteobacteria; order Rhizobiales; family Beijerinckiaceae; genus Methylobacterium; species Methylobacterium indicum. The sequence goes on from NZ_JTHF01000113.1 coordinate 6,634, forward strand.
GCGGGTCGGGATGGAGGCGCTGGTGGCCTACCAGGAGGGCGATCCCGACCGGCCGATCGTGGTCGGCATCGCGCCCAACCCCAACAACCCGGTGCCCTACGACCTGCCGGCGCACAAGACCCGGATGGTGATGCGCTCGAATTCGTACAAGTCGAAGGGCTTCAACGAGATGACCTTCGAGGATGCGACGGGTGCGGAGAATATGTTCTTCCACGCGCAGAAGGATCACACCACCAAGATCGAGAACAACCAGACTCACTCGGTGGGGGCCGACCACGCCAACGTGGTGGGCCGCAACCAAGCCCTGACGGTGGGCGCCAACCAGACACAGGAGGTCGGCGGCTCGCTGAACCTGACGGTCGGCGGCGCCGGGGCGGGGACCGCTGCCCTGATGGGGCCGCTGCTGGGGATGGCCGGGCAGACGGCGGGGTTGCTGGGCCAGGCGATGGACCAGGGCGGCGGCCTCGCGGGGCTTGCCGCGATGGCGCCGCAGCTCGCCGCCTCGGTGATCGGGATGCTGGGGCAGGACGGCCAGCAGGCGCAGCAGGGGGTGTGGAACGGCCCCTCGCCGCGTTCGGACGCGGGCGTGGCCCTGGCGGCGGCGGGGGCCGGGTTCGGCCAGGCGGCAGGCGGTCTGTTCTCGCTGCCGGGGATGATGAACACCCTGGTGGGCAGCCTGAAGACCGACTCGGTCGGGGTCGCCCGGGTCGAGCAGGTCGGCTCGGCCAAGGTGACGCATGTCGGCGCGGCCTTCGTCACGCAGGTCGGCAAGGCGTGGTCGCTGTCCGTGGGGGAGAGCGCCAAGACGCAGGTCGGCCGGACCCAGCAGGTTCTGGTGGGCGAGGCGGCCGAGGAGCAGGTCGGCAAGACCAAGACGATCGATGTCGGGCAGGTGTTCGAGATCCAGGTCGGCGAGCGGTTCGCGATCACGGTCGGTGCGTGCCGGTTCGTGATGGACAAGTCCGGCACGGTGACGATCGAGGCGCCGAAGACCACGCTGGTGAAGGGCGGGGGCGCGGCGCTGACGGTGGGTCCCGGTCCGGTTCTGTACACGCCGGATCTGGTCAAGGGCGGGGGCGGGTCGTCGTCGGGGCAGTGTCTGCGTCGGATGTCGCAGGCCGGCACACCCTTCGTGCGGAGCTGATACCGTGACGAGCGATACTCCGTCGATCGATCCTCTCGCGAAGCTGAGGGGTGTCGTCGAAGCGTTTGCCGGCCAGGCCTTCGCGGTCGTGGATGGCGGGCAATTCGACGACCTCCCGGATGTCTGCCGCCGCGAGCAGCTCCTAGTGCACTGACTCAAACGGATGGTGCAGCGTTGCCGTTGACGGCATCGAGGATGGCGGCGGCGGGCTTGGTCCAGATGAAGGGCTTCGGCCTGTCGTTGTGCTCAGCGATGTAGCGGTTGATCGCAGCCTGAAGGTCGACGATCCCGCTGAAGCTGCCCCGCTTCAGCCTGCGCCGGGTCAGGACGGAGAAGAAGCCCTCGACCGCGTTCATCCACGAGGCCGAGGTCGGGGTGAAGTGGAAGATCCAGCGTGGGTGCCGAGCCAGCCAGGCCCGCACCTTCGGGTGCTTGTGCGTGCCGTAGTTGTCCAGGATCACGTGGATCAGTTTGCCGGCCGGCACCGCCGCCTCGATCGTGTTGAGGAAGCGCAGGAACTCCTCGTGGCGGTGACGCTGCATGCAGCGGCCGATCACCGTGCCCTCCAGCACGTCGAGCGCGGCAAACAGCGTCGTGGTGCCGTGGCGGATGTAGTCGTGGGTCTGGGTCTCGGGGCGACCTGGCGTGACGGGTCGGCTTGGGCGGGTGCGCTCGAGAGCCTGGATCTGGCTCTTCTCGTCGAGCGAGAGCACGACGGCGTGGCGCGGCGGATCCATGTAAAGCCCGACGATGTCCTCGACCTTCTCGGCGAAGGCTGGATCGTTCGAGCGTTTGAAGCTGCGGACCCGATGCGGCTGGAGGCGATGGGCATCCCAGATGCGCTGGACCGACCGCAGGGAGATCCCGACGGCCTGCGCCAGGGCGCGGCCGGTCCAGTGGGTGACCTCACCGGGCGGTTCGGAGCAGGTGAGGGCGAGCACCTCGGCGACGGTGTCGGTGGAGTGAGGCGGCTTGCCGGGCGGACGGGTCTTGTCGCGTAAGAGGCCCTCGACGCCTTCCTCGGCGTAGCGCAGTTGCCAGCGCCAGACGGCCGGCCGGCTGACGCCCGCCTGCTGGGCGACGTCGAGGACGCAGAGGCGTTCGGCCGAGAGCAGGACGATGCGGGCGCGCTGGATGTGCTTGAGGGGCCGCCCCCGATCGGCGACGATGGCGGACAAGCGCGCCAGATCGGCGGCGCTGGGGATTACGCAGACAGTCTGAGCCATTCCTCAGACTCGCACGACCCACGCCTCCTGTGAATCCTCTGAATGCGTCAATGCACTAGGGCACCGCGAATTGCGACCAGGACAGGGTCTCGCCTTCGTCGAGGCGAGCGGTGAGATCGACGGCGCCGCGGAAGCTCGGCGAGCCGGTGAAGCGGATCACCGCGTGCGTCTCGCCCTTGATCACCGGAAAGACGAGGCGGATGTTGCCCCCCGCCACCTGCCAGGTCTGCGGCCGCGGCGTGATGCTCTCGAGCCCGAACAGGTCGACGAGCTCCTTGGCGATCGTCACCGCGACCTGGTCGCCGCCGGGCGGCACCCGGGTGTCGAGGCGCACGATTGTCGGCGCCCCGAAGCGCGCCACCGGCTCGTAGTGGATCACGATCGACCCGTCGCGGTTGGAGCGGGTGTGCTCGCTGAGGGGCCCGCGCCCGAGGAGGCCGAGCGCGCAGACCACCACGAAGGCCAGCATCAGCCAGCGTCCGGCGAGCTCGGCCCGGCGCCAGCGATCCTCGAAGCCGGGATAGAAGCCGGCAGCGATCTCCTCGCGCATCGGCGGATCGTCATGGATGACCTTCACGGGGACCCTCTCGTCGCGGGCGCCCCGTCGGCAGCGTCTCGCCGGGTCGCAGGCCTTCGACATAGTGCCCCCGCGTCATCCGGCCATCACGCGCGGGGCGGCTGGTCCCGCGCCCGGGCCGGGCCTACAACGGGACGCAGCGTCAACCGGCCCCGCGACGATGCCAGGCACCGCCCGCCCTTCCCCCGCCGAGCCGGCCGGGCGCCTCGTCGCGCTCGACCGGATGCGCGGGTTCGTGGTCGGCCTCGTCGTGCTGCACCACGCGGTGCTGGCCTACTGCACCTTCGGCCATGTCGACCGGGTCCACTACGCCCTGTCGACCGCGCCGATCGTCGATTCCGCGCGCTGGATCGGGTTCGACCGCCTCGTCATGCTGAACGACGGCTTCTTCATGCCGCTGCTGTTCGGGCTCTCGGGCCTCTTCGTCCGGGACGGCCTCGCGCGGCACGGCGCGAAGGCCTACCTGCGGGGGCGGCTCGCACGCCTCGGCCTGCCGTTCTGCGTCGCCGCGCCGACCCTGATGCCGCTCGCCTACTATCCCTCCTATCTCCAGGCCGGCGGCGCACCGGGTTTTTCGGAGTTCTGGCGCGCGACGGTCACGACCGGGCCGTGGCCGAGCGGGCCGCCCTGGTTCATCGGCGTGCTGCTGCTGTTCGATGCCGCTGCCGCCCTGGCCTACGCCCGCGCCTCGCGCGGCCCGGCCCCCGTGCCCCGACCGCCGGGCCCGGGCCGGTGCTTCGCGGTCCTCGTCGCCGTCACCGCCGTCGCCTTCCTGCCCCTCCTCCTCGCATTCGGTCCATTCCGCTGGTTCGCGATCGGGCCCCTTGCCGTCCAGGGCAGCCGGGTCGGCCTCTACGCCGCCTACTTCGCCGCCGGCGCCTGGCTCGGACGGGGCGGCGGCGCGGCGGTCGCCGGGTTCGGGCGGGCGCTCGCCGGCCGCTGCGGGCTCTGGGTCGCGCTCGCGGTCGCGGCTGGGGCGGCCTTCCTCGCGGCGCCCTCTCTCGGCCGGGCCCTGCACCTGCCGGCTCCGGCGGCGCTGGCGCTCGTCGGCGCGGTGCAGGTGGTCTTCTGCGCGGCCGCCTGCTTCGCCCTGCCGGCCGTCTGTCTGCGCCTCGCCGGGGGCCGGCGCCCGGTCCTCGACAGCCTCGCGGCGAACGGCTTCGCGATCTACCTGCTGCACTATCCCGTGGTGACCTGGATGCAGGACGGCCTGCTCGCCCTGAAGGCCGGTGCCGTCGCAAAGGGACTCACGGTGTTCGCGGTCGCGCTCGCGGGCAGCTGGACCTGCGCCGCGGTGCTGCGGCGGATTCCTCTCGTCGGACGGAGGCTCTGAATGGTCGCGACGCTCCCTCCCGCGGCGGTCCTGCCCTGGACCGCGCTCCTCGACGGCTCCGCCGACCGGGCCGATGCCGGCCCCGTCACCGTCACCGGGTGGCCGGTCACTGCGACGGAGGCGGCAGAGGCGCGCTACTGCCTGCTCGTCCCGGAGCCCGCCTGCTGCGGCGGCTGCCTGCCGGGCAATCCGGCCGCCTGCATCGAGATCGTCGCCGACGCGCCCGTCCCGCTCGACGGCCGGGCGGTGACCCTGCGCGGCCTCTTCCGCCGCCTGCACGACGACCCGTGCGGCTGGCGCTACCGGCTCGAGGCCGCCGTGGTCGTGCCCGACGGCGCGTCGCACCGCCAACGCGTCTCCCGTCATGGCCTGTCCCGCCGCGGCCTCGTGGCGGCGGCCTCGCTCCTCTGCCTGCCGGTCGCGGCCGCCGCGCAGGAGGTCGTGCCGGTCCCCGAGGCCGTGACCGAGGCCCGGCGCGCATCCGCCGGAACCTTCCTGGCCGCACGCCCGACGATCGACTGCCACAGCCATGCCGGCCGCGTGCTGCGGGTGCGCCAGGCGGAGGGGCGCGCGCCCTTCACGCCGCTGGCGGGGCCGATGCGGGCCGGCGGCCTCGCGGTCGCCTGCCTGGCGATCGTGTCGGATTCGCCGACCCACCGGGTGACGCCGGAGGGCCGCATCCGCGCCTTCCGCGAGCCCGAGCCCGGGGAGCTGCGATCCTACGCCGAGCGCGGCTTCGCCCGCCTGCACGCCCTGGTGCGCGAGCAGGGCCTGCGCCTGGTGCGCACCGCGACCGACCTCGCGGCGGCGCGGGCCGCCGACCCGGCGGTCCTCGTCGCGGCGGAAGGGGCGGATTTCCTGGAGGGCGATCTCGGCCCCCTCGAGGACGCGTACCGGCGGGCGGCCCTGCGCCACCTCCAGCTCACGCATTACCGGGTGAACGCCCTCGGCGACATCCAGACCGAGCCGCCGGTCCATGGCGGCCTGACGGCGTTCGGCGCCGCGGTGATCCGGCGCTGCGAGGCCCTCGGCATCGTCGTCGACGTGGCGCACGGGACCGAGGCGCTGGTGCGCCGGGCGGCCGAGGTGGCGACGAAGCCCCTCGTCCTCTCGCATACCTCGCTCACCACGCGGCCGCGGCCCTGGACCCGCCGCATCACGCCCGCCCACGCCCGGATCGTGGCGGCGACCGGCGGCGTCATCGGCCTGTGGCCGCCCGCGAGCCTGTTTCCCGACCTCGCGGCGCTGGCGGAGGGCATCGCCCGCATGGCGGACGTGGTCGGGGCGGACCATGTCGGGCTCGGCACCGACATGATGGGCCTCGTCGGCCCGAGCGCCCTGCCGGACTACGCGGCCCTGCCCGATCTCGCCGCCCACCTCCTCGCGCGGTTCACCCCGGACGAGACCGCCGGCATCCTCGGCGGCAACTATCTGCGGGTGGCCCGGGCCTGCCTCGCGGCCTGAGGCGCGGCCGGCTTGCCGCGCGCCGCGAACCCGCTACGATGACGTCCGGGTCGGCAGTCACCCAGGCGTCACCGCCCCGCACAGGGGAGCTAAACCTGCCGTTCTGATTTCGGCATGCTCTCGTTCCCGTGCCGCGTCGAAAGCCGGTGACCCTCGACACCTGATCCCAGGTCGGCACACGGAGACGAACCGTGCCGAGAGACCCGATTCCCTTCGCGACCGGCGACGTGTCGGCGCTGGCCAGGTCGCTGCGCGCCCAGTGGGCGTCGCGGGCGAGCCCGCCGAGCCATGTCGAGATGCTGAACATGCTGGCGCGGGCCGCCGGCCACCGCAACTTCCAGCAGTTCCGCGCCCGGGGCGATCGTCGCCCGCCGGCCCTGCCGCAGCCTCCCGTCGACGCCGATACCGAGGCCGACACCGAGGCCAACACCGGGGCCGACACCGGGGCCGTCCTGCGCGCCGCCCGCTTCTTCGACACCGAGGGACGGTTGCGGCGCTGGCCGGCGCAGCGGTCGATCCAGGACCTGTGCCTGTGGGCGATCTGGGCGAGGATCCCGGCCGGGCGCCGCTTCGACGAGCGCGAGGTCAGCGCACTCCTCGCTACCCTGCACCTCTTCGGCGATCCGGCGATCCTGCGGCGGACGATGTGCCATATCGGGCTGATGACGCGGACGCCCGACGGGCGCGAGTATCGCCGCATCGAGCGGCCGCCATCACCCGAGGGGGCGGCGCTGATCCGGCTTCTGCGCGCCCCGGCGCATTGATCCCGCTCGTGTGAACCCGGCATTCCGCCGGTACCGAACGCGATCCCGGAGCCGCGACAGCCGGCTTCGGGATCGGGGGCGGCGTGTCCGGCGTCCTCGCCCGTTACCGCCCGCAGGCCGGCGTGCCGTAGCCCGCATAGACCACCCGCACCGTGCGGCAGGCGGGGGCGGGCGCCTCTGCGGCGGCGGGCTTGGCGGCCTCGACCGCGACGGGGGCCGGCGCGGCCTTCGGGGCGTCCGAACCGGCCCGGACCACCAGCGGGGTCGCGACCAGGGAGAGAAGTCCGGCGGCGGCGACCAAGGTCAGGCGGTGGGTCACGGACAATCTCCCCTAGTCTTGCGCCGTATCCGGCAGCACCGTGTTCCGTTCTGTACTGTCAACGAGCTTGACCGTTTTCCGGTTCCGGCCCCGCTTCGCATTCGTGCGGGCGCGCACGCCCGCTTGACTCGGGCGCCGCCGGTTCCCAAGGGTCGCGGCGAGATCCGACCCCGCCCGAGCCGCAAGCCCCCGCCCATGACCGCCACCGACGCCGACCTTCAGCCGACCCGCTCGTTCCAGGGCCTGATCCTGACGCTCCAGCGGTTCTGGGCCGCGCAGGGCTGCGTGATCCTCCAGCCCTACGACATGGAGGTCGGCGCGGGCACGTTCCATCCGGCCACCACCCTGCGGGCGCTGGGGCCGAAGCCCTGGAAGGCGGCCTACGTCCAGCCCTCGCGCCGGCCGAAGGACGGGCGCTACGGCGAGAACCCGAACCGGCTCCAGCACTATTACCAGTTCCAGGTCATCCTGAAGCCGAACCCGCCGAACCTCCAGGAACTCTACCTCGATTCGCTGCGGGCGATCGGCGTCGATCTCAGGCTGCACGACATCCGCTTCGTCGAGGACGACTGGGAGAGCCCGACGCTCGGCGCCTGGGGCCTGGGCTGGGAATGCTGGTGCGACGGGATGGAGGTGAGCCAGTTCACCTACTTCCAGCAGGTCGCCGGCTTCGAATGCGCGCCGGTGGCGGGCGAATTGACCTACGGCCTCGAGCGCCTGGCGATGTACGTCCAGGGCGTCGAGAACGTCTACGACCTGAACTTCAACGGCCGCGAGGGCGACGAGAAGGTCACCTACGGCGACGTCTTCCTGCAGGCCGAGCAGGAATATTCGCGCCACAACTTCGAGGCCGCCGACACCGAGATGCTCTTCCGGCAGTTCCGCGACGCCGAGGCCGCCTGCCGCGCCTACCTGAAGGCCGGCGAGCCGGGGGCCGACAGCAACGATCCGCGCCACCGCATGGCGCAGCCGGCCTACGACCAGTGCATCAAGGCCAGCCACGTCTTCAACCTGCTCGATGCGCGCGGGGTGATCTCGGTCACCGAGCGGCAGAGCTACATCCTGCGGGTGCGCGAACTGGCAAAAGCCTGCGGCGAGGCCTGGCGGCGCACCGATGCGGGCGGCCTCGCGGGTGCCTCGCCCGCGGGCGAGGCGCCCGCCGCCTGACATCCGCGCCGCCCGGCGCTACACACCCGCCAACTCCCTTCTCCCGATTCCGGGCCCTCCCGACGGAGTGCCTCGAGGCCGCCCGATGCCCGACCTGCTGCTCGAACTCTTCTCCGAGGAAATCCCCGCCCGCATGCAGCGGCGCGCGGCCGAGGACCTGCGCAAGCTCGTCACCGACGCGCTGGTCGAGCGCGGCTTCCTGTACGAGGGCGCCAAGGCCTTCGCGACGCCCCGCCGCCTCGCCCTCCACGTCGCCGGCCTGCCGGCCCGCGGCCAGGACGTGCGCGAGGAGCGCAAAGGGCCCCGCGTCGGCGCCCCCGAGGGCGCGGTCCAGGGCTTCCTGAAGAGCGCCGGCCTCGCCAGCCTCGACGAGGCCAAGATCGTCTCCGACCCGAAGAAGGGCGAGTTCTACGTCGCGGTGATCGAGCGGCCCGGCCGCGAGACGATCGACGTGCTGGCCGAGATCATCCCGGCGATCGTGAAGAGCTTCCCCTGGCCGAAATCGATGCGCTGGGGCGCCGCCTCGCGCGAGCCGGGCTCGCTCCGCTGGGTCCGGCCGCTGCACTCGATCGTCGCGAGCTTCGGCCCCGAGACCGAGACGCCCGAGCTGGTGCCCTTCGCCATCGAGGGCGTCGAGGTCGGCTTCACCACGCGGGGCCACCGTTTCCTGGCCCCGCAGGCGATCGAGGTGCGCCGCTTCGCCGACTACCTGCCGGCCCTGGAGCGGGCCTTCGTGGTGCTCGACGCGGACCGGCGCAAGGACATCATCCTGCACGACGCCCGCGACCTCGCCTTCGCCCGCGGCCTCGACCTCGTCGAGGACGAGGGCCTGCTGGAGGAGGTGGCGGGCCTCGTCGAGTGGCCGGTGACCCTGATGGGCGCCTTCGACGAGCGGTTCCTCACGATTCCCCCGGAGGTGATCCGCGCCACGATCCGGGCGAACCAGAAGTGCTTCGTGCTCCGCGGGGCGCCCGGCCCCGACGGGCGCGAGCGCCTGGCCAACGCCTTCATCCTGGTCTCGAACCTGGTGGCCTCCGACGGCGGCGCGGCGATCGTCGCCGGCAACGAGCGGGTGGTGCGTGCGCGCCTCTCCGACGCGGCGTTCTTCTGGGAGACCGACCGCAAGACCCGGCTGGAAGACCGGCTGCCCAAGCTCGAGAGCATCGTGTTCCACGAGAAGCTCGGCACCCAGGCCAAGCGCGTCGCGCGCATCGCGGCCCTGGCGCGGGCCCTGGCGCCGGTGGTCGGGGCCGACCCGGCTCTCGCCGCGCGGGCCGCCCGCCTCGCCAAGGCCGACCTCGTCACCGAGATGGTCGGCGAGTTCCCCGAATTGCAGGGCCTGATGGGCCGCTACTACGCGGCCGAGCAGGGCGAGGACCCGGCGGTCGCCGCGGCGATCGAGGAGCACTACAAGCCGCTGGGGCCCACCGACCGGGTGCCGTCCGAGCCGGTCTCGGTGGCGGTGGCGCTCGCCGACAAGCTCGACACCCTGGTCGGCTTCTGGGCGATCGACGAGAAGCCGACGGGAAGCAAGGACCCCTACGCCCTGCGGCGTGCCGCGCTCGGCGTGATCCGGCTCGTCCTCGCCAGCGAGGCGCGGCTCTCCCTGCGGGCGCAGATCGCCGCCGCGGCCTCCGGCCACGGGCGGGATGCGGGCGCCTTCGCGGACGACCTCCTGGCCTTCTTCGCCGACCGTCTGAAGGTCTACCTGCGCGACCAGGGCGCCCGCCACGACCTGATCGATGCCGTCTTCGCCCTTCCGGGTCAGGACGACCTCCTGATGGTGGTGCGCCGCGTCGAGGCCTTGGGCCGCTTCCTCGACACCGAGGACGGCAAGAACCTGCTCGCCGGCTCCCGCCGCGCCGCCAACATCCTGCGCATCGAGGAGAAGAAGGACGGCCGCGCCTACGATGCGGCGCCCGACCGGGCCCTCCTGACCCTGCCCGAAGAGACGGCCCTGGCCGAGGCTCTGCGGAATGCCAGTGCCGAGGCGGGCCGGGCGGTCGCGACGGAGGATTTCGAGGGGGCGATGCGGGCGCTCTCGAGCTTACGCGCGCCGGTCGACGCCTTCTTCGACAAGGTGACGGTGAACGCCGACGAGCCGGCCCTGCGCGCCAACCGCCTCGCCCTGCTCAACGCGCTCCGGGCGGCGACCCGGGAGGTCGCGGACTTCTCGCGCATCGGCGGCGAGGGCCGCTGAGCCCCGTGCGCGGCCGGGCCTGCCCTTTGAGTCCGGCCATCGGCACGACGCCGTGAGCCAATTGGCCTCTCCCGCGTTTCCCTGGCGGGAGAGGGCGGCCGCCCCCCGGCTCCCGCGGTCCTCCCTCGGGAGGCCGGCGGATCGACACGGCGCGGCGAGGGTTTTTCGGCGATGCATCAGGACGCCATCCGACCGCACCGGGACAGGCCGGGAGCCTCGGCCCGCGGCATCGTGCTCACCCTGCTCGGCGTCGTGATCGGCAGTGCCGGCTACTACGCCTCCTGGCGCTACCAGACTCCGCTCGGCACGATCGGCGGCATCGCCGGTCTGGCACTGTGCGTCGTCGGCACGAGCCACGGCCACGAGGGCGGCACGCCGCATGTCGGCTGACCGCCGCTGCCGCTCCTGCGGCACAATGCGGCGCGGGCGGGGTCGATCCGGGAGGAGGCGAGGGACGTTGGTCGGCATATCCCGATGAGGAGAGCCCGATGAACGCCAACGCCCCCGAACACCGCACCGGCCACGACGTCGAATCCGTCGATCAGGTCAGCAGCGTCACGATCCTCGGCTTCGCCGTCGTCGGCGCGGCCCTGACGGTCGCGCTCAACGCGATGCTGATCTGACCCGACCCGCGAGAGGCACAGCGTAACGGCTGCCCCCTCGCGCTTTGTCGTGGCGATCGGGACCACCGTCGCTGCGGCGACCGTGCTGTTTCTTCTGCGGGGTCGGCCGTCCGCTTCCGGAGCGGAGCCCGGACGGAGAGCGGCGATCCGCACCACCTCCGTCCAAGGCGCGGGTTCCCCCTCCCCATGAGCGCAGGGCTGTCCCGGGAAAACACCTTTGAGAATCAGGCGCGGGATCCCCTCTCCCGTGTGGGAGAGGGGTAGGGGCGATCGAAGATCGCACGAGGGTGATACGGTTCGGAGTTAGGCTCCAACCGTTCCGCTGCCAGCACCACGCTCGGCGCTTCATACTGAAGCGTGTCACCCTCACGCGGGATCTTCGATCCCCCGGCCCCTCTCCCACACGGGCTAGCGGATTCACACTTCTCCTCAGAGAGCTAACCCCCTGTAAAGGTGCGCGCCTCTCCTCCCCCTTGTGGGGAGGAGTTGGAGGTGGGGGTGGTGCCGGAGGAG
>NZ_JTHF01000114.1 GCF_001043895.1 Methylobacterium indicum
GGACGGTGGAGGACAGGCTGCCATCCTGGCGCCCCGATGCTCCCTTTAAGCACCATTCCGCCCCGGCCGCACGGCCGGGCCGTCCCGCGACGCCCCGGGCCCCTCCGGTGCCCAGGATGCCGACTGCCCCCATGCCGATCGCCCCCATGACGCGCTCCGCCCTCCCTTCCCCCCATCCGCGCCACGCCTGGACCGCCCGGGACTTCTGGCTGGCGCTCGCCGCCGTCCTGCTGTTCTGGGCCGCGGCGGCCGCGGTCTGGCCTCTCACCGGCGCGGTGGTGCCGTGGGATTCCAAGAACCACTTCTACCCGATGCTGCGCTACCTCGGCGCGGCGCTGGCGAACGGCGAACTGCCGCTCTGGAACCCCTACCACTTCGCCGGCCACCCCTCGGTGGCGGATCCGCAATCGCTCCTCTTCACCCCGACCATGCTGTTCTTCGCGTGGCTCGACCCCTCCCCGTCGATGGAGCTGTTCGACGCGGTGGTGTTCGCCCACCTGATCCCCGGCGCGGTCGCGACGCTGCTGCTCTTTCGCCGCCGCGGCTGGCACCCGGTCGGCGCGGTGGCGGCCGCGATGGTGTTCGTGCTCGGCGGCTCGGCCTCGGCCCGGCTGCAGCATACCGGCATGATCATCTCGTACGGCTTCGTGCCCCTGGCCTGGTGGCTGCTGGAGGAGGCGCTGGCGCGCCGCTCCTACGCGTTCGGCCTCGCCTTCGCGGTGGTGGCCGCCGTGATGACCGTGGGGCGCGACCAGGTGGCGTTCCTGTGCGGCCTGAGCCTGATCGGCGTCGCGGTCCATGCGATCCTCACGGCACCGGCGCCGCTATCCTACCTGCGCGCCCGGATCGGGGTGCTCGCCGCGATGGGCGTGATCGGGGGCGCGCTCCTCGCCGTGCCCTCGCTCCTCACCATGCAGTTCCTGATGACCTCGACCCGGCCGTCCTTCGGCTACGGCGCGGCCATCATGGGCTCGCTGCCGCCGTCGAGCTTCGCCACCGCGCTCTTCGCCGACGTGTTCGGCTCCCTGCGCTGGACCTACGATTACTGGGGTCCCGACTGGCAGTCGATGGACGGCAACACCTGGACCGACCGGGCGGTGAACTACCTCTTCGCCGGCACCCTGCCGGCCCTGCTGATCCTGTGGCACGGCATCGCCGGCGGTCGCCTCGCCGCCCGCGAGGTCCGCTATCCGGTCATCGTGCTCGCGGCCGCGATCCTGTACGCGCTCGGGCGCTACACCCCGGTCTTCGCGCCGATCTTCGACCACTTCCCCGGCGTCGATCTCTACCGCCGGCCCGCGGACGCGACCTTCGTCGTCAATATCGGGCTCGCGCTCACCGCCGGATACCTCGTCCACCGCTACGTCGTGGAAGGCGCGCCCCGGCTGCGGACCGGCCTTCTCGCGCTCCGTGTCGCCCGGCCGGCGCTGGCGGTGGCGGCCGTCGGCGGCATCCTGTTCGTGTCCTACGCCTATGCGGCGAAGGCCCACCATCTGCCCGACGCGCTGCGCGACGGCCTGATCGGCACCGGGATCGCGCTGGCCGCCGTGGCGGCGATGCTGTGGGCGGGCCCACGCCGCCGGGCGCTCGCCGCCGCCGGCCTCGTCGCGCTGCTCGGCGCCGAGCTCGTCTGGCGCAACGCCGGCAACTCGCTCAACGCCGAGCCGGCGGGGCGCTACGCGGTGTTCCAGCAATTGCCGCCCGAGCAGCTCCAGGGGCTGACGCTTCTCAAGGCCGAGCTCGACGCGCGCCACGCCAAGGGCGAGCATCCGCGGGTCGAGATCCTGGGCCTCGGCGGCGCCTGGCAGAACGCCTCGATGGTGCTCGGGCTCGAGGACACGATCGGCTACAACCCGCTGCGCCTCGCCGATTACGAGCGCGCCGTCGGCCCGGGCGAGAACGCCGCCGACCCGAACCTGCGCCAGTTCCCGGGCCTCTTTCGCGGCTACCGCTCGCGGCTCGCGAGCCTGCTCGGGCTCGAATACCTCGTCCTCGACCGGCCGGCCGACCGCCTGCCGAAGCACTTCCCGCAGCTGACCGGCGCCAAGCTCCTCTACGGCTCGGGCCAGATGTGGATCTACCGCCTCGATCCGGCCAAGCCCCGGGCCTACCTGGCGACCCGCCTCGTCCCGGTCGATTCCGAGAGCGTCCTCGACCAGGACGAGCTGCCCGAGTTCGAGGGCAGCGAGACCGCCCTCGTCGACCGCGACAGCGTGCCGAAGATCACGGGCGAGTTCGGCCTCAAGGACCCGGCGGCGCCGGTCGTCGCGGCCAAGGGTACGGCGACGATCCTGGCCTATCGCCGCAATGTCGTCACCGTGGAGGTCGAGACCGACCGCGACAGCGTGCTGGTGCTGCACGACATCTTCTATCCGGGCTGGCAGGCCCGGGTCGACGGTGCCCGCCGCCCGATCCTGCGCACCAACCTGCTCTTCCGCGGGGTGGAGGTGCCGGCGGGCAAGCACGTGGTCGAGTTCAAGTTCCGCCCGCTCTCGGTCGGCAACCTGATGGCGGCGGCGAGCGAGCTCCTGACGAGGAACGACGATGAGACGGGCGAGACGGCGGTTCGGTGAGGCCCTGGCGCTGGCCGTCCTCTGGGGCGGTGCCGCCGCGGCCCAAAGCCCGGCCGTACCCCCGGCGCCCGCGCTGCCGCCCGGCGTGGCTCCCCAGGGCGTGACGCAGGGGCCGCCCCCGGCCCCGGCGCCCGCCGAGGCCAGCCTGTCCTTGCGGGCGGTGCTGACCAGCGAGGCCAAGCCCCTGCGCGGCGGCCTGACCTGGCGCATCTACGAGGACCGGCCGGAGGGCGGCAAGCCCGTGGTGCTCGCCCGCTCCGAGGAGGCGCAGCCGACCTTCCGGCTGCCGCCCGGCAGCTACCTCGCCAACGTCACCTACGGTTTCGTCAGCACCTCGAAGCGCGTGACCCTGAATTCGGGGGCGGCGAGCGACCAGCTCACCGTCAATGCCGGCGCACTGCGCCTCTCGGGTGCGGTCGGCGAGGCGAAGATCCAGCCGGGCCAGCTCGCCTTCGCGGTCTTCGTGCCGATCGGCAACAACCCGGAGGGGCGGCTCGTGCGCGACGGCGTCAAGGCCGGCGAGATCGTGCGCCTGCCCGAGGGCACCTATCACGTCGTCTCGACCTGGGGCGATTCGAACGCGATCCAGCGCGCCGACCTGAAGGTCGAGAACGGCCGGCTCACCGACGCGACCCTCAACCATCGCGCCGCCACCGTGACCCTGAAGCTCGTCGCCGCCCCGGGCACCGAGGCCTTCGCGGGTACCGCCTTCAGCGTTCTGACGCCGGGCGGTGATACGATCCGCGAGGCGATCGGCGCCTTCCCGCAGGTGACGCTGGCCGAGGGTGAGTACCAGCTCATCGCCCGGCACGACGGCAAGGTCTACACCCAGGACTTCAAGGTCGAGAGCGGCGTCGACCGCGACATCGAGGCGATCGCCAAGGACCCCTGACCCGGGACGGCCGCGCGAAGACGGTTCCCTCGCCGGCGCAGGACTTAGGCCGCTCGGCGCACTAACGGTTAAGCCGAACGAGATGCGCCTCCGTCGCACCGGCAATGCGGCGGGGGAACCCCCGTGTTTAGACGGGCCGGTTATCCCGCCTTTAACGGCCTGACCCTACGGTCCGGCCATGCAACGCGCGCTTGGCATCATCCGTGACGAGAGGGGGTCGACCGCGGTCGAGTTCGCCCTGGTCGGCATGATGTTCCTGTCCGTGATCCTGTTCACGATGATCGTGGCGGAGATCCTGTACTTCGGCCAGAAGCTCGACTTCGCCACCGAGCAGGCGTCCCGGCAGGTGATCGTCGGCAAGGCGCAGACGCAGACGACGCCGCCCACCCTGGCGGACTTCACCCAGTCCCTGTGCGGCAAGCTCCCCGCCGCGATGTCCTGCAGCGACGTGATCGTGAACCTCTACGTCGTGCCGAAAGCGACGGCGCCGGGCTACTACGCCTACGTCAAGTCCGACCAGAGCGGCCTGACGTTGCCGGCGCTGACGCCGGGAAGCGGCCAGTTCACCCTCGGCAGCCAGGGCGACTACCAGTACCTGCAGGTCATCTACCCGGTGACCTTCCTGCCGTCGTTCATGACCGCCTGGCTCGACGGCTCGACGAAGTACAACGGCAAGCCGGCCTACCTGATCATCTCGACGGCCGCCTTCCGCGTCGAGAGCTTCTGATGCGGCCCGGTCCCATGTCCCGCATCCGGCGCTTCCGAGCCGCCGAGGACGGCCTCGCGGCCGTCGAGCTGGCGCTGATCATGCCGGTCATCCTGGTGATCATGCTCGGCGGCATCCAGGTCGTGTCGTACATCAACGCCGTGCGCAAGGTCGAGCTGGTGGTCCGCTCGATCAGCCAGATGATCTCCCAGACCCAGCCGCCGAACGGATCGACCGTCGCGATGGTCAACGCGGGCGACCTGCATTTCAGCTACGATTCCTCGCTGGTGCTGTTCCCGTATCTGATGGCCGAGGGACGACGCCGGGGCCAGGCGTGGTGGCAGGTCATCACGATCAACTACGCCAGCATCAAGTTCACCCAGACGGCGACGACCTGCACGGATTCGAGCGACCTGTCGGCCTGCTACCGCGCCGACGTGGTCTGGACCAGCACGGGCACGACCCAGCCCGCGACCGGGGTCGCCTACCGGCCTTGCGGCACGCCGCAGATCGCGGCGTCGAACACCGCCCCCCCGAGCCGCACCGCCCTGCCGCGCTCCCTGTTCGGGCCCGCGGCGGCGGTGGTGATCGACGTGGCCTTCACCTTCACGCCGACCTTCGGCGCCAATTACCTGCCCTCGCTGCGGATCGCCCGCACGGCCTACATCCAGCCGCGCTACGCGACGCTCGTCGATTTCGACACCACCAACAACGACGGAATCGCCTCGAAATGCTGACCTCCGCATCCCGGTTCGCCGCCGCGGCGGCATCGTTCCGCCGCTGCCGCAACGGCGGCATCAACATGCTGTTCGGGCTCAGCCTGATCCCGATGGTCGGCCTGATCGGGCTCGGGGTCGATTACGGCGTCGCGGTGACGAACCGCTCGCGGCTCGACCGGGCGGCCGATGCCGCCGCCCTCGCCGCGATCGTGACCGCCAAGACCTACATCGCCGCCAACTCGTCGCAGAGCGGCGTGCTCGACGCCGCCAAGGCAGCGGGTCGGACCCAGGCGGTCAACAGCTTCAACATCAACGTCGGCAACGTGCCCCTCGGCAGTGCAAACCTGCAGACGCCGGATGTCCAGATCGTTGGCCAGACCATCACCGCCAAGATCACCTACACGGCAACGATCCAGAACAGCTTCTCGAAGCTCTTCCTGGTACCGACCACGACGGTGGGCAACACGGTGACCGCCTCGGTCGACCTGCCGAGCTATTTCGATTTCTACCTGATGGTCGACGTGTCGGGATCGATGGGCCTGCCCACGACGGCGAGCGGCATGACGCAGCTCGCCAAAGACAACGACGACATGTACAGCGACTACAAGCAGGGCTGCCAGTTCGCCTGTCATTTCCCCGGCTACAAGGGCTGGGGCCTGGCGGCGGGCAAGATCCAGCTGCGCTCCGATGCGGTGAACAACGCGGTCTGCGCGCTCCTGCAGCGGGCCACCTTCCCGGTGGTGCCGAACCAGTACCGGATCGGCATTTACCCGTTCATCAACCAGCTCGCGACCCTGGCCGGCATCACTGGCGACGTGAACGCGCTGAAGACGTCCGCCCAGTGCGCCAATTCCTGGCCGCTCGCCTTCACCAACCTCCTCGATACCGGCGCGACCCAGCTCAACAGCCCCGGCGACCCGACCACCGGCGTCGGCTCGGGCGGCACGCATTTCGAGGTCGCCTTCCCGCAGATGAAGGCGATCGTCGGCCAGAACGGCTACGGCGACGGATCGACGAGCACGAGCCGCAAGCCGTTCGTCTTCCTCGTCACCGACGGCATGCAGAACGGCCAGCACTTCTTCGTCAAGCCGGGCACGCAATACGCCTATCCGGGCAACCCGTCGAAGTTCACGGGCTGGGGCAATGCCAATTGGGACGGCTCGCAGCCGTCGCAGATCGACGCGAAGAACTGCGATGCCCTGAAGGCCGCCGGGGCGACGATCTCGGTCCTCTACATTCCGTACAACCAGATCTCGTTCACCGACAAGGGCGGCGGCATCGCCTGGGAGAACAACCGGGTCAACGGCTTCAGCCCGACGCTGGCGGCACCGCTCCAGGCCTGTGCCTCTGGGACGAACTACTTCAGGACCGCCAATTCTCCCGACGACATCACCGCCGCCCTCAAGGCGATGTTCGACCAGGCGCTCAAGGTCGCCCGCCTGACGCAGTGACGGGCCGCATGCCCGCGAGGAACAACGCCACTGCCGCCCGGCGGCGCGCCTCCTGCGCCTCCGGGTCGATGGCGATGCCATAGAGCGCCTGCCGCGAGGCCTTGCCGAGCACCAGGTTGAGGAAGAGGTCGGCGGCGATCTCCGGATCCTCGACGGCGATCTGGCCCTGCTCGGCCAGGACCGCGAGCAGGCGCGCCACCGCCCGCACGCCGCGCAGCCAGCCCTCCTCGTAGGCGAGCCGCGCGAGGTCGGGGAAGTGCAGCGCCTGCGCGACGATGCAGCGGTTGAGCGCGGCCGCTCCCGGCGCCTGGGCCCGGGCGAGCAGGACCCGGCTCAGTTCGTCCAGGACCTCCCCGGCCGGCCGGGACGCGCCCTGCGCCCCTTGCGCCTCTGCCGCCGCGGAGAGCGGGGCCAGCCAGTCCCGGATCCGCTCCTCCAGCACCGCCGCGAACAAGGCACGCTTGTCGCGGTAGCGGGCGTAGAGCGTCGGCTTGCTCACGCCCGCCGCCTGCGCGACCGCGTCGATCGAGGTCGCGTCGAAGCCCTGCTCCATGAATAGCTGCGTCGCGACGGCGACGAGCCGCGCGTCGCGGCGCGCCGCCTCCTCGCGGGTCGGGCGCCCACCGCCGCGCCGACCTGCATCCCTCGCATCGGCGAGCGTCGCGGGATTCATGGGTCGTCTCCTTGCTCGATCGCCGAGACCGGCCTATCACAACGATACCGTATCGTTTCATTAACGGCCAGCCGTCATGCAGCACGATCCTGCGCCTTCCCCGACGCCCTCCAAGCGGCGCAGAGGACGGCTCGTCCTCGGCCTCGCCCTGCTCGCGGCCCTGGGCGGCGGCGGCAGCTATGGCTGGCACTGGTGGACGGTCGGGCGCTTCCTCGAGACGACGGAGGACGCCTACCTCCAGGCCGACAAGGTCACGGTCGCGCCCCGCATCGCCGGCACCGTCGCCGCGGTGCTCGTCGGCGACAACCAGGCGGTGAAGGCCGGCGCGATCCTGGCCCGCCTCGACGACCGCGAGTACCGGGTGGCGTTGAAGCAGTCCGAGGCCGAGGTCGAGAAGGCCCGGGCCCAGATCCTCGGGACCGCGGCGGCGATCACCCAGGCCCAGGCCCAGGTCGAATCCGCCAAGGCCGAGATCGAGAACACCGAGGCCGGGCTCGATTTCTCGACCAAGGAGTACGACCGCTACAAGAACCTGCTCCAGACCGGTTCCGGCACGATGCAGCGCCAGCAGCAGGCCGATGCGGACCTGCGCCAGAAGCGGGCGGCGCGCGACAAGGCGGTGGCCTCGCTGCAAGCCTCGAAGAAGCAGGTCGAGAGCCTGCGCGCCCTGGAGGCCAGCGCCCGCGCCACCCTGGAGGGCGCGCAGGCCAAGGTCGAGCAGGCCCGGCTCAACCTCAGCTACACGACCGTGACCGCCCCGATCGACGGCACGGTCGGCGACCGCTCGCTACGGGTCGGGCAGTTCGTCTCGGCCGGCACCGGGCTCCTCACCGTGGTGCCGATGGGCCGCGACATCTACCTGGTGGCGAACTTCAAGGAGACCCAGACCGGCCACATGATCGAGGGCCAGCCGGTTACCTTCACGGTCGATGCGCTGGGCGAGCACGAATTCGGCGGCCGGATCGAGAGTTTCTCGCCCGGCACCGGCGCGCAATTCGCCCTGCTGCCCCCGGAGAACGCCACCGGCAACTTCACCAAGGTGGTGCAGCGCGTGCCCGTGCGCATTGCGCTCAACGCCGATGATCCCCTGCTGCCCCGCCTGCGCCCGGGCCTCTCGGTCGAGGCGACCGTGCACACCCACGGCCGGGTCGAGCCCGCCCCGGCGGACCGCCCGGCCGCCGCGCTCGTCAGCGAGGCGCTGCCGCGATGAGCGCCCCCGCGGTCAAGGCCAGCGGGCGCGACTGGCTCGCGGTGTTCGGGGCGATCCTCGGCGCCTTCACGGCGATCCTCGACATCCAGATCACCAACGCCTCGCTCTCCGACATCCAGGGCGCGCTCGGCGCCTCGACGGAGGAGGGCAGCTGGATCTCGACCGCCTACCTGATGGCCGAGATCATCGTGATCCCGCTCACCGGCTGGCTCTCCTCGGTGATCGGCCTGCGCCGCTACCTCGCGGTCAACACCATCCTGTTCACCGGCTTCTCGCTCGCCTGCGCGCTCTCGACGTCGTTGAGCCAGATGATTTTTTTTCGCGCCGGCCAGGGCTTCACCGGCGGGGTGCTGATCCCGACCGCGATCGTCATCGTGCGCACCCGCCTGCCGAAGAGCCAGCAGCCGGTCGGCATCGCACTGTTCGGCCTCACCGCCACCTTCGCGCCGGCCATCGGCCCGACGGTCGGCGGCTGGCTCACCGACAACCTGTCCTGGCACTACATCTTCTACCTGAACCTGATCTTCGGGCCGCTCGCCGCCGCGATCCAGCTCGGCGCCTTCGAATCGGTGCCGGCGCGTTGGGGCGAGCTCTTGAAGGGCGACTGGATCGGCATCGGCCTGATGGCGACCGGGCTGCCCGCCCTGACCTTCGTGCTGGAGGAAGGCCAGCGCAAGGACTGGTTCGGCTCGCCCATCATCGTCAAGGCGAGCCTGCTGGCGGTTCTCGGCATCTCCGGCTTCATCATCCGCGAACTGACCGCCGCGCGGCCCTTCATCAACCTCAGGGTGCTGGCCAACCGCTCGGTCGGCGGCGCCTGCGTGCTGATGACGGTGCTGGGCGCGGTCTCGTTCGGGTCGATCTACATCATCCCGGTCTATTGCGCCCAGATCCAGGGCTACAATGCCCAGCAGATCGGCTACGTGGTGATGTGGTCGGGCCTGCCGCAGCTCGTGCTGTTCCCGATGATGCCGCTGATCATGCGGGCGGTCGACGCGCGCCTCCTCGTCATCACCGGCACCTTGTTCTTCATCGCGAGCTGCTGGATCAACGTGGGTCTCACCCACGATGTCGGCGCCGACCAGCTGATCCTGCCGCAGCTGATGCGCGCCATCGGCCAGCCGCTCTTCACCATCCCGCTGTCCCAGCTCTCGACCGCGGGGCTGGCGCCGCGCGACACCGCGGACGCCTCGGCGCTCTCCAACATGATGCGCAACCTCGGCGGCTCGATCGGCATCGCCATGCTGTCGACGATGATCGACCGGCGCGAGCACATGCACTTCTCGGTGCTGGCCGAGGCGATCACCGTCAACGCCACCCGGACGCAGGCGCGGCTCGCGACGCTGGCGGCCGGCCTGCACGGCCACATCGCCGATCCGCTCGCCGCCAAGGCGGCGGCGGTGGGCATGCTGGCGCAACAGGTGCGGCGCGAGGCCTATGTCATGGCCTATGCGGACGGGTTCTGGCTCGTCGGGGTGAGCCTGGTCCTGAGCCTCGCGGTGGTGGCGGTGCTGAAGAAGCCGCCGAAGGTATCGGGGCCGGTCGAGGCGCATTGAGGCCGATCATGGTCACACGCCGGCCGGTGCGCGTGACCCCTCCCCCGCAGAGGCTAGCATGTTCACACATCTCGGTTTGAGCCCTTCTCCTTTTGAAGGTAGCGCGCCTCTCCTCCCCCTTGTGGGGAGGAGCCGGAGGTGGGGGTGGTGCCGGATAAGGCTCAGCGGTGCCTTCTGCACCACCCCCACGCGGGATCTTCGATCCCCATAGCCCCTCCCCACAAGGAGGAGGGGAAGCGCGCTTACTTTCGATGGGTTAGCATTCAGAGGAGAAGTGTGAATCCGCTAGCCCGCAGAGGGGGGAGGGTTCCGAGGGCGCGCTACGGCACCGGCGTTTCCCCGTGCTGCCCGTCGAGCGCCACGCCCTCGCTCGGCACGCTGTCGGCTACGGCCTGCGCCCGGCGCAAATCCGGAAAACTCGCCTCGGCGACGAGTTCGGCCAGGGCCTGATCGAGCGGCAGGGTGCGGCTCTGCGGGCTGCCCAGGCGGCGGATCGAGACGGTGCGCTCCTCGCCCTCCTTGCGGCCGACGACCAGCATCACCGGCACCTTGGCGTGGGAATGCTCGCGGACCTTGTAGTTGATCTTCTCGTTGCGAAGATCGGCCTCGGCCCGCAGGCCCGCCGCATCCGCCGCCCTCAACACCTCGCGAGCATAGGGGTCGGCCTCGCCGGTGATCGTCGCGACGACCACCTGGAGCGGCGCCAGCCAGAGCGGGAAGTGGCCGGCGAAATGCTCGATCAGGATGCCGGTGAAGCGCTCCATCGAGCCGCAGATCGCCCGGTGGACCATGACCGGGGTCTTCTTCTGCCCGTCGGCATCGACGAAGAAGGCGCCGAACCGCTCCGGCAGGTTGAAGTCGACCTGCGTCGTGCCGCATTGCCAGTCGCGGCCGATGGCGTCGCGCAGCACGTACTCGAACTTCGGGCCGTAGAAGGCGCCCTCCCCCGGGTTGATCGCGGTCTTGATCCGCCCGCCGGACTGCTCCTCGATCTGGGCCAGCACCCGGGTCATCACCTCCTCGGCATGGTCCCACAGGGCGTCCGAGCCGACGCGCTTCTCCGGCCGCGTCGAGAGCTTCACGACGATCTCGTCGAAGCCGAAATCGGCGTAGGTGGAGAGGATCAGGTCGTTGATCTTCAGGCACTCGGCGGCGAGCTGGTCCTCGGTGCAGAAGACGTGGGCGTCGTCCTGCGTGAAGGCGCGCACCCGCATCAGCCCGTGCAGCGCCCCCGAGGGCTCGTAGCGCGAGACCGCGCCGAACTCGGCCATGCGCAGCGGCAGGTCGCGGTACGACTTGAGCCCGTGCTTGAAGATCTGGACGTGGCCGGGGCAGTTCATCGGCTTGATCGCGAAGACGCGGTCGTCCTCGGTCTTCGTGACGAACATGTTCTCCCGGTACCAGTCCCAGTGGCCGGAGGTCTCCCATAAGGCCTTGTCGAGGATCTGCGGCGCGTTCACCTCGGCATAGTCGCCCTTCAGGCGCCGGCGCATATAGGCGATCAGCGACTGGAACAGCGTCCAGCCCTTCGGATGCCAGAACACCACGCCCGGCCCCTCCTCCTGGAAGTGGAAGAGGTCCATCTCGCGGCCGAGCTTGCGGTGGTCGCGGCGCTCGGCCTCGGCCAGGCGGTTCAGGTAGGCATCGAGGTCCGCCTGGTTCGCCCAGGCCGTGCCGTAGATCCGGCTCAGCATCGGCTTCGTCGAATCGCCGCGCCAATAGGCGCCCGCCACCTTCATCAGCTTGAAGGCACCGCCGATCTTGGCGGTCGAGGTCATGTGCGGGCCGCGGCAGAGGTCGAACCACTCGCCCTGGCGGTAGATCCGCAGGTCCTCGCCCGGCGGGATCGCGTCGACGAGCTCGACCTTGAAGTTTTCGCCCTTCTGCTCGAACAGCGTGCGCACGTCGTCGCGGGCCCAGACCTCCTTGGTGAAGGGAGCGTCGCGGGCGATGATCTCGCGCATCCGCGCCTCGATCGCCGGGAAATCGTCCGGCGAGAACGGGGTCTCGCGGTGGAAGTCGTAGTAGAAGCCGTTCTCGATCACCGGGCCGATCGTGACCTGCGTCTCGGGCCACAGCGACTGCACGGCCTCCGCCAGCACGTGGGCGCAATCGTGACGGATCAGCTCGAGCGCCCGCGGGTCGGTGCGGTCGAGGAACTCGATGCGGGCATCCTGGGCGATCGTGTCGTCGAGGTCGCGGACGGTCCCGTCGAGGGCCATGGCGACGGTGCGCTTGGCGAGCGACTTGGCGATGCCCTCGACGACGGCGCGGCCGGTGACGGCGCCGTCGAACGAACGGGTGGCGCCATCGGGGAATGTCAGGATCGGCATGGTCTTCAAAGGACTCCTCGGGGCTCACTCCTGCGCACGGTGCAGGTAAGCCGGGGGGTGGACACGAAGTCCGGCGGGCTCGATTCGGCCGCGCACCGGACCGGCGCCCTATACCAGCGATGACGGGACATGTCAGACACAGTTCCGCGCCTTCGCGCCCCTGGCTACCGTTAGCCCTCGACGCTCTCGCAGAGCGGCGGCGGGGCGTTGACCCCGCGCCAGCGGGCATAGGCCCAGGGGCGGTGCCAGGCTCCGGGCGGGAGCGTCTCGGGCACGAGGTCGATGCCGTGGGTGCCGAGCGGGCCGCAGCGGCAGATCCGGGCGAACCCCATCCAGCCGCCGGCCCACAGGCCGTGGCGCTGGATCGCCTCGTCGGTGTAGGCCGAGCAGGACGGCCAGTGCCGGCACTGGCGCCCGACGAGGCCCGACAGCGAGAGCTGGTAGCCGCGGATGGCGAGATGCGCCGCGCGGCGGGCCGGGCTCATGCCGGCACCGCCTCTTTCCTGGCGGCGATCTGGTCGAGCGCATCGACCACGGCGTCGAAGGTGAGCAGCGTCGAGGCGTGGCGGGCCTTGAAGTCCCGCACCGGCTCCAGCACGGCGAAGTCGGCGAACTTGCCCCCGGGCGCCGGGCCGCCCTCCTTGAGCATCCGCCGCACGGTGTCGCGCAACGCGCGCAGCTCGTCGGCGCTCGCCCCGACGGCATGGCGGGCCATCAGCGAGGAGGCGGCCTGGCCGAGCGCGCAGGCCTTCACGTCGTGGGCGAAGTCGGTGACCGTATCGCCCTCGGTGGCGAGGTCGACGGTCACGGTCGAGCCGCACAGCTTCGAATGCTTGGACGCGCTCGCTCCCGGCGCCGGCAACCGGCCGAGGCGGGGGATGTCCGCCGCAAGGGCAAGGATGCGGGCGTTGTAGATGTCGTCGAGCATGGCAGTCGTACTTTGGGCGAGAGGGGCCACCGGACTGACGAATCGGGCTTGACCGGACGGGTCCGACTTTGGCTTGACGGGCGGATGCATCGGGGCGCAAGGACCTGCCGCGCCCCCGGCGCATTGCGCGGCCGAGCCGGACCCGTGATATAGGCGGCGATGCCCGGTTCCGCGAGACGCGGCCGGGTCGCGGTGCGAATGACGCGACGGCAGGACGACCCCGACGAGCCGGATTTTCGGGTCGACACGATCTTGCCCACGATCTTGGAGGCGTGATGGACGCGGTGCTGAAGTCCTTGTCGGTCCGGGCCCCGGAGGCGGCCGACAAGCGCAGCGACGCCCCCCGGCCGGCGCCGGTCACCGAACGGCCGACCCGCCAGGAGGCCGAGGCCGCCGTGCGCACCCTGCTGCGCTGGGCCGGCGACGACCCGGACCGCGAGGGCCTGATCGAGACGCCCAAGCGCGTGGTGAAGGCCTACGAGCAGATCTTCGGCGGCTACCGCCAGGACGCCGACGCCATTCTCGACCGGGTGTTCGAGGAGGTCGAGGGCTATTCCGACATCGTGCTGGTGCGCGACATCCCGTTCCACTCCCATTGCGAGCACCACATGGTGCCGTTCATGGGCCACGCCCACATCGCCTACTATCCCCGCCGCGGCGTCGTCGGCCTCTCCAAGCTCGCCCGGGTGGTCGACACCTTCGCACGCCGCCTCCAGACCCAGGAGACGATGACCGCCCAGATCGCCGACGTCATCGATTCGGTGCTGCATCCCCGCGGCGTCGCCGTGATGGTGGAGGCCGAGCACCTGTGCATGGCGATGCGCGGCGTGCAGAAATCCGGCGTCTCGACCATCACCACCCAGTTCACCGGCGTCTTCAAGCAAGACCCGACCGAACAGGTCCGCTTCCTCACCCTCGTGCGCGACCGGCGATGACCCTGCTCCCCACCTTCGCCCCGCCCGGCTCCAAGCGCGAGCTGGAAGAAGGCGAGACCTTCACGCCGCGCTTCGGCCCGGACGGCCTGATCACTGCAGTCGCGGTCGATGCCGATACCGGCGAGATGCTGATGCTCGCCCACATGAACGCCGAGTCGCTGGCGCGCACGCTCGCCACCGGCGAGGCCTGGTACTGGTCGCGCTCGCGCGGGGAGCTCTGGCACAAGGGCGCCACCAGCGGGCAGATCCAGACGCTCGTCGAGATGCGGGTCGATTGCGACCAGGACGCGCTGCTGCTGCGGGTGCGCGTCGGTGGCGATGGCGGGTGCTGCCATACCGGGCGGCGGTCCTGCTTCTATCGGGGCGTGAGCTACGATCCCGAAAGCGGAGCGGTGACGCTGGTTCCCCGCGCTTCGTAGGGCACTGCGGCTCAACCCTCCCCCGCAGAGGGGGGAGGGTTTTTGGCGTTCAGCGCTTCAGCGCCGCCAATCCCTTCAGATAGATCTCCGGCAACCCGTTCTCCCGGCCCGCCGCGATCACGCCTTCCAGGTAGCCCGGTCGCGGCACGCCGCCATTGCCGCGGCCGAGATAGACCAGCGCCCGCCGCACCCCGCCCTCGGTCGAGACGGGCTGCTGCGCCTTGACGTAGAGCCCGCTCGCCACGCCCTCGTAGCGGTCGAGGGCGGGCACGTCGCTGAGCGCCAGATCCCACAGCACGCCCCAGACCGTGCCCGAAGGCCAGCGCTCCACCGAGGCGTAGCCCTCGCGCATGATCACCAGGCGGTGGCGGTTGAGCCGGCCGAGGCCGAGGACCCGCGAGGCGGGGCAGCGCCGGGCCATGGCGGCCCGGTCCATGTTGGAGCCGTAGGCGAAGTAGAGCGGCACGACCAACCGGTCAGGCGAATTCGAGGATCACCGCGTCGACCGCGAGGCTGTCGCCTTCCTTGGCCTGGATGGTCTGGACGGTGCCGTCGCGCTCGGCGCGCAGCACGTTCTCCATCTTCATCGCCTCGACGATCGCCAGCGGCTCGCCGGCCTTCACCTCTTGGCCGGGGGTGACCATGATGCTCTTCACCAGCCCCGGCATCGGGCAGAGCAGCTGCTTGCCCGAGCCGCCGACCTCCTTGACCGGCATCAGGGCGGCGAGTTCCGCCTCGCGCTTGGTATAGACTCGGGCCTCGGCGGCAGCGCCCGCGTGGTGCAGCAGCACGCCGTTCAGGAGGGACCGGACCTGAACCGCCGCCATCTCGCCGTCGATCAGGCCGGTCCAGACCGGCTCGCCCGGCAGCCAGTCGCTGTCGACCTGCCACTCGGTCCCGTCGGCGAAGGCGACCGAGACCCCGTCGTTGGTGGTCTCGACGATCGCCTCGAAGCGCTGGTCGCCGAGCATTACCACCCGCTCATGCTCGAAGCGCAGCAGGTAGGGCTCGCGCATCTGGCCCGAGATGCCGCGCTTGCGCTCGTTCTGCAGGTGGTCGATCGCAGCCGCCACCGCCGCCATCCGGCGCGCCACCTCGCCCTCGGGCTTCGGGGCCTCGAACCCGTTCGGAAACTCCTCGGCGATGAAGCCGGTGGAGAGCCGGCCCTCCTGCCAGCGCGGATGGTGCATCAGCGCCGAGAGGAACGGGATGTTGTGGCGGATGCCGTCGATCGCGAAGGCGTCGAGGGCCTGGGCCTGCGAAGCAATCGCCTCGGCGCGGGTCGGCGCCCAGGTGACGAGCTTGGCGATCATCGGGTCGTAGTGGATCGCGATCTCGCTCCCCTCCTCGACGCCGGTGTCGTTGCGCACGATCGCCTCGCCGAACTCGCCCTCCTCCGGCGGCCGGTAGGTGGTGAGCCGGCCGATCGAGGGCAGGAAGTTGCGGGTCGGATCCTCGGCGTAGACCCGGCTCTCCACCGCCCAGCCGTTGAGCTTCACGTCGTTCTGGGTGACCGGCAGCGTCTCGCCGGCGGCGACCCGGATCATCAGCTCGACGAGGTCGAGGCCGGTGATCATCTCGGTCACCGGGTGCTCGACCTGGAGCCGGGTGTTCATCTCGAGGAAGTAGAACGACTTGTCCTGTCCGGCGACGAACTCGACGGTGCCGGCGGAATCGTAGTTCACGGCCTTGGCCAGGGCCACGGCCTGCTCGCCCATCTTGCGGCGGGTGGCCTCGTCGAGGAGCGGCGAGGGCGCCTCCTCGATGACCTTCTGGTTGCGGCGCTGGATCGAGCACTCGCGCTCGCCGAGATAGACGACGTTGCCGTGCTTGTCGCCGATGACCTGGATCTCGATGTGGCGCGGATCGGTGATGAACTTTTCCACGAAGACCCGGTCGTCGCCAAAGGACGAGGCGGCCTCGGAGCGGGCGCGGGCAAAGCCCTCCGCGACTTCATCCGCCGAATGCGCGATGCGCATGCCCTTGCCGCCGCCACCGGCCGAGGCCTTGATCATCACCGGATAGCCGATCTCGTCGGCGATGGTGACGGCGTGCTCCGGGCTCTCGATCACCCCGAGGAAGCCCGGCACGGTCGAGACGCTTGCCGCGGAGGCCGCCTTCTTCGACTCGATCTTGTCGCCCATGGCGGCGATGGCGCCCGGGTTCGGGCCGATGAACACGATGCCGGCGGCTTCGAGCGCCTTCGGGAAGGCCTCGCGCTCGGAGAGGAAGCCGTAGCCGGGATGCACCGCTTGCGCGCCGGTCTGCTTGCAGGCCTCCACGATCTTGTCGATGACGAGGTAGGACTGGGCCGCGGCGGCCGGGCCGATATGCACCGCCTCGTCGGCCATGGCGACGTGCAGCGCGTCGCGGTCGGCGTCGGAATAGACCGCCACCGTCTTGATCCCCATCCGGCGCGCCGTCTTGATGATGCGGCAGGCAATCTCGCCGCGGTTGGCGATCAGGATCTTGTCGAACATCGGAGCGCGCACTCGAGCCTTGAGGAGAAGCCGGGCCGGGGTGGATCACACCCAAGCTCATCCCCGTTAAAGCATGGCGCGCGCGGCGCAAAGCCGGCTGTTCTCGGCCAAAGGGGCGAACCCCTTCACGCGGCCCAGCAGGGCGAAGCCCGTCGTCACGCGGCGCAGAAGGGCGGAGTCCGTCTTCATGCAGCAATGGCGTAGGCCAGGATCTCCTCCGCCTCGTCGCCCCCGGCCCGCGCCCGGTTGGCCTTGAGGGCAAAGCCGATCAGCACCGCGTCGTTGGTCTCGGCCTCGCGCACCACCTCGACGGCGATGCGGGCGCCGGTCGCGGTCGGCCCGCGGCCGCAACCGAGCGAGGCGGCGAGCCAGTGGGCGGTATCGGCGTCGATGTGCCCGGTCGGGCGCTCGCCCCAGACCGCGAAATCGACCACCGCGGCGACCAGCCAGTCGGCGAAGGCGGCGTCGGCCACCGGGACCGCCCGGTCGAGACCGAACAGCATGTCGGCCTCGTCGCGGCAGGTCAGCCCGTCGGGCAGTACGGTCCGGCCGAGCTCGCGCACGTCCTCCAGGCCGAGGGTGCCGGCCGCGAGGATACGGTTGCAGAAGTGTTGCAGCGAAGCGTTGATCATCTGCCTATGCCTCCTCGGCCTTTGTTGTGCCGGTGCTTGTCCCTGTGTGAGAAGGACTATGCGGGGCGGGAGGGCTTCGACAGGTTAACGGCGGGATCTGAATCCCTGTTCAGGTTAAAGCCCGGCAACGGGACGGCGTTTCCAAAGCGTTGCGCGGGTGGATCGACGGGAGCTGCGGGTCGCATGACCCCACGCGAAAGCTCTGGAGGCCGACGAGCGGGAGGTATATGCTTGGCATATGCCATTTCGAGGTGCCAGCATGGCGAGACCGACCCCGATACCGCAGGCGCGGGAGGTGAAGCTGTTCCGCAACAATCGCAGCCAGGCCGTGCGCATCCCGGCCGAATTCGCCTTGCCCGGGGACCGGGTCCGCATCAGCCGCGATGGCGACCGCCTCATCCTGGAGCCGATCGGCAAGAAGGACCTTCTGGAGGTCCTGGCGACCCTGGAGCCGATCGAGGAGGATTTCCCAGACTTCGACAAGACGCTGCCGCCCCTGGACGATGATCCGCTATGAGCGGCCCGCGCTTCCTGCTCGATACGAACATCCTCTCCGATCTGATCCGCAACCCGTCCGGTGCCGTGGCCCGGCAGATCGCACGGGTCGGCAGCAAAGGCATCGCGACGAGCATCGTCTCGGTCGCGGAACTCCGCTACGGCTGCGCGAAGCGGGGGTCGGCTCGCCTTCTCCGTCAGCTCGAAGCCGTGCTGGCAGCGATCGACGTGGTTCCGTTCGAGACTCCCGCCGATGTCATCTATGGAAGAATTCGCGCCGATCTCGAGGCTGCGGGTCGGCCGATCGGACCGAACGATCTCCTCATCGCGGCTCAGGCGCTCGCGCTCGAGGTTCCGCTCGTGACGGCGAACGAGGCGGAGTTTCGGCGTATCGGCGGGCTGTCGGTCGAGAACTGGCTCTGACGCAGCCCTGTGCCGTCACGCGGCGCGAAAGGGCGAAAGCCTGTCGTCACGCAGCGCAGCAGGGCGAAAGCCCGTCATCACGCGGCAATGGCGTAGGCCAGGATCTCCTCCGCCTCGTCGCCCCCGGCCCGCGCCCGGTTGGCCTTGAGGGCAAAGCCGATCAGCACCGCGTCGTTGGTCTCGGCCTCGCGCACCACCTCGACGGCGATGCGGGCGCCGGTCGCGGTCGGCCCGCGGCCGCAGCCGAGCGAGGCGGCGAGCCAGTGGGCGGTATCGGCGTCGATGTGCCCGGTCGGGCGCTCGCCCCAGACCGCGAAATCGACCACCGCGGCGACCAGCCAGTCGGCGAAGGCAGCGTCGGCCACCGGGACCGCCCGGTCGAGGGCGAACAGCATGTCGGCCTCGTCGCGGCAAGTCAGCCCGTCGGGCAGCACGGTCCGGCCGAGCTCGCGCACGTCCTCGAGGCCGAGGGTGCCGGCAGCCAGGATACGGTTGCAGAAGTGTTGCAGCGAAGCGTTGATCATCTGCCTATGCCTCCCCGGCCTTTGTTGTGCCGGTGCTTGTCCCTGTGTGAGAAGGACTATGCGGGGCGGGAGGGCTTCGACAGGTTAACGGCGGGATCTGAATCCTTGTTCAGGTTAAAGCCCGGCAACGGGATGGCGTTGCCAAAGCGTTGCGAGGAACGGGCGATTGCGATCCGGCATGGTCCCCGGCAGACCGGATCGTCTGCCGGGAAGCGGCCCCATACGAGGCCTGATCAAGAGGAGCCGTCCTACCGCACGATCACCTTCGCGTCCGCGCCGACCCGGTTGTACAGGTCGACCACGTCGATGTTGCGCATGCGGATGCAGCCGGAGGAGGCCGCCTGGCCGATCCGCTCCGGCTCGTTGGTGCCGTGGATGCGGTAGAGCGTGTCCTTGCCGGTACCGTCCGCCAGGTAGAGGGCGCGGGCGCCGAGAGGGTTGGCGGGACCGCCCTGCATCGCGTGGACGTGGGGCCAGCGCTTGATCATCTCGGCCGGCGGGTGCCAGTCCGGCCAAGCGGCCTTGCGGAAGATCCGCGCCGTGCCGGACCAGCCATAGGCCTCGTCGCCCACGGTGACGCCGTAGCGGATCGCCTTGCGGTCGGGCAGGACATAGTAGAGCTGGCGCTCCTTCGTCTCGACCACGATGGTGCCGGGGGCCTCGGCCGTAGGATCCTCGATCATGTAGCGGGCGAAGCGCCGGTCGACCTCGGGCTCCGGCACCATCGCCATCCACTCCTTGTCCCGGGCCGACAATTCGGGATCGGGCGTGGCGCGATACATGCAGCCCGGCAGCGCCAGGAGGGCCCCCGTCAGAACGAGCGCGAGGGCGGGGCGGGGGCGGCGCATCGGGGAAAAACCTTGTCGAGCAGGCGAATCAGTCGTCCTCGACGGTAAAGCGTGGCCTTTGGCGCGCGAAGCGAAGAGGCGCGCCGCTGTGCACGATGCCGGCCGTGTGTTGCGTCGGGGCCATGGCCCTGCCACGGTGCTCCCCAGGGATGGGCCGTCGCACGACCGGCCCGGGGGAACGCGCGAAGCGGGCACGATGACGACGCTCTATCTCTGCCATCCGGCTTCCCTCGACCACGACACGCCGCCGGGCCACCCCGAGCGGGCCGACCGAATCCGGGTGATCGAGCGGGCCCTGGAGGACGAGCGCTTCGCGGCTCTCGTGCGCGAGCAGGCGCCGCTCGCCGACCTCTCGGTCGCGGGGCTCGCCCACCCGGAGAACTACGTCGCGGCCATCGCCGCCGTGGCGCCGGACGAGGGGCTGGTCGGCATCGATTCCGACACCGTGATGTCCCCGGGCTCGCTGGAGGCGGCGCGCCGGGCGCTCGGGGCCGCGGTGCGGGCGGTCGACGAGGTGATGGAGGGCCGCGTCGCCAACGCCTTCGCGGCGATGCGCCCGCCCGGCCACCACGCCGAGCGCGAGCGCGCCATGGGCTTCTGCCTGTTCAACACCGCCGCGGTGGCGGCCCGCCACGCGCGCCGGCACCACGGCGCCGCCCGGGTGGCGCTGGTCGATTGGGACGTCCACCACGGCAACGGCTCGCAGGACATCTTTTGGGACGATCCGAGCGTGCTCTACGCCTCGACCCACCAGATGCCGCTGTTTCCCGGCACCGGCGCGCCCTCCGAGCGCGGCGAGCACGACACCATCGTCAACGTGGCGCTGCATGCGGGGGACGACGGCGACACCTTCCGGGAGGCCTTCAGCCACGGCGTGCTGCCGCGCCTCGAGGCGTTCCGCCCCGACCTGATCGTGATCTCGGCCGGGTTCGACGCCCATTGGCGCGATCCTCTCGCCAACCTGAAGCTCACCGAGGCCGACTTCGCCTGGGCGACCCGGGCCGTGATGGAGATCGCCGACCGCCGCTGCGGCGGCCGGGTCGTCTCGCTGCTCGAAGGCGGCTACGATCTCATCGGCCTGTCGAAGTCGGTCGCCGCCCATGTCGAGACCCTGATGGGGCGGTGAGAGCGGGGGCGATCCGCGCCGCCCGTCGGATCGGCCCGGTCTCGACGACGCACCGCGACAGCCGGGGCTCGCCACGGACCGGAATCCCGGTCGCCCGAACACGAATGTCGCGAATCGACTGCAGCGTCCGCTCCTCCCTCCCCCGTGCCGTCGTCAGCCGGGAGTTTCGAACCCCCTTGAAACGGGCCCGGGAGGATACCGAGGACGGCCATAGGCCGGATCGTGCCGACGGGCACGCTCCGCTCGGCGCCGGTTCAGACCAGCAGCGCGTGGACCCCTCCGGCCAATCCCACCACAAGCCCGAAGCACACGAGCGTGACCAGCGCCGCGGCGGGCCCCGGCAGGTCGAGGATCGCCCGGGCGGCGCGACCGTGCAGCCATAGCGCTACCATCACGAAGGCGGCGGCATACAGTTCCGCGAGACCCGGCGTGGCGAGACCGAGGAGCAGCAGGCTGCCCGGCAGGGTCAGCACCACCAGCCCCGCCGCCAGGCACCAGTTGGTGACGACCACGAAGGGCACGTAGACCCGGGTCCGGCCGAGACGGCGCAGGACCGCGATCATGGCGAGCGGCACCGCGAGGAAGCCCGCGGCGATCCCGGCGATCGCCGCCAGGGTGACGTGGTCGAGCCGAAAGAGCGCCGTGCCGGTCCCGCGCTCCAGGGCGAGCGCCACCGTGAGGGCCGGGGCGGTCAGCCAGACGGCCCCGAAGGAGCGCCAGAAGCCGCGCTCGCTCATGTCGAAATGGCGCAGGGCATCGGGCCGTCGGCCCATCAGCCCGGCGGTGCCGCGCAGCGAGCGGGCCACATCGTCAGCGCTCAGGAACATCGGCGGCCTCCGGGATCGAGGCCGCCAGATTCAACTTTCGTCTAAGATCGGTCAAGCCTGGCGCTGCGTCGCAGCATTCTGCGGGAAGTACGCGTCGAGCACGCGGCCGACGATCGCCGCCAGCCGGTCGAGGTCGGCGACCGCCACCCGCTCGTCGATCTGGTGCATCGTCCGCCCGACGAGGCCGAACTCGATCACCGGGCAGGCATTCTTGATGAAGCGCGCATCCGAGGTGCCGCCGGTGGTCGAGAGGGCGGGCCGGCGGCCGGTCTCGGCCTCGATCGCGTCCGCCACCTGCTCCACGAAGGCGTCGGGCTGGGTCAGGAAGGCGACGGAGTTGGTCGGGCGGATATCGAGGCTGTAGCGCACCGTGTTGCCGGCGGCGGCGGCCAGGCGCCGCTCCAGCTCGGCGGCCAGGGTCTCGGGCGTCCAGAGGTCGTTGAAGCGGATGTTGAAGGTCGCCCGCGCCTCGGCCGGGATCACGTTGGTCGCCGGATTGCCGACATCCATCGTGGTGAATTCGAGGTTCGAGGCGTCGAAATGCGCGGTTCCCGCATCGAGCGGCTCGGCCAGCAGCCCCTGCGCCAGGCGCAGGAGGCCGGGAATCGGGTTCTCGGCCCGGTGCGGATAGGCGACGTGGCCCTGGACCCCGTGCACGGTGAGGTTGGCCGTCAGCGAACCGCGCCGGCCGATCTTGATCATCTCGCCGAGCGTGTCCGGGTTGGTCGGCTCGCCGAGCAGGCAATGGGCGAAAAGCTCGCCCCGCGCCCGCGCCCAGTCGAGGAGCTTGACGGTGCCGTTCACCGCCGGTCCCTCCTCGTCACCGGTGATCAGGAACGCGATGGCGCCGCCGAAATCCGGCCCCCGCCGGCCGAGGAAGGCCAGCACCGCCGCCAGCATGCAGGCGATGCCGCCCTTCATGTCGACCGCGCCGCGGCCGAACAGCTCGCCGCCCTCGATGGCGCCAGCGAACGGGTCGTGGCGCCAGGCCGCGGCGTCGCCCGGCGGCACCACGTCGGTATGGCCGGCAAACAGCAGGCACGGCCCCTCGCCGAGGCGGGCATAGAGGTTCTCGATGTCGGGCGTGCCCGGCTCCGAGAAGACCGGCCGCTCGACCGTGAATCCGGCCGCGGTCAGGATCTCGGCCAGGTAGGCGAGCGCCCCGCCCTCCTGCGGCGTCACCGAGGGACAGCGGATCAGCCCCTGGGCCAGGGCCACCGGGGAATGGGCGGAGGATGGGGCGTCGGTCACGGGGCGGGTCCGCGGGCTCGAGGATCGGTCGCCGCGAGCCGTAGCGCCGAACGCCGCGCAAGAGAACCTGACAAGAGAACCTGACAAGACAACTGCGCAACGGAACCGTGCATCCCGAGGGCCTTCCCCGCGCCCGGCCTCTCGCTTAATCAACCCGGATGACCGCGCTCAGCCCCGACGAGATCGAACGCTACGCCCGCCACATCGTGCTGCGGGAGGTCGGCGGCCCCGGCCAGGTCCGGCTCAAGGCCGCCCGCGTGCTGGTGATCGGGGCCGGCGGCCTCGGCGCACCGCTGATCCAGTACCTGGCCGCCGCCGGTATCGGCACGATCGGTATCGTCGACGACGACACGGTCTCGCTCTCGAACCTCCAGCGCCAGGTGATCCACGGCACGCCGGATATCGGCCGGCCGAAGGTCGAGAGTGCGGCCGAGGCCGTCGCGCGCCTCAACCCGAACGTGCGGGTCGAGACCCACGCCACCCGGCTGACGCCTGAGAATGCCGAGGGGCTCATCGCCGGGTACGACCTCGTCGCCGACGGCTCGGACAATTTTTCGACCCGCTACGCCGTCTCGGATGCCTGCTACCGGGCCGGCCGGCCGCTGGTGACCGCGGCGCTCGGCCAGTTCGACGGCTCGCTCACCACGATCCGGGCCCACGAGACCGGCGCCGACGGCCGGCCGAACCCGACCTATCGCTGCCTCTTCCCGAGCCCGCCGCCCGCGGGATCGGTGCCGACCTGCGCCGAGGCCGGGGTGCTCGGCGCGCTGGCCGGCCTGATGGGCTCGCTGATGGCGCTGGAGGTGATCCGCGCCGTCGCGGGTTTCGGCGAGCCGCTGGTCGGGCGCCTGCTGATGGTCGACACCCGGTCGCTACGCTTCGAGACCCTGTCCTATGCCTGGGACCCGGGCAACCCGCTGAGCGGGACGGAGGGCTGAGGGCAGCCGGCGCGAGATCGACGACGGGATTCGGGAGGACGCCCGCATGAGGCGAACGGGTCTGATGATTGCCTCGCTGCTCGCCGCCTGTCCGGTCCTGGCGGCGCCGGGGGTGGAGCGCTGGTCGGCGACGAGCACGACCGCCATGGCGATCACTGGCGACATCACCCTGTCGCCGACGCGGTTGTCCGCGGCGGGCAAGTCGTTCCCGCTCGCGATCGCGGCCGATGATCCGGCCTTCGGCACCACCACGGGGCCGGTGCCCGCCCGCATCCTCAAGGTGACGCGGCCGGCCGATCCGGTTCTGCTGCGCGGCAATCGGCTGTGCGGCTCGCCGGTACGCTGGATCGTCGTCTACCGGAGCGATGCCGGCCGCTCGCTGAACCTCGCCGCCTTCACGGGCGAGGCGCGCCCGACCGGCGAGTCAGGCCCGAGCCTCTGCGGGACGTTTCTGTACGGGCGATGAATGCCCAGCGGATCGACCGGGCGAGAGCCCCCCGATGACGAGTGAGGCCGGGTATCGCCACCCGGCCGACCCCGAATCGGGGTGGAGATCCACTCCTTACGCCGCCCGGATCTCGCCCAGGAAGCCGTCGACCTCCTGCTTGACAGTCAGCGATTGCGTCGCCAGCTCGGCGGCGGCCGCGAGCACCTGGGAGGCGGCGCCGCCGGTCTGGTCGGCGAGCGACAGCACGCGGGAGACGCTCGACGAGACGTCCTGGGTCCCGCGGGCCGCCTCGGTGGCGTTGCGGGAGATCTCGGCCGTCGCCGCGGTCTGCTCCACCACCGTCGCCGCGATGGCGCTGCTGATCTCGTTGAGCGCCGCGATCGTGCCGCCGATCTGCCGGATGGCGGCCCCCGCCTGACCGGTGGCGGCCTGGATCGCCGCGATCTGCCCGCCGATCTCCTCGGTCGCCCGCGCCGTCTGGCCGGCGAGTTCCTTGACCTCGGCGGCCACCACCGCGAAGCCGCGGCCGGCCGCCCCGGCCCGGGCCGCCTCGATGGTGGCGTTCAAGGCCAGCAGGTTCGTCTGGTCGGCGATGGCCGAGATCGTGGTGACGGCGGCGCCGATCTGGGTCGCCGCGGTGCCGAGGCTCGCCATGGCGCCGTTCGTGGCCTCGGCCTCCTTCGCGGCATGGCCGGCAATCTCGCGCGACTGGATCACCTGGCGCTCGATCTCGCGCAAGGAGGCCACCATCTCCTCCGCCGCGGAGGCGACGGTCTGGACGTTGGCGGAGGTCTCCTCGGCGGCGGCGCTGGAGGCGACCGCCTGGGCGTTGGTGCCGTCGGCGACCTGGTTCATCGAGCGGGCGGTGGCGTCGAGCTCGGTGGCCGCCGAGGTCACGATCCCGAGCGAGCCGGCGACCCGCTGCTGGAACGCGAGCACGAGGGCGTCGACCCGGTCGGCCCGGCGCTGGCGGGCGGAGGCCTGCGCCGCCTGGTCGGCCTCGAGCGCGAGCCGCGTGATCGCGTTCTGGCGAAACACCTCCACGGCGCGGGCCATCTCGCCCATCTCGTCGGTGGCGTCCTGGGACGGGATCGCGACGGCGGTCTCGCCCGCGGCCAGGCGGCTCATCGCGCGGGTCATGCCGGAGATCGGGCGGGTGATGCCGCGGGCGATCAGGATCGCCAGGGTGAGGCTGATCGCCAGGATGACCGCCAGGAGTCCGGCCTGCACCCCCTTGGCGGAGTCCATCGTGGCGAGGCTGTGATCGCTGATCGTCTCGAGCGCCGCGTCGAGCTTGCCGCGCACCAGCGTGCCGGCGGCGGCGATGGCCTCGGCCTGGGGCTTCAGGTTTCGGTCGTAGAGGGCCTCGCTCTCCAGCATCGCGGCGGCCGCCGCCGTGATGTGGCCGTTGAGGCGATGCAGCGTCTCCTCCAGGGTGCCGAGGTCGCGCTTCTGCGCCGGGCTCAGGTTCAGGGTCTTCAGCTTGCCGATCGTCGCCTCGGCGCTGGTGAAGTGTCCGGCCGAGAGCGTGCGGGTCTTCGGATCCGTGGTGGCGAGGAAGCGCCAGTTCATCACCCGGAACAGCAGCAGGATCCGCTCGATCTCGACCGCCTGGGCCAGGATCTCCTCGTCGCCACCCGCACGCAGCTGGGCAACGAGGGCCCCCGAGGCCTTGGTCAGGTCGTCGCCCGCGGTGTAGACGCCGGCCTTGTTGTCGCGGATCTGCACGCCGAGCGCGACGAATTTCGGCACCTCCGCGGCGAGGCGGTTCGACCTCTCGCGCAGGTCGGCGTAAAGCGCCCGCCGCTCGTCCGACAAGGCGCGCTTCATCAGCCCGTCGGCGAGCTGCGAGGCCTCGGACAGGCTCGCCTGCATCCCGGCGGCCATCTCGGCGGTCTGCGTCGTCCGGTACTTGAGGCTCTGGGCCGCGAAGCGCTCGGTCAGGCCGTTCAGCGTGTAGAGCTCCCGCGCCGCCTGCTCGAGCTGCGCTTTCTGCGTGAACAAATCGTCGAGCTGGCCGGTCTGCCGGTACGAGAAGCCACCCATCACCGCGACCAGCACCGCCAGGATCGCGAAGCCGCCATACAGCCGCGCACGCAAGGGAACTCTCATCGGACCGTCCGTCACTATCGATCGCCAACGTGGACCGGACGCTACGACAGGTTCCGGAACGTTTCGTAAATTCAGCAATATTTTTTTGATCAAGTCCAATATTACTGGCGGCATGATCAATTCGGTACGTGGGATCGTCGAGACGCCTGTTTCCTCTCATGAGGCTGGGAACGCCCGAAGCGAAAACCAAGCATCGGCAGGATCAGAGCGTGTGGCTGACAGACTTGGCACTGCCTCATATGAAGGCAGAATGCGCAAATTTTGGCTCGACGCGAGAGCGGGCGCGTCGCGCATTGGTTGCCACGACTTCGAACGATTGCTCGGCGTGAGATAGGTGGACGGTGCACTGACGCCGGCTCACGGCGCATCCAGCAGTGTCCCATCGATCGCTCGGCGATCGCTGCGTGATGCGGAAACCGGCCCCGCTCGGGCATGCGGGACTTGCGGGTCCGCCGCGGGGGCTGGTGATCCCGTTGTCGGAAGGGATATTCCGAAAATCCGATCGTACCGCCGCCGGATCCTCAGCGCCCCCGCGGCAGCGGCGGCAGGGCCGCGAATCCCTGCTCGACCTTGTCGAGGCAGCACTTCTTGAACTTCTTGCCGCTGCCGCAGGGACAGGGATCGTTGCGGCCGACATCACGATAGGGATTGCGCTCGGGGATCGGGAAACCGTCCTCGTCGAGGTCGGGCCGGTGAGCGTCGGCGCCCTCGCGGGTGTGCTCCAGCGCGCCGATCGGGTCGTCGAGATAGTCGATCAGCAGGTCGTCAAAGCGCTGGCGGCTCTTCGGGCGCAGGCGGGCCTCCTTCAGGGTCTCCTGCACCGTCTCCCAATCGACGACGTTGCCGGCGTTGCGGCCGTCCTTACGCGCGGCCTTGAGGCGGGGGACGAGGTCGTCGAAGCCCAAGAGCGAGACCGCGTCCTCCCAGCCCTGCCAGACCTCCTCGTCCTCGGGCGAGGCCAGCCGCTCGGTATCGAACCGGACCAGGAATGCCTTCGCCGCCTCGCGGTCGATGCGCCCGTCGGCGGTGAGCAGCGCCAGCGCATGGAAGAGCTGCATCCGGGCGATGCCGACCGGCGCCTCGCCGGCGATGGCCCCGAGCAGGCGCTCGACGTCGCCGTCGAAGCTGGCGGCGACCAGGCCCGACAGGGTACTGGGGTAATCCTCGCCGAGCGCCGCCGCGATCGCGTCGTCGTCGCGGCGCAGGAGGCGCATCAGCGGCGCGTGGATCCGGACGTTCCGGGCCGAGGCCAGGACGTGGATGCCCCAGAACAGCAGGGTCCGCTCGGGCTCGGTCAGGCTCTCGCCCTCGCCGTCGGCGGCTCGGTCGAGGATCGCCAGGACCGGCTCGGCGATCACCTCCGGCGCCGCCAGCGCCCGCCGGAGGGCCTCCTCCGGCAGGTAGGTCGCCGCCGAGAGCTCCCGGACCGGATCGGGCGCCGCCATGTCCGTCCCTGCCATGCCCGTCTCCTCCTCGTCCGTCCCCGCCGGCGGCGCGCGACGCGCCGCCAGACGCCTCGCTCAGCCCCGCAGGGTCGCGCCGGTCTTGCGCGTCACCTCGGCGACGATTTTTTGGCTCACCGCCTCGATCTCGGCATCGGTGAGGGTGCGGTCGGTCGGCTGGAGCCGCACCGCCACGGCGACGGACTTCTGGTCCTCGCCGATCCCCGCGCCCTCGTAGACGTCGAACACCTCGATGCCGGTCACGAGGGTGCGCTCGGCGCCTTGCACCGCCTTCAGGATGTCGCCGGCCGCGACCTGGCGCGAGACCACGAAGGCGAAGTCGCGGGTGAGCGGCTGGAAGTCCGGCAGGCTGGCGGCCGGCTTCATCTTGGTCGGCCGGTGCTTCGGGAGCGGCAAGGCGTCCAGCGTGATCTCGCACACCACCACCGGGCCCTTGATGTCGAGGGCCTTCAGCACCCGCGGATGCAGCTCGCCGAAGAACCCGACCGGGTTGCGCGGCCCGAATTGCAGCGTGCCGGAGCGGCCGGGATGCAGCCAGTCCGGCCCGCCGGCGACGACCTGGAGGCCGCCGGTCGGCACGCCGAGGGAGGTCAGCAGCGCCAGCGCGTCGGCCTTGGCCTCGAAGGCGTCGACGGGCTTGACCGCGCCGTCCCAGTGCCGGCCGGCGCCGCCATGGCGGGCGGAGCCGCGGCGGAGCGCCGTCGCCTTGGTGGTCTGGCCCTCGGGCTGGTCGGAGGCGAAGCACTGCCCGACCTCGAACAGGGCGACGTCGCCGTATCCGCGGTCGGCGTTGCGCTGCGCAGCGCGGGCGAGACCCGGGACCAGGCTCGGGCGCATGTCCGACAGGTCGGCGGCGATGGGGTTCGCCAGCGCCAGTTCCGGCTTGCCGCCGCCGAACAGGGTGGCGTCGTCATGCGCGATGAACGACCAGGTCACCGCCTCGACGAGGCCGCGGGCGGCGAATTCGCGCTTGGCCTGCCGGGTGCGCTTCTGCATCACCGTCAGGACCGGGCGGATCACCGTCGCCTCGATCCGCGGCAGGGGCTTGGGCTCGATCCGGTCGAGGCCGGCGATGCGCACGATCTCCTCGACGAGGTCGGCCTTGCCCTCGACGTCGGGCCGCCAGGACGGCGAGAGCACCTTCACCCGGTCGCCCGAGCCGGCGACGTGGAAGCCGAGCGATTCCAGCGTCACCTTCATCTCGGGCCGCGGCAGGTCGAGGCCGGACAGCCGGCGCACCTCGGTCCACGGGAAGTCGATGATGCGATCGGTATCCGGCACCTCGCCCGACACGGTGGCCTGGCTCGGGGTGCCGCCGCACAGGTCGAGCACGAGCTTCGTCGCGAGATCGAGACCCGGCAGGGCGAAGGCCGGATCGACCCCGCGCTCGAAGCGATAGCGAGCATCCGTCACGATGCCGAGGCGGCGCCCCGTGCGGGCGATGGTGAGCGGGTCCCACAGGGCCGACTCGATCAGCACGTCGGTCGTGCCCTCGTCGCAGCCCGAATGCTCAGCCCCCATGATGCCGGCGATCGACTCGACGCCGGCCTCGTCGGCGATGACGATCGCACCGTCGTCGAGCCGGTAGGTCCGCCCGTCGAGGGCCACGATCTCTTCGCCCTCGCGGGCGCGGCGCACGGTGAGGGCGCCCTTCACCTTGGCGGCGTCGAAGACGTGGAGCGGCCGGCCGCGGTCGAAGGTGACGTAGTTGGTGATGTCGACGAGCGCATTGATCGGCCGCAGGCCGATGGCGGTCAGGCGCCGGCGCATCCATTCGGGCGACGGCCCGTTCTTGACGCCGCGCACCAGCCGCAACCCGAAGAGCGGGCAGAGGTGCGCGTCCTCCGGCGCGAAGTCGCGGGTGACCGTGACCGGGCAGGCCCCCTCCCCGCGCACCGGCGCCAGCTGCTCGCGCCTGAGCGTGCCGATGCCGGCCGCCGCGAGGTCGCGGGCGATGCCGGAGATGCCGGTGCAGTCGGGCCGGTTCGGCGTCAGGTTGATCTCGATCACCGGATCGTCGAGGCCGGCGAAGGCCGCATAGGCCTGGCCCACCGGAGCGTCGGCGGGCAGATCGAGGATGCCGTCATGGTCGTCCGACAGGCCGAGCTCGGAGCCCGAGCACAGCATGCCGCGGCTCTCGACGCCGCGGATCACGCCGACCGACAGGGTGATGTTCTTGCCCGGCACGTAGGTGCCGGGGGGCGCGAACACCGTCTTCATGCCGGCCCGCGCGTTCGGCGCGCCGCAGACCACCTGGACGGGGGCGCCCTCGCCGGTATCGACGGAGCAGACCCGCAGGCGGTCGGCGTTCGGGTGCTGCTCGGCGGTGAGCACTGCGGCGATGCGGTAGGCCGAGAGATCCGCGGCCTTGTCCTCGACGCGCTCGACCTCCAGCCCGATGCGGGTCAGCGTCTCGACGATCACGTCGAGGGAGGCATCGGTGTCGAGGTGGTCCTTGAGCCAGGAGAGGGTGAATTTCATCGGGATAAAACCTCTCGGCTCAGACGAGCCGGGCCTTGGTGATGAGAAGGACGGCCAGGCGGCGGCACTGGTCGTCGTCGAGGGATTCGAGGTCGGAGATGGTCTTGCGAGCGCGGGCGACCGTGCTGCGTGCTTCCTCGCGGCTGATGTCGAGGCTCGGCGGGCTGTAATCCGCCAGATGTCGGAGCGCCTGCAGCTCGGCGAAGTTGATGCCGATCTCGGCGACGGCTGCGCTGATCTCGGCTGCCTCGCGCCCGCTCAGCCGTTTCCTGATCTGCGCGTGATCGAGCAGTCGGTAGATCGGTTCCGTCAACGCAGCATCGCGCCTCCAGAGGCCGAGCGCGCGTGCAGATGAAGCAGACCCCGTGGAA
Source organism: Methylobacterium indicum (assembly GCF_001043895.1). Taxonomy (GTDB): domain Bacteria; phylum Pseudomonadota; class Alphaproteobacteria; order Rhizobiales; family Beijerinckiaceae; genus Methylobacterium; species Methylobacterium indicum. Next base: position 30,815 of record NZ_JTHF01000114.1, read on the forward strand.
CACCGCGTAGTACGCGCTGCTGACGGCGCGCCGCATCGCGGCCCTCTGCAGGTTGCGGCGGCCGCGCTGATCCGAGAGCAGGTCGGCGACGACGAGGAGATCGTAGACGAGGGGATTGCCGAGGCGCGGCATCACGCGTCCTCTTCCTCATCCCATTCGATCTCGTCGTCCTCATCGTTCTCGTCGCCCGCGAAATCGTCCGCGTAGATGAACCGGAGATAGGGGAAGCGCTCCTCCCCCTTCTCGAGCAGGGTCATCCGCAAAGCCACGTGCGCGGCGCTGGATTCAGCGCCGCCGGCCGCCTCCGAGCCGAGCTTGAAGTGGGCAGTGAAGAGCAGCGCCGGATCGTCGTCGTGGTCGTAGCCCGCGCGCAGCTCCGCCCGCTCATAGCCGGAGGCGGCGAGGTGGCGAGTCAGGACCTCGTCGGCGATCACCAGGATCTCGTTCTCGGTCATCGGATGCCTCGTGAAGGCAGAAAAATCAGCCGGTCAGGCCGCCGACCAGGCTCGGGATGTCGAGGGGCCGGAAGCCGTAATGCTCGAGCCAGCGGACATCCGCCTCGAAGAACGGGCGCAGGTCCGGCATGCCGTATTTGAGCATCGCGATCCGGTCGATGCCCATGCCCCAGGCGAAGCCCTGGACGGAATCCGGGTCGAGGCCGCAATTGCGCAGCACGTTGGGGTGGACCATGCCGCAGCCGAGGATCTCGAGCCAGTCGTCGCCCTCGCCGAAGCGGATCTCGCCGCCCTTGCGCGAGCACTGGATGTCGACCTCGGCCGAGGGCTCGGTGAAGGGGAAGAACGACGGCCGGAAGCGCATCTTCACGCTGTCGACCTCGAAGAACGCCTTGCAGAACTCTTCCAGGATCCACTTCAGATGGGCGATGTTGGCCTGCTTGTCGATCACCAGGCCCTCGACCTGGTGGAACATCGGGGTGTGGGTCTGGTCGGAATCGTGCCGGTAGGTGCGGCCCGGACAGATCACCCGGATCGGCGGCTGCACGTTGCGCATGGTGCGGACCTGCACCGGCGAGGTGTGGGTGCGCAGGAGCTTGCGCTTCCCGTCCCGGTCGGGCCGCAGGAAGAAGGTGTCGTGCATCTCCCGGGCCGGATGGCCCTCGGGGAAGTTGAGCGCCGTGAAGTTGAGGTCGTCGGTCTCGACGTCGGGCCCTTCCGCGATCGAGAAGCCCATATCGCCGAAGATCGCCGTGATCTCGTCCATCACCTGGGTGATCGGGTGGATGCGGCCGCGGGTCTCGGGCCCCTCGCGCACCGGCAGGGTCACGTCGATCCGCTCGGCGGACAGCCGCGCCGTCAGCGCGGCTTCCGCCAGCGTCTCGCGCCGCGACTGGATCGCGCCCTGGACGCGGTCGCGCAGGCCGTTGATCAGCGGCCCCTGCTCCTTGCGGGCCTCGGGGCTCATGCCGCCTAGCGTCTTCAGCAGCTCGGAGACGGCGCCCTTCTTGCCGAGGGCGGCGACGCGCACACCCTCGAGCGCGGCCTCGTCGGCGGCGCCGGTGACCTGGGCGAGGAGATCGGTTTCGAGGCTGGTGAGATCGGTCATGGTCTGCTCAATCGGGCTCGCGGATGCCCTGCAACGCGCCGCCCCGCCCCGTCAACCCGGAGCGCCGGAAACGACCCGCGCAACGCAAAACGGCCCGCGCGGGCGGGCCGTGATGGTGGTCTCTTCGAAGGGCCCGCGCGAGGGTGCGGACCCGGACGCGACCGGCGTTAGGCCGCCTTGACGAGCTCGGCCGGCAGAGCGGACTTCGCCTTCTCGACCACGGCGACGAAGGCCGCCGGCTCGTGGATGGCGAGCTCGGAGAGCGCCTTGCGGTCGACCTGCACGCCGGCCTTGGCCAGGCCGTCGATGAAGCGCGAGTAGGTCAGGCCGTGCGGGCGGACCGCGGCGTTGATGCGCTGGATCCACAGGGCGCGGAAGTTGCGCTTCTTGTTCTTACGATCGCGGTAGGCATATTGCATGCCCTTCTCGACCGCCTGCTTGGCGATCCGGATCGTATTCTTGCGCCGGCCGTAATAGCCCTTGGCGGCCTTGAAAACCTTCTTGTGCTTGGCGTGGCTGGTCACGCCGCGCTTGACGCGGGCCATGGTGATCTCCTGGGATTTCTACGAAACAGATGCGGGACGAAGCGTCTTCTTTGGCGAAGCCGGTCCTTAGCGGGCGTTCGGCAGGAAGTACTTCTTCACGTTGGCGGCGTCGCCCTCGAACAGGGTGGTCGTGCCGCGCAGGTTGCGGATCTGCTTCGTGGTCCGCTTGATCATGCCGTGGCGCTTGCCGGCCTGGGCGTACATGACCTTGCCGGTCCCGGTGATCTTGAAGCGCTTCTTGGCGCCCGACTTGGTCTTCAGCTTGGGCATTTTGCTCTCCTGACGCGAACTCCACCTCCCGAGTCCCGCCACGGGGCGGATCCCGACGATCGTCGATCGATCGATGGTGGAGCGACACGAACCGCCACGGCAGCCCTCACGGCCGGGCGGTTCAGCGAGGCGCGTGCCATAGCAGGGACCGGGGCTTCACGCAATCGTCGCATCGTCGTGCGCTTCGCCCCTGTGGGAGGCGGGAACGATCGTCCGCTCGCCCTGGCGTTGTGCGCTGCACCGGAACAATAAGCGCGGGTACGCGGTTTCGTTCATGTCCCGCTCAGGCCCCATCCTGCTTAGTCCCCGCCAACGTTGATCCGCCCCCGTTTGGCGTCTCAGGAGATTTCCTCGTGCGCATTGCCCAGGTAGCCCCCCTCGCGGAGGCCGTTCCGCCGAAATTCTACGGCGGCACCGAGCGTGTCGTCTCGTGGCTCACCGAGGAACTGGTCCGCCAGGGCCACGACGTCACGCTGTTCGCGAGCGGCGACTCGGAGACGAGCGCCAAGCTGGTCGCCTGCTGCCCCGAGGGCCTGCGGCTCGCCGGCATCCGCGACCACGTCGCCAGCCACCTCGCCATGCTCTATCACCTGCGCCGGCGGGCGGACGAGTTCGACGTCATCCACTTCCACATCGACCTCCTGCAGTATCCGCTGTTCGAGGAGTTCAACCACAAGTGCGTCACCACCCTGCACGGGCGGCTCGACGTGCCGGACTTCATGCCGGTCTACCGGACCTTCACGGGCATGCCGCTCGTGTCGATCTCCGACCACCAGCGCGGCCCGATGCCCGGGAACGCGAACTGGCTCCAGACCATCCATCACGGCCTGCCGGCGGAGAATTGCCGCTTCTCGCCCAATCCGAAGGACGGCGGCTACCTCGCCTTCCTCGGCCGCATCTCGCCCGAGAAACGCCCCGACCGCGCGATCGAGATCGCCAAGGCCTCCGGCGTGAAGCTGAAGATCGCCGCCAAGGTCGACAAGGCCGACCAGGAATACTGGGACGAGGTCATCGAGCCGATGACCCACCACCCGCTGATCGAGTATATCGGCGAGATCAACGAGGACCAGAAGCACGACTTCCTCGGCAACGCCCTGGCGCTCGCCTTCCCGATCGACTGGCCGGAGCCCTTCGGCCTGGTGATGATCGAGGCGATGTCGGCCGGCACGCCGGTGATCGCATGGCGCAACGGCTCCGTGCCGGAGGTCATCAAGGACGGCGTGTCGGGCGTCGTCGTCGAGTCGATGGACGAGGCGATCGCCGCGGTCGAGACCTGCAAGGCGATGAGCCGCGAGGGCGTGCGCCGCTACTTCGAGACCCGCTTCACCGCGAGCGTCATGGCCCGCTCCTACGTCGCCGCCTACGAGTCGCTGCTCGCCGGCGACCTCGACGCGATCAAGATCCCGGGCCTGACCCTCGGCGCCCCGGCGACCCTGAACGGCGCGACCAACGGCGTCGCGCATCCGGTGCTGCGCGCGGTCTGATCCGCCCCATCATCCCGTGATCGAATCAGAAGGCCCGGTCCCCGCGAGGGGGCCGGGCCTTCCGTTTGCGCCGTCCCTGCCCAAAATCCGAGCCTGCCCGATCGCAGCTCCCCCCTGGCGCCCGCCGCACGATGGCCCACTTTCGCTCTAGCGTGGGGTCCGACCCGCGAATCGCCGCGGGTTCCTCCCCCCGCTGCCGTCCGGGCGCCCCGCCCGGACGGCAGCGGGGGG
>NZ_JTHF01000115.1 GCF_001043895.1 Methylobacterium indicum
CCCACAAGGGGGAGGGGAGAGGGCGGCGGTTTACGGCAAGTGCCGCCGCATCGTATCCATCCAGTAGCGGTGCTGGATCGCGAACAGGCCCTCGTCCTCGGTCTTGGCGCCGCTGAGCAGCGGCGTCAGCCCGATCGCCTTCGCCCCCTCGTCCGCCCCCTCGATCCAGTGCTGGGCGCCGCGGCAGAGGTCGTTCCACTGCGCCGCGCGGCCGCGATAGCCGATCTGGCAGGCGCGGAATTCTTCCAGGTCGTCCGGGGTCGCCATGCCGCTGGCGTTGAAGAAATCCTCGTACTGGCGGATGCGCCGGGCCCGGGCATCCGGCGCCTCGCCCCGCGGCGCGATGCAGTAGATCGTCACCTCGGTCTTATCGACGGCGATCGGCCGGTAGGTCCGGATCTGCGACGAGAACTGGTCCATCAGGTAGACGTTCGGGTAGAGGCAGAGATTGCGCGAGCGGTTGATCATCCAGTCGGCCATCGCCTGCCCGTGCTGCTCGGCCAATTCGCCGCGCCGGTCCCAGTTCGGCCGGTCCTCCGGGTTCGCCCAGGTGGTCCAGAGCAGCAGGTGGCCGTGCTCGAACGAGTAGAAGCCGCCGCCCTGCTTCGCCCAGCCGCCGGCATCCATGGCGCGGGTCTTGTCGACGACGTGCGATTCCTTGCGCCGGCTCGTCGTGGCGGCGTAGTTCCAGTGCGTCGCGCTGACGTGGTAGCCGTCGGCACCGTTCTCGGTCTGGAGCTTCCAGTTTCCGTCGAAGACGTAGGTCGAGGAGCCGCGCAGCACCTCCAGCCCGTCCGGCGACTGGTCGACGATCATGTCGATGATCCGCGTCGCCTGCCCGAGATGCTCGGTCAGCGGCTTCACGTCGGGGTTGAGGCTGCCGAACAGGAAGCCGCGATAGTTCTCGAAGCGCGCCACCTTGGTCAGGTCGTGCGAGCCGTCGCGGTTGAAGCTCTCGGGATAGCCGGCATTCTCCGGGTCCTTGACCTTCAGGAGCTTGCCGCCGTTGCTGAAGGTCCAGCCATGGAACGGGCAGGTGAAGGTCGCCTTGTTGCCGCGCTTGTGCCGGCACACCATCGCGCCGCGGTGGCTGCACGCATTGACGAAGGCCTGCAGCTCGCCCTTGCGGCTGCGGGTGATGACCACCGGCTGGCGGCCCATGAAGGTGGTGAAGTAGTCGTTCGGGTTCGGGATCTGGCTCTCGTGGGCCAGGTAGATCCAGTTGCCCTCGAAGATGTGCTGCATCTCCAGTTCAAAGATGGTCGGATCGGTGAAGATGTCCCGCCGGCACCGGAACACGCCGGTCTCCGGGTTCTCCTCGACCGCGCTCTCGACCACCTGATGCAGATCGTCCAGCATGATATCCTCCCTGCCGCGCCGGCTGTTCTCGAGACGAGGGAGGTCGTTGCCGGTCCACGCGCCGTGCGGGCCGGATCGGATCTCGCTCTCGTCTTGCGCAGGGTGGCGTGGTCTCGGGGGGACTGCGTCGTCCCGATCCCCGCTTTCGCCCTGAGCGTTTCCTCTTTTTCCGGTTCTAAGGAAGCGGCATAACGAGGTCCAAGACCGATTGGGAACAAAACCATTCCTGGCAGGAATGATCGGGCAGGAATGATCGGGGAGGATTGAGTGGAGCTGCGCCACCTGCGCTACTTCGTGGCCGTCGCCCGCGCGCAGAGCTTCACCCGCGCCGCGGAGGCGATGCACGTCGCCCAGCCGGCGCTGAGCAAGCAGGTGCAGCAATTCGAGGAGGAGTTCGGCCTGGAACTGATCGAGCGCGGCTCGCGGCCGGTGCGGCTGACCGAGCCGGGCCGGGTGATCTACGAGCAGGCGCTCCAGATCCTGGAGCGGGTCGACGACCTGCGCGAGACCGGCCGGCGCCTGCGCGTCGCCGAGCGCAACAGCTTCCGCATCGGCTTCGTCGCCTCGACCCTCTACGGCCGGCTGCCGGAGATCCTGCGCGGCTACCGGACGAAGCGGCCGGACGTCGACATGACGCTCCTCGAACTGCTGACGCTGGAGCAGATCGCGGCGCTGAAGGAGGGGCGGATCGATGTCGGTTTCGGCCGGGTCGAGATCGAGGATCCGGCGATCGAGCGCGTCCTCCTGCGCAACGAAAAGCTGATCGTCGCCGTGCCGATGGCCTGGGACGCCGCCCGCCCGCCGGGGCCGTTGCGCTTGCGCGACCTCGCCGACACCGCCCTGATCCTCTACCCGAAGAGCGCGCGGCCCAACAACGCCGACCGCATCCTGGCGCTGTTTCGCGAGCACGGCGTGCGCCCGCCCGTGATCCACGAGGTGCGCGAACTCCAGACCGCGCTCGGCCTCGTCGCGGCCGAAGCGGGGGTCTGCGTGGTCCCGGCCTCGATCGAGCGCCTGCGCCGCGACGGCGTCGCCTACCGGCCCCTCGACGAGGAACGGGCGCTGATCCCGGTCATCATGAGCTACCGCCGCAACGACCCGTCGCCGGAGATCGGGGTGATCCTGCAATGCGTGAAGGAGGATTACGCCCGGGAGGGGTTGCGCTTCGGGGTATGACGCCGCGCCGATCGATCCCCGCAGGCGCTCGCAGGCTTGCCGCCACCCCGACGCGACCCAGCGGAACCCGGCGCATCGGCACGGACGGGCAAGCGTCGGGCGTCCTGTTCCCAGAAAGCTGATCCCCCCAAGAGTCCAAGAAACAGGAGGGGGAGAGCGTCGTCACTCCCTAAAGTTATAAGCAACGCGTGCAGCCTCGCGTTAGGGGATGGACCGTAGCGTCCGGCCTCATCAGCGAGGGCCGAAGCGTATCAGACCGGACAGTCCGGAGCGTCGGCCCGGAGAAAGACGTGAGTGCGGTCATGCTTTTGCTTAATCAGAGATTGAAGGCGCACATGAACGCGCTCGATGCGTCGCAGGCGATCGTCGAGTTCGACCTCGATGGGACGATCATCACGGCCAACGCCAATTTCCTGGCGGCGGTCGGGTATCGGCTGGAGGAGATCCAGGGACGGCATCACACGATGTTCGTCGATCCCGCCGAACGCGACGATCCCGCCTATGCCCAGTTCTGGGCGGCTCTGCGCCGGGGCGAGCATCAGGTGGCCGAGTTCAAGCGCATCGCCCGGGGTGGTCGCGAGATCTGGATGCATGCGAGCTACAACCCGCTCCTGAACCGCGCCGGCAAGCCGTACGGCGTCGTCAAGTTCGCCACCGACATCACGGCGCAGACGCTGCGCAACGCCGATTTCGCGGGCAAGCTGACGGCACTCGACCGCTCGCAGGGCATCATCGAGTTCGATCTCGACGGGACGGTGACCACCGCCAACGAGAACTTTCTCGCGGTCCTCGGCTACGAGGCCGAGGAGGTGCGCGGCAAGCATCACGGGATGTTCGTCGAGGCGTCGGAGCGGAACTCGGAGGCCTACCGCGCCTTCTGGGAGGCCCTGCGCCGGGGCGATCACCAGGTGGCCGAGTTCAAGCGCATCGGCAAGGACGGTCGCGAGGTCTGGATCCGCGCGAGCTACAACCCGGTGCGCGACAACGCCGGGCGGATCGTGAAGATCGTCAAGCTCGCCACCGATATCACGGCGCAGAAGCGGCTCGGCGCCGATCACGAGGGCAAGCTCCGGGCGCTCGACCGCTCGCAAGGGATCATCGAGTTCGATCTCGACGGGACGGTGACCACCGCCAACGCGAATTTCCTCGCGGTCCTCGGCTACGAGGCCGAGGAGGTGCGGGGCAAGCATCACGGGATGTTCGTCGAGGCGTCGGAGCGGAACTCGGAGGCCTACCGCGCCTTCTGGGAGGCGCTGCGACGCGGCGAGTTCCAGCAGGCCGAGTTCAAGCGCATCGGCAAGGGCGGTCGCGAGGTCTGGATCCAGGCGAGCTACAACCCGGTGCGCGACGCCGCCGGACGCGTGACGAAGGTCGTCAAGTTCGCCACCGACATCACGGAGCAGAAGCTGCGCAACGCCGACTTCGAGGGCAAGATGATGGCCCTCGACCGCTCGCAGGGGATCATCGAGTTCAATCTCGACGGGACGGTGATCACCGCCAACGCGAATTTCCTCGCGGTCCTCGGCTACGAGGCCGAGGAGGTGCGCGGCAAGCATCACGGGATGTTCGTCGAACCGACCGAGCGGCACACGGAAGCCTACCGCGCCTTCTGGGAGGCGCTGCGCCGCGGCGAGTTCCAGCAGGCCGAGTTCAAGCGCATCGGCCGGGGCGGCCGCGAGGTCTGGATCCAGGCGAGCTACAACCCGGTGCGCGACGCCGCCGGGCGCGTGACGAAGGTCGTCAAGTTCGCCACCGACGTCACGCGGGCGGTCGCCGAGCGGCTGCGCCGGGCCGAACTCCACCGGGCCATCGACAGCGACCTCGACGGCATGGCCTCCTTCATCTCGCAGGCCTCCCAGCAGGCGGTCGGCGCGGCGAGCGCCGCCGAGCAGGCCTCCGGGAACACCCAGAGCGTCGCGGCGGGCTCGGAGGAACTCGCGGCCTCGGTCGGCGAGATCAGCCAGCAGGTCGGCCGGGCCCTCGAGGTGACCGGGCGCGCCGTCGAGCAGGCGAACGCCACCTCGACGGTGGTCGCCGGGCTCGCCGCGGCCGCCCAGCGGATCGGCGCGGTCGTCGAGACGATCGACCGGATCGCCTCGCAGACCAACCTGCTGGCGCTCAACGCCACCATCGAGGCGGCCCGGGCCGGCCAGGCCGGCAAGGGTTTCGCCGTGGTCGCCGCCGAGGTGAAGGAGTTGGCGACGCAGACCGCGCGGGCGACCGAAAGCATCGGGCGCCAGATCGCCGAGACGCAAACGGCGGCGAGCGAGGCCGCCTCGGCCATCGCCGGCATCGGGGCCACCGTGGGGCAGGTCAACGAGATCTCCTCGGCGATCTCGGCCGCGATCGAGGAGCAGAGCGTCGTCGCCCAGGAGATGTCGTCGAACATGCAGGCGATGACGCAGGCGGTCTCGGAGATCAGCCGCAACATCGCGCTGATCGCCGACCACACCCGCCGGGTCGATCACTCGGCCCAGCAGGTGCGCGAGGCGTCCCGCAGCATGGTCGCCTGACCTCGTCCGGGGTCGGGCGGCCGTTTCGCCGGGGCCGGGGAGGGGGCGTTCCGTCGACGGGCCTCATGCCCGGTCATGCGGACCGGTCCGTCAGCGCTGCAGGTAGTCCTTGCGCAGCATGCAATGGATGCCCTTGTGCTGGTTGACCGTCTGCGTCACCCGCAGGTCGGCGGCGATTCTGCACAGGGCATAGGCCTCGTCGCGGGTGATGCCCACGCGGGCGACCACGAGGTCGATCATCTCGCGCAGCGCCCGCTCGGCGCAGCGGTCGAGGTCGGGATCGAGGCCCATCGTGATCACGTGGGTCGGCGTCTCGGCCCGGGGAGTGCCGAGCCGCAGGTCCGTGCGCAGCACGAACTCGAAGGTGCCCGAGAGCGCCGTCTCGATCGCCGTGACGTTGACCTCGCCGTCGCCCTGCGCGCCGTGGCCGTCGCCGCAGGAGAACAGGGCGCCGTCCACGAAGACCGGCAGGTAGAGCGTGCTGCCGGCGGTGAGTTCCTTGTTGTCGAGGTTGCCGCCGAAGGCCCGCGGGATGATCGAGGTGCAGCGCCCCCAGGCCGGCGGCGGGGCCACCGCCATCACCCCGAAGAACGGCGACAGCGGCAGGTCCAGCCCCCAGGGCATCCGGGCGGTCAGGCGCTCCCGGTCGAGGGGGATGGTCATGTGGTGGAAGTCCGGGAAATCGTCCGGCAGGGTGCCGGCGAGCGGCCGGTGGCGGTTGAAGCCCCAGTCCTGGCGCAGCGCGACGTCGAGAACCCGCACCTCCAGCACGTCGCCGGGCCGGGCGCCCTCGATCGCCACCGGGCCGGTCAGGATGTGGCCCGAGGGGATGCCGGTCTCGGCTTCGTGGATCGCCAGGAGTTCCGGGGGAACGTGGAAGCCCGCCGGCGGCAGGGCGTCGGGCCCACCCGACACGGTCTCGATCGTGACCCGCTCGCCGCTGCGGATCGTGAGGACCGGCGGGACGCCCGCGTCGAGGTAACCCCAGCGGCAGGTCTCGGGCAAGGCGGTCAGGCGATGCGTCATGCGGGGCGATTCCGGAATCGGCGGGGAGGGGCGGTGGCCGAGCATTGCCCGTGACGGGGGCCGCGTCGAGGGTTCGCGACGCGATCTCGTCGGTCAGCGCCCGCCCGCGACACGCGCCACGCCCTCGGCGCAGGCCCACATCGCCCGCAGCACCGTCTCGGCCGGCAGGGTCTCGAAGCGGTAGCGCGGGAGGCTCACGCTGATGCAGCCGAGGACCCGGTGTCCGGCCCCGCGCAGGGCCATGCCGTAGCAGCAGATGTCGAGTTCGTTCTCCTGCAGGTCGAGCGAGTGGCCGCGCTCCCGCGTCTCGGCGACCGCGCGGCGCAAGTTGCTGCGGTCGGTCAGGCTGTGGGGGGTGCGCGCCGGCAGGGCGAGCCGGTCGAGGAGAGCGGACAGCTCGGGCTCGGGCAGGGTCGCGAGCCAGGCCTTGCCGACGGCGCTGGTGTGCAGCGCCACCCGCGTGCCGATGCGGGACGCCATGCGCACGGTGCGGTGGCTCTCGAGCTTGTCGACATAGACCATCTCGCCGAAATCCGGCACCGCGAGGTGCACCGTCTCGTCGAGGTCGTCGCGCAGGCGCGCGAGCGGCTCCCGCGCCGCCTGGCGCAGGAGCGAGCCGTCGAAGGAGCGGAAGGCCAGGCTGACGAGGCGGGGACCGAGCTGCAGGACCCCGTCCTCCTCGGTCACGAGGCCCTCCGCCACCAGGGCGGCGACGATGCGGTGCACCGTCGGCCGCGGCAGCTGCGTGTCGCGGGCGAGCCGCGCGACCGTCGCCGCCTCGGGCGCATCCGCCACCGCCTGCAGCACCCGCATGAACTTGCCGAAGGCGGCGGTGCCCGGGACGTCGGGGCGCAGGGAGGCCCGTGTCGCGGCGTCGTCGTCCGGAGCCATGGGGCGCTGCCTCCTCGTCGAGCGGTCGTTACGTGACGAGGTAGCCGCCATCGACCGGTAGGACCACCCCGGTCACGAAGGCGGCGGCGGGGCTCGCCAGGAAGGTCACCGCCGCCGCGACGTCGGCGGGAATCCCCCAGCGGCCGAGCGGCGTGCGCGACAGGATCGGTCCCGCCCGGGCCGGGTCGTCCTGGAGGGCCTGGGTCAGGGGCGTGGCGATCCAGCCCGGCGCCACGGCGTTCACCCGGATGCCGTCCGGCGCGTACGCGATGGCGAGCGACTTCGTCAGCTGCGCGACGCCGCCCTTGCTGGCGCTGTAGGCCGGCACCAGGCCGCCGCCGAAGAACGACAGCATCGAGGCGGTGTTGACGATGCTGCCGCCGGTCTCGGCGAGCTTCGGACGCGCCGCGGCGCAGACCCGCATCGTGCCGGTGAGGTTCACCGCCAGCACCTCCTCGAACACCTCCGGCCGGTGCTCGTCGCCGCGCCGGATGATGCCGGCGCAATTGACCACGATGTCGAGCCGCGCGCAGGATCCGACGAGGGCGGCGACGGCCGCGCCGTCGGTGACGTCGAGCTCGTGCGCGGTGAGCGCGAGGTCGTCGGGAATCGGGCAGGCCGCCGCACCGATGCCGGCCGCGTGCACCCGCGCGCCGAGGCGGGCGAGCGCCTGCGCGATCCCGGCGCCGATGCCCGAGGTCGCCCCGGTGACGAGGGCGGTGCGTCCCGCGAGGAGATCGGGAACGAAGGTGTTTTGGGGTTGGGTCATGTCGGGCCGGGTCATGCCGCGCGCTCCGTCCGGATCAGGGTCTCGCTGCCCTCGAGCGGCTTGCGCACCAGGACGATGTAGGCCACGGCCGCCAGCACCGCGACCGCGGCGGCGGCCAGCAGCGCGTTGACGTAGGAACCGGTGCCCTGGACGATGTAGCCGGTGATCACCGGCGCGAAGGACCCGGCGAAGTAGCCGCCGAAGTTCTGGATGCTGCCGAGGGAGGCGACCTGGCGCTTGGGCACCGCGACGCTCACCATCATCCAGGCGGCCCCGCTCGCCATGTTGATGAAGAACATCGCCAGGCAGATGTAGACCACCGCCATCGTCACGCTCGGCGTGTAGGCCGCCGGCACCGTGAAGGCGCCGCCGCCCAGCAACCCGACGCAGACCGGCCACTTGCGGCTGGCGACGATGCCGGCGCCTCGCGCCAGCAGCCTGTCGGCGGCCTGGCCGGCGCACAGCATGCCGAGCGTGCCGAACACGTAGGGGATCGCCACCACCCAGCCGGTGCGGGCGACGCTCAGGCCCCGCTCGTGCTCCAGGTAGGAGGGCAGCCAGGTCAGGTAGAGCCAGACCATGTAGATGACGCCCATGAAGCCGAGGATCATGCCCCAGGTCGTGGCGTGGGCGAACAATCCGCGCCACTCCGCGAAGGTCATGCGCCGGGCCGGCGGCTCGGGGGCCGCGCCCTCGTCGAGATGGGCGACCTCGTCGGGCGTCAGCGCCACCTCGGCGCGGTTGCGGTAGACGAGGACCCAGCCGACCGCGACCACGATGCCGACGAGTCCGGTGACGACGAACATCCAGCGCCAGCCGAGCCCCAGCATCATCGCGGTGAGGAGCGGCGGGGCGATGCAGGGCCCGATGCAGGACGAGGCGACGAAGATGCCGGTCGGCGTGCCGCGCTCGCGCAAGCTGAACCACTCGCTCACGGTCTTGGCGCCGGCGGGAAATTGCGGCGCCTCGCCCAGGCCCAGGACGGCGCGGGCGAGCACGAATTGCTGGAAATTGGCGACGAAGCCGGAGACGAGCTGCGCCAGGGACCAGAAGAACATGCCGGCCCCCAGCATGATCCGCGAGCCGATCCGGTCGAGAAGCGCACCGACCGGCAATTGCGAGAACGCGTAGGCCAGCGAGAAGGCCGAGAGCAGCCAGCCCATCTCGGCCGGGGAGAGGGTCATCTCGTCCCGGATCGCCGTGTTGGCGATCGAGAGCGCCGAGCGGTCGACGTAGTTGATGATGCCCGCAACGGTCAGGAACGCGACCGCGATCCACTGGATGTGGCGCAGGCGCGGTGACTTGAGGCGTGATGCAGTGCCGGACGACATCGCGTGCCGGTCCTCCCGTTTCGTGTTTGATATCGGTTTGTTAGATCTTGACGACGGATTTCGTGCCGCGCCGGTCGGGGCGATCCCGGTTCATGACGAGAGGCTCTGCCTCAGCGGATGAACTGATCGACGTAATCCGCGCCCAGTCCCACCGCCTCGTAATGCGCCCGGCACAGGTCGATCTTGGTGAAGACGTCCTCGTAGCCGGTGTGACGGCCCCAGGGATCGACGTAGTACATGCAGCCGGTGACCTGGAAGTAGGTGATCATCTCCTCCACGCCCTCGTCGACCACGAGGGTGTGGGTCTCGCCCGGCGGCTCGAAGGCGTAGGCGCCCTCGCTCGCGACCCAGTCGTGCTCCAGGTAGCGCCAGCTGCCCTTGAGCACGAAGGCGTGGACCGGGCCGGGATGGCGGTGCCGGCTGAGGATGCCGGCCTTGCGGACCTTGAGCAGGTTCATCCAGTAGCCGGCCGAGACGCTCAGGCAGAGCGGCCGGAACCACACGCTCTCGGCCTGCGGCACCCAGATCCGGTCGTCCTCGGGGATCGCCGGCGCCACCACGAGATCGGGGCGGATTTCTGCCGGCTGCGGCCTCTGGTAGGGCATGCGCCGCAAGGTGGCGGCGTCGAGGCCGGCGGCGGGATCGGCGCCCGGTGCAGTCGTGGTCATGTCGCCCTCCCGATGTCCATATTGTGGACGTGTTGTCCGTTATGTGGATGCTCACCGTGGCACGGTCTTCTGTCAAACCTTGGCCGCTGCATGGCAGCGTTGCAGAATGGAAGCGGCCCGCCGTCGCGTCCGGTTGCTGTGGACCGGCCGCACGCCATCTCGGTTCGAACGGGACGACGGGATGGTCCGCGACGTGCAGGACGCTCGGCCGTGAGGGACCGGGTGGGACCGATGCCTCATCGCGGGAGGCTTCGCGGGTCCTGACTGGGCGGCGTGGTCGGCAGGCGCCCAGGCGGCGGCGCGGGGAAGAGAGGAACTGATTCGTGGCACGCAGGCGCGTCCAACCCACGTCCGAGATTCTCGGCCAGATCGTCGCCCGTCTCGGGCTGCCGCCCCGGTCGGTCGATCTCGAGGCGGTGCGGGGCCATCTCGGCCTGCCGGAATTCGGCGGCTACGTCGAGGAGGGGCGGGTCGCGCGGGCCCTGAAGGCGATGAAGGCGAGCCGCGCCTTCGCCGAGACCGGCATCGAGGCGCTGCGCCGGTCGGTGCCGAGCCTCCGGGCCACGGTCTCGAACGGCGATGCCATTGCCTGGCAGGTGCGGATCGCGATCCCGATCCTCGACGACGGCCGCCTGGAACTGCGGATCGATGCCCCGTCGGACCCGGCCGCCACCGCCATCCTGCGCGGCATGGCGCATCGCAACGATCCGACCTGGCGGATCGAGGATCTGCGCGCGGCCGTCGCCCAGGTGACGGCGCGGATCACCGGCGCGATGCGCCGGCCGGTGGAGCGCCTGCGCGACCAGATCCGCCTCGACCTGCGCGAGGTCGGGGCCGATGCCTCGACGTATATCGCCCAGCTCGACCGCTCGCTGAGATCGCGTCCGTTCGCGTTCAGCGACGACCTCGGCGGGTCGCTGTTCCACACCCTCACCCCCGTGCGCAAGCGCGCCAGGACGGTGGCGCGCCAGGATTCCCGTCTCCGGCAATTGCGGGATCGGGTCGGCTTCGGCGCCTACATCGAAAAATTCACCGCGGCGCGCCGGCTCGGCCGGCGCATCGTGTTCCACATGGGCCCGACCAATTCGGGCAAGACCTACGCCGCCCTCAAGGCGCTGACCGAGGCCACGACCGGCACCTATCTCGCGCCCCTGCGCCTCCTGGCGCTGGAGAACTACGAGGCGCTGCTGGAGCGGGGCCTGCACGCCGGCATGGTCACCGGCGAGGAGGTCCTGGGCGAGACGAGCCCGACCCACACCGCCCGCACGATCGAGACCGCGGACCTGACGCGCCCCGTCGACGTGGCGGTGATCGACGAGATCCAGATGCTGTCCGATCCGGATCGCGGCTGGGCCTGGACCAACGCGCTGTTCGGCGTCCCGGCCAAGACCGTCATCGTGTGCGGGTCGGACGACGCCCTCGCGTATGTCCGGCGGGCGGCCGAGGCGGCGCGCGAGTCGCTCGAGGTCGTCACCTTCGTCCGCAAGACGCCGCTCGTGCTGCTGGACGAGCCGGTGCCGCTCGAGAAGGTCGCGCCGGGCGATGCCGTCGTGGCCTTCTCGCGGCGCGCCGTGCACGAGAACCGCGAGGTGCTGGTGGCCGCCGGCCATCGCGTCGCCACCATCTACGGGGCGCTCTCGCCGGAGGTGCGGCGGGCCGAGGCCGCGCGCTTCCGGACCGGCGAGGCGGACGTGCTGGTGACCACCGACGCGATCGGCATGGGCCTGAATCTCGGGCCCCTGCAGCGCGTCGTGTTCTCGGCGGTGCGCAAGTACGACGGCGTCGGCGAGCGGGCCCTGACGAATTCGGAGATCCGGCAGATCGCCGGCCGGGCCGGTCGCTACGGCCATCAGGAGGTCGGCTACGTCGCGGCCTGCGAAGAGACCGGCATCGCGCCTTTGAAGACCGCGCTCGGCGGCGCGCCGACGGCGCCGGCGGCCGATACCCGCTTCTTCGTCCGGCCCGACCTGATCGCGATCCGCTCGGTGGCCGAGGAGATGCAGACCCAGAGCCTGCGCGAGGTGCTGGCGCATTTCGCCCGCGCCACCTTCTACGCGGGCTCGCCGTTCCAGCCCTCCGCCCTGGAGGAGATTCTCGAGGTCGCCCGGCTGGTCGACCGCGCGCGCCTGCCGATCGAGGAGAAATTCGCGTTCTCCGTCTGCCCGATCGACCGGCGCGACGACGTCGCGATGTCGGTGCTGGAGCGCTGGACCCAGGCGCGCGCGGCGGGCCTGGGGGTCCCGGCCCTGCGGGCGAACCTGCGCGGCGAGCTCGACTACCAGGAGCGCACGGTCAAGCTCGCGAGCGCCTATCTCTGGCTGTCGCGCCGCTTCCCCGACACCTTCGACGACGTCGAGGCGATCCGGGCGATGCGCGGCCGGGCCAACGACGCCATCGAGCAGCATCTCCGGGAGACGGCCACCCGCAAGGCCGAGCGCCGCTCGCGCCGGACCGCCCAGGCGCGGTGACGGGTCCCGGGGATCACGCGCCGGACCGTCGGCACCCGATGCCGACATGGTCCGGGTGCGGCGACGAAGACGATGCGGGAAGCGGCGGTGATCCGCTCCCCTCGAACACGATCCGTCACAGCGAGCTGCCGCCGCAGATCACCAGCTGCTGGCCGCTCACGGCTCCTGCTTCGGGCGACAGGAAGTAGGCGACGGCGGCCGCGACCTCCTCGGGCCGGATGAAACGGCCCAGCGGTGGACGCTTCGGCGCGACGGCGCCCCGCGACGGGTCGGTCAGCATCGGCGTCTCGGTCGCCGCCGGGGCGACGACGTTGACGGTGATGCCGCGGGGCATCTGCTCGGCGGCCCAGGAGCGGGCGAGCGCCACGAGGGCCGCCTTCGAGGCCGCGTAGGCGCTACGCCCCACCGCACCCGCGGCATCACCGTCAACGTCGTCGCCCCGGCGGCGACGTTGACGGTGATGCTGACCGACCCGTCGCGGGGCGCCGTCGCGCCGAAGCGTCCACCGCTGGGCCGTTTCATCCGG
>NZ_JTHF01000116.1 GCF_001043895.1 Methylobacterium indicum
TCTGGGGGACTAGGGGTCGGAGGTTCGAATCCTCTCGCTCCGACCATTATTTTACAATGACTTAGACCCTACCTAAGTCGATGCCTTCGAGCCATTTTGCAGGCCGTTTTGTTGGCCCTGGTTCCGACGGTGACCTTCCAGCTTTACGATAGCAGCTTCCGCAAGGCTGCGTGTTCGGGCCAGATAGCGCTCTAGGATCTTCTGCGCGTGGGCCTGCGAGTGGCCCGTGATGGTCGCGATTTCAGGCACCGTGCAGCCGGCTTCCGCCAGCATCGTCACCGCCGTGCCGCGCAGGTCGTGGAAGTGCAGGTCGACCGTGATGCCGGCCTTCCGGGTGGCTTCCGACCAGTGCTCGTGGAAATTCCGCTTCTTCCAGGGCGTCCCTCGATCCGTCACCAGGATGGTCGTAGCCCGGCGTGGCGCGGCGTCGAGAGCGGCGCGCAGCGCGCGTGTTGCCGGCACGTAGACGGCCCGCCGGCTCTTGCCTTGGCGGAGCGTGATGGCTTTGCCGTCGTAGGCGCTCCAGGGCAGCGCCAGCAGGTCGGCTTGCCGCTGGCCGGTATGCAGGGCGAGTATCAGGGCCAGGCGGAGCTCCGGCGCGGCTGCATCCTCGAACGCGGTCACATGCTCCGGCAGCCAGATCATCTCCGCCCGCTCGGCGCGGTAGGCGCGCTCGAACGTCGAGACGGGGTTGTTCGTGATGTGGCCGCGGTCGACGCCCCAGGACAGGACCCGGGCCAACGCCGCCAGCTTCGCGTCCGCCGCGCGCGGGTGCGTCTCGGCGAGCTTGTCGTGCCAGCGGAGGAAGATGGGCCGCGTGCGAGGCGCCTGCGCGTGCTCGAGCGGGGTAGCCCCCCACTTGTCCTCGACCGCCTTGAGGTTCAGCCGCGCGATCTCGCGCGTGGAGTCTGCGAGGCGCGTGTACTGCTTCGAGTCCTGGTACTGCCGGATCAGCCATGACACCGTGCCAGCGCTCCGCTCCTGCGCTGCGCTGCGAGCGGCGGACTGGAACGAGGCCAGAAACTCAGGCGTACCGGGCGCTCCGGTGAGCCTCGTCCCCGTCGCTCGATGGTAATAGTAGGTCGCCTCGGTCCCGTCTGCGAGCTTGGCGCGGACGGTGTTGATGCCTTTGAGCCTAGTCCGCATGCTGGGCCGCCCACTCCTCCCACGATTGCCCAGCCGCGGACGCGGCGAGCAGGCCAGACCGCCGATCCAGCGCACGGTCGATCGCCTTTCGGTCCCACCGGCGCGTGCCAGCCATCGGGCCCGGCACGATGCCGCGCCTCACCCAGTCGTCGAAGGCGTCGAGCGACTCGCAGCCGCAGTACGCGGCGGCTTGGTCACGGTTCAGGCCTCGAGGCAGCATTCCGAGCGGCAGGGCGGTCATCTACCCCTCCTCTTGTTCTGTGGCCGGGGCGGTGGGGCGGGGATCTCTACGAGGACCGCCCAAGCACTTATCTTCAGCCTCGGGCGTTCCGAGCATCCCGCAGATCGGGCAGGGTTCCGTTACGGGGATGTCCGATCGATTGTCGTCCATAGCGTCCCACGGACACACTACAGACGCTCGGCGGGCAGCTTCCCGGGCCTCGAATTCCTCGACCCGAGTACGCAACTGAGCGTTCAGGGCCTCAAGCTCGGCGACCCGGGCAGCAAAATAACCGGCGGTCTGCAAATTCCTGAGGTCGAGGTCAGACATCCTCACCTCCCTGGACCGGTTGTGCGGGGCGAGCCCGGAGCAGCGCATCCACCTCGCAGGCGATCCGCATGCCTTCCGGGTGAAGGCATGGCTGTGCTGTCGTCAGCCCTGCGAGATTGTCGAGCGAGACGCCGAGAGCAGTCGCGATGGCGACCGCCGTGGCGATTGTCGGGTTGCGCGATCCGCCGCGCTCCAGGTCCCAGACGTGGGATTTGGTGAGCCCTGCGCGCTCAGCGAGCCCGTGCAGCGACAGACCCCGCTCTTCGCGCAACTCGCGCATCCGGCGGGCGATAGTCGCCGCGATCGTCTCAGCGTCCATCATCACCTCCCTGGACCGGGATACCGGCGGCGCGGGCGCGGTTGATGATGCCCACGGCGTCGTGGTTCACATCGCGCCCATCCGGGACGGCCTTGATCAGTTCGACGCGGGCGACGGCGTAGCTGTCGCCTTTGCCAAGACCGAGCGCCTGGAACAGGTACAGCGCGCGGTGCGCCCCCTGTTCGGTGCTGTGCGCCCCATCGACCAGCGTCGCATTACCGTGCTGGTCCAGCTGCGCTAGCCAGTACTGCACCTGCATGTCTTCTGGGATCTCGGCTGCCTTAGCGTGGCTGCTCATGCTGCTGGTCCTCTGCCGCTTGATTTCGGACGCTTGACCCCAGCCGCGTCGTAGAGCGCCTGGATCCTGATCTCGGATGCTGCCGCCTCGACCCCGCGACCGGCCCGGATGTGCTCGGATCGCCATTGCTCGGCCTGGGCGATGAGGTGGGCGATGTGAGGGGTCACGACCGCCCCTCCCTCTTCAGGGTCGGGGTGGGGGCTGCGTCCGCAAGGGCATCAGCCTCCATTTCGGCCGCGCGCTCGGGATCGATGAGCCGCCAGTCGGCGAGCGTCAGGCAGCACCCACAGACCGGCTTGCCCTGGACGATCTCCCCGCCATCATCGCGAGACGTTTGCTCACCGCACCGCGCGCAGTTCGCGTCGAACCCGGCAGCCAGCCAGTCTCCGTCCGTGACGATGCATTTGGCGTCCCAGGCCGGAACGCGAGTAGCCTCATAGCCCCGGTTGGACGTGCAGAACTCGCACTCGCAATCCGGCTGATCGGTCAGGCCGTCGTCATCCCCTTCGCATTCATCGCACCGGAGCGCGATGGCGGCCTCTCGGGTCAGGGCCCGGATCACCTCATGGTCCGGCTCGCCGGGCGTGCCGACGATCCATGCCGGCAGCAGCGCCTTGGTGGGCGCTGCGACGACGGGCGCCGCTGGGATGACCGGCAGGAAGCGTGCGGCGATCGCGCCCAGCGCCGAACCGAGGACGCCACGTCGGGAAAGCTCACCGGCCATGCTCGACCTCCTGGGTGATGAGGGCGGAGGCCCGGTCTAGCCGCTCAATCTCGGCCAGGATCAGGGCGCCGGCCTTCACGAGATCCCGGCGGCGGTCGGTGGGCTTCCACCATTTTAGCGCCCACGGCCACCAACCAGGTCGTCCACCCGCCTGACGCAACTGCTCCGGGAACTGGCTGCCATAGGCATACGCCGCCGCAGCGAGGGCGATATATCCATCCGGCTGAGCATCATCGTGCTGGGGCGTCCACCATTCCTCGGAAACCTGCCGGCGCCGCTCCGCCAGCACATCAGTCCAGGCAGCCGGCATCGTCTCGTCAGCTCTCGACATGAGGCGTCTCCTGGGTGATGAGGGCGGCGCGGTCCGCGGCGCGTTGCCGATCGGTCCGGATCCAAGACGGCAG
The DNA here is from genome assembly GCF_001043895.1 of Methylobacterium indicum. Taxonomy (GTDB): domain Bacteria; phylum Pseudomonadota; class Alphaproteobacteria; order Rhizobiales; family Beijerinckiaceae; genus Methylobacterium; species Methylobacterium indicum. The sequence goes on from NZ_JTHF01000116.1 coordinate 3,442, forward strand.
AGGGCGCCACGGCCGAAGCCGCCATCCTCGCTCTGCGTCCCTCAGGCGCTCGCGGAACACCCGCAGCTCGTCAGCTCTCGACATGGGGTGTCTCATGGGTGGGGGTGGCAGATTGAACGATCGCTGCGAGGCGGGCGGGATCGCGCCAGCGGGCGAGCTTGTCGTGCAGGGCGCGAGGATCGCCGGATAGCGCCTGCTCTGCCGCTCTGGCCCAGGTCTCCTGCGCCTGGGTGCCCTGGCGAGTACGGAGCGCCAGCAGGCTCTCAGCCTCCCCCCTCTTGCGCTCGCTTCCCGCGAGGGCGGTGCGGGCTTCGTCACGCTCCCGCGTCAGGCGGGCGATCGTCTGCTCGGCAGGCTCAGGCATCGTTGGGGGTGTCCTTGGGCTGGAGGGAGGCGATCCAAGACTTGGCGAGGGTCATTCCGGCATCCGTGAAACCCCACGTCACGGTGTTCCCGAGCGTCTGGTCTTCACGGGGGATCGGCACTGTATAAAGGATGCCCCGGTCCACCAGAGGCTGCACTTCTCTGGCGTATGCCCATCCGTCGAGCGCATCGCTCGGCGCGTCTCTCAGGTATTCGTCAGATAGCTTGTAGGATACCCCCTTGATCACGGCCTCTCTAATGGTTCTGAGGTGGGCTTCTGCGCTGATGGTCGTCATCGTCCCTCCTCCTCTTTCTGGAGAGCGGCGCGGCCGGTGGGGGCGACGGCGCGGATGGCCTCCAGAAAGCGCTGGACAGCCTCGCCCTCAGCAACAGTCGGGATGCGGTCCTCGACCCAGAATACTGCCACCCATCGCGCGCCGGTGCCGTCGATCTCGCTCAGCGACCATCCCGGGGGTAGCTTGCGCTTGTTGCGCGATGTGCTGCCCCACCATCGGTCAAGGGGCTCGTCATCATGGATACCGAAGGCGACCTTCATGCCGGTCCAGGGGAGATTGATACCCACGGCCTACCCCTCCCTCTGGGAAGGACGGGGAGCGGCTGCAATCATGGCACGGTAAATGCTGATGCGGTGATCTTCGCTTGACGTAGGCAGGTTATGATGCTGCTTGGCAGCGGTCGTCATCTCTGGTGTTGGCTCGCGAGGCACGAGAACCCAATCCTCGGTCTCCCCTACCCCGCTCTCCTGAGACGAGGGGGGTTGGACTGTGCTGGTGGGCGCCACGACGTTGGCAGTCGCGTAGCCGTCGAGCGCGTCCCGACGACGCTCCAGCAGGTGGACGCAGGCCGCGACCATCGCGTGGACAGTCATGTCCTCTTGGAAATCGGGGAGGATCCGGCTGCCGTCGTCGTCTCCCTGGCCCTGAAGCAGCATCTCGCGGATGGCCGGCAGGTCTTGCCAGTCGTCGCCGGCCCAGGCGCAGAGGATGTTGCCGATCACGGAGCGGACATCGCCCTCCACCGTTTCGGTTGCGGCGTCCCAGCTGACCTTCGACGGATCCACGCCCAGCACCGCACAGAGCCGCTGCAGGCCGTAGGTGATGCCCTCGTCCCAGGTGCGCCCGTCCTCCCCCCTCTCCTTGATCACCCCATCCGGGGTGGGGACTTCAGCCGTGATGCAGCCTGATCCGCCACAGCCCCCGCATTCCGGGTTCGGGCCAAGGCTGCCGACGCACCGGCACTGCACGTCGTCGCGAACGATCGTCGTCATGGCTCTACTCCTGGGGATTGGGGTCAAAGCCAGACGCCGGCGGCGTCATCGACTTCGGAAGTGATGGGTGTCGTGAAATGCATTGCGACCCATGCGGGCAGACCGAGCGGGTACATCCGGCGTAAGTCACCAACGGTGAAGCCCACAACGCCAGCTGAAGGCTCAGCAGCCATATCCAGCCCTGCCCTGATGCAGCACGAGACCTGATTGTGAAACTTATTGCCGCGAGGCTCTATTCTGCCGCTCGGGAATTCTCGCTCATGGTAGTGAGCGTTCAGAACGCCTTCTACTTTATCGCCTACGTAGGAGGGGCCGTTATCCCAATCGACAATATCGGGAACGCGATCTTCCAAGATCCAGAGGATGTAGCGGACCTCCTGAGCGATCTTCCCTCGGCGAGCCGGTGTGGCGTCGGGAAATCCGCGCAAGGCCATACGACGAGCAAAGTCGTACCAGCGGCGATACTGCCGAGGGGTCATCTCTCACTCCTGGTCCTGGGGATTGGTGGCGTCGGCGGCGGAGAGGGCATGAACGAGTTCGGCGGCAAAGCCCTTGCTGATGCCGACGCTCTCCATCCCGCGCTCCGTCATGGCGTCGAGACGGCACTGCAGGCGGAACGCGAGCGCTTGGCGCTGAACGGCTCGCCCCTCGGCGATCTCTGCCGGCGATAGGCGCGACGCTTCATTGGTGATGGCGTCGGCGGAGGGCGGCGCAGGAGGAGTTCTCGGCTCCATCTGCTGGATCGCGGACGGCAGCGCGCCAGCGTGATCTGCTGCAGACCTCGGCCAAGCCACGACGTTGGCATAGCAAAGCACGCGCTCGTCATCAGTCAGCGGGCGGCCCTGTCGGTTCGCGATCTTCTGCTCAGCGCGATCGGCGACCCGGTTCATGGTCTGGGCCCACCGCACGGCCGTCATCAGGTCCGGCGCCGCATAGACATCATCCGGGCCGAGGATGTGGACGCACCAGAGGTCCCCAGCCCCCTCACCCCGGCCAGCCGTGCTGATGTGGGAGAGGAGAGCGGTGCGGGCGGTGCGCAGAGCATCGCGCACGACCGTCATTTGCTCTTTTGTCGCGATGGACGACGAATGCCCCATCTCCCATGCAGCATTACTCAGCGCATCCACCAGCCTCTCCACCTCTCCCGGAGTGGAGGATGGGGGTTGGGGCGCCTCGGCGGGCTCGAACCGGCCGTCGTCCATCTCGGACGCTCGCCGAACCCAGACCGGGGCACCGCCGACAGCGCGGTAGACGACCACCTCGGCGCCGTCGTGGATCAGCGCGTCGGTCTGCAACCGGCTGTGGTGCAGCACGTCGAAGCTGCCCCGCGGCGTCGGGCCGAACCGGGCAACGATCTGGCCGTCAGGGATCCGCCGGCAGACGATGATCGGTGCATCGTCGCTCAGCGGCACGTCGGAGTGGATCACGGCACCCCGGAACAGCACCTCGTACAGGCCGCCGGTCTTCTTGTGGCGAAGGATCTCGCCCATGATCACGCCTCCCCGCTCTTGAGGTTTTCTAGGATGGCGTCGAGATCCTTCTCGCGCTCGTTGGCATAGAGGGTCTTGGCGTTGCCTTCGCCATCTCCGAGAGCTTGAAGAGCGCGAACCGCCGCTGCGTAGCCATTGTCCCAGGAAAGCTCAGCTATCCGCCGCAGATCCACCTCAGGCATCACCGGACCTGACGAGACTGCCTGCCCGGCTACAGCCCCGAGTGAGGCGTAGACGTTGCGGCGGGCCTGGAGGGCGGACTTGACCTCATCGTGGTTGTCATGCTGCCGAGCCCGCAGTTCCCATACGAACAAAGGGTCTTCGTGGTTCGATTGCACCACATCCTCGACAGCATCCGCCAGCATCTCCTCCTCACTCGGCATGACCGGAGCGAGCACCACATGACCGCGGGAGAGAGCGAGGCGGAGGGCGTTGAGAGGGCCAGTGATCGCTGAACTGTTGTCCAATTCGCCGGATCGACGTTCTTCAGCGAGCCCCTTGTAGCCCAAGGACTCCGCTTCCATGGCGCCTGCCTCCCTCGCCACCTCCACCATCCAGGCCGGATCTACAGGCTGGGGATCGGGGATGGTCGTGTCAGCGATGATGCCGGCGACCTTCCGGGCCATGGCCTCGGTCTTCTGATTGCCCCCGGCCTGATCGCCGCCGCGGTGCCGCATCTCGTAGGAGAAGCCCCCCGACGGGTTCTCCCACACCCAGACCTGCCACCCGTTCGGCAGCACTTCGCCTTGCCCGTTCTTGAGATTGTGGCTCATGGCTACCTCTGATCAGGGGTGGCGGGGGTCTGCCGCTTCCCGTCCTTGATGAGGAATCCGCCCTGGAAGGCGTAGGAGACGCCTCCGACCGGCGGTAAGGGTATGATGACCTCTTCGGGGCGGATGCCGCTGGTGGGCCAGCCACGGGGCTTGGTGGGGCATTCCTGCTGGGTGGTGGGTTGGGTCATCGGGCTCACTCCGCCGCTTCGGCGAGCGCAGCGGCCCGGCCGCCCGCCAGCTTCAGGATCACCTCGTGGAGCGAGATGCAGATGTCGGTCGCCAGGAGCTGCATCAGCTCCGGCTCCTCGCCGTCTTGAGTGAGGATCAAGCACCGCTTGCCCTGACCGCAGAACCAGCCGGCCTCGAGGTGCGCAGAGCGTCCGCAGGGCAGCAGGAGCACGCAGGTGTCGGCCCACTGCATGCCGCGCAGGTCGCTGACGAAGCCGCGGGCTGCGATCGGATGTGTGGTCAGGAGCCGGCGGTAGTCGACGGCCGACCACGCCTGCCATTCGGGGTCGATCTCGGACCACGAGAAGCCCGGCACGCCGTTGAACGGGTTGCGGAAGTCGTAGACCTCGTGTCCGGCCTGCCGGAGCGCCTCCACCACTGCGGGCTGCTGCGGGTTGCGCCACGACGAGGCGACGTAGATGCGATGGCTCACCGGCGGCTCTCCTTCTTTGAGAATGGACGGGACGGCCACTTGCTGCGCTTCTCGGCGCGGGGCCTGGATTCGGGGCGGAGGAGTTCGGAGCGGCGGCGCTCGAACTCGTCGGCGGGCGGGAGGCGGCGCTCTTCCTCGACGGGCGCTGCGGGCTGGTAGCGCTCGACCAGGCGCTTCACCTTCGCGATGCGGGTCTGGTCGCCGTCCCGGGCGGAGAGCTTGCTCTCGCCACGCCGGCCGGTGGTGCGCTCGTCGTGACAGGCCTCGTGCAGCGCCTCGAGGTGCCCAGGGTCCAGCTGCGGCGGGTCATAGTCCGTGCCGGCCTCGTTCACCCGGCGGAGCGCGATCGGCGGTCGGTGGTCGAATCGGACGCCCGACAGCTTGCCGAGCGGCTTGCTGCAGTGGGTGCAGGTTCCGCCCTGGGCGAGCACAACCTCGAGCTTCACCCGGTCCGGGATGCTCTTGCGCTTGGGGCGGTCGGTCATCCCGCGCCTCCCGGGAATCCGTTGTGCTCGACGCCATCAAGGAGGCGGCCGGCGGCCTTCTTGCCGACCGGCGCCATGAACGCGGGCCCTTGGGACTGGATCGCCTCGACGTCGGGCTCCGAACTGACGAACCGGCCACGCGGGTGCTCGGCGACCTCCGCCCAGGCCCCTTGCTGCTTGAAGAGGTACGGCACACCGGCAGCCGCGCACTGATCCCGCAGAGACCGCGCCCAGTCCGGGTGCATCGGCCGAGCGCCCGGGCCGCTCTCGCCGCCGACCACGATCCAAGAGAGACCTGGAATTGCTCGTGCCGGGTGACCCGTCAAAGCATGGAGGCTGAACCCTCTCTCTTCAGCGCCAGCCCCATCCACCTGCGTCAGATCGATAGGCCCCAGAAGCGGCTCGGCCGAGATCCATCGCACCGCCGCCGGCGTCGCCAGCAGGTCGGGGATCCGCTCGTCGGCCCGGCGTTGGTCCTCGACGGAGACGCCGAGCCAGACGTTCGCGAGGGGCCAGGCCCCGAGCATCACCCGTGGCCCGGGAGGCGCATGACGCTCCATCGCAGGATCGGCGATCAGCACGACGTCGAGCGCAAACAGGATCGCCATGTCGCAGACGAGCGCGTGGATGCGACGGGGCGCGCCGGGATCGGTCATATACGCCCGCATCCGGTCCGCGCGCTTCGTCAGGACCTGGAACGTGTGCTGCGGCGCTAGTGCCATGACGGCGAACACCTGGTCGAGCACGTCGTCCGGAACGCCCTCGTGAAAGAGGTCGCCATGGGCGGCGACGAACACCTTGCGCGGGCGCTTCCACTTGAGCGGCTGCGTCAGCCATTCCCGGTTGAAGCGCACCTCACCCGTCCAGACCGGGCCCGACTTGGTGCCTCGGGTCAGCCCGGCCCGGCTCGGGTGGTGCTGGAGCCGCGATCCGGCGAGCCGCATCGCGTAGCAGTTGGTGCAGCCCGGAGAGGCGATGGAGCAGCCAGTCACGATCTGCCAGGTCGCCTCGGTCCATTCGATGGTGGTGGTCTCGGCCATAGCTACGCCGCGCCTCTCAGCCTCTTGTGGTTGCGGATCAGCTCGTCGGGATCGCCACCGATCTCCTGGGCGAGCAGCAGTTTCGCCATCTCGGTGAGCCGGCGGAGTTGGGTCTCGTCGAAGTCCCGCAGGCTCATGGGGTCGTCGGTGAATCCGCCGATCCGGACGTGCCGCTCGACCATGCCCATCTCGAGCAGGAGGCGGTTCGAGAGGGCCCGGGGCGGCTGTTCGAGCGCCTTGCCGGCGACCCCCATCAGCTCCCACCAGCCCACCAGGGCGAGCGAGCGGGGCTTGGTGACCTTCACCACCTCGACCTGAGTGCCGAGGGGCAGTTGCGACAGCGCCTCAAGGTCGGCAGGCAGGGCTGGGTGAAGCCCGCCGCGGCCGACGGTGAGGACGATGGTCAGGTCGTCCTTCCGCCGGGCCATGGGTCAGCCGCTGCTGTCGATGTCGTGCGACACGCCGCACTTCGTGCAGGTGTAGCGGTTCAGGCAGTTGCCGATATTCTTGGATCGGAAGTCGTGCTTGCACGCCGACCATTCGTAATATCGAACATCTGACGGCTTGGGGTAGTCATTGCGAATGACTGCGACAGCAAACCCGCCATTCTGCCGATTGTATGCGTCCGCAAAATAGACCAGCAGGTGGCCCAATCGGTCGTCGATGTATTTTTCTTGGCCGCACCAGAGCTCGCCCTTGAAGCTCATGGTGGTGCGGTAGTCCCAGAAGGCATCCTCGGTGCTCTCGACCATGTTAGGAAGGGGCCACGGCACCTTCTGGAAGGTGTCTTCCAGACCCAAGGCCGAGAGCATGTCCTTCTCGACCTTCTTCCGCGTGTCAGCTTGCGAATATTCACAGCGAAACAGCATGGTCAGGCCTCCTCGGGCAGGTTCTTGCGGATCGCCTGGTACTCCTTGGTCCAGGCGGCCAGCACCTCGGCGGAGGCGCCGCACTCGTCCCGGTCGCGCTGGCTGCGGGACCAGATGACGAAGGCCCGTTCCTTGGTCGGCGCCGTTGAGAGCGCGGAGAAGATCCGCTCCCCGCAGGCGCGCACCGCTTCCGATGCGTCGGCCGTGATGGCGCTCAGCCCAGGCGCCACCGGGGCCGAGGCTCCCTCGGGGTTGGCGGGCGCCGGCGCGGCACCGCTCGGCCCGGTGTCCGCCGTGGCGCGGTTCAGCGCCTCCTCGACCACCTTCGTCAGCGCCTTACGATCGGCCATCGACACCCGGTTCTCCCGGTGCATGATCGACCGGTAGCCCTTCCCGGCGGTCCAGACCTTGTGCAGGCCGTCTGCCTGGTCCGGGGTGTGGGTCGCGTCTGCCAGCCGGCGGATGCGCGCCGCGTAGGCCGCCCAGTCCTCGACGGCGGGCTCCTGGGGCGTTTCCGCCGCCGCGTGCGTCCTGGCTGTCTCCGGCGCCTCGGCGGGCTCCACGGGCTTGCCAAACGGCACGGTTGCGGGGTTCTGCAGGCGCGCCTCGGCCTCCTCGCATAGGTGCTGGAACGTCTCGCGCTCGGATCGGGTCAGATGCTCCTCATCGTCAGCGTAGAGGGCCCTGATGTCGGCCACGTCACCGATGCTGCGGGCGTTGTCGAGGTGGGTCTTGGCCTCCGCCAGGATCTCGGCGCCGGGCCGCGGCTCGCCCTCCTCGAAATTGGAGGCCGCCGCTGCTGGGTCAGCGACGACGGCCTGGGCCTGCCCACGCGGGACATGAGAGGCAGGCTGTTCGGGAGCCGGCGCGACGGGCGCGGCCGGCTTGTGTTCGATCACCGCGGCCTTGGCGCGGCGCATGTCGATGTCCTCGACCGGCGGCGGCAGCGGGGGCGCCGGATCCATCGGGGTGTCGGCATCGGTGCCGATCATCTCCTCGGCGATGTAGAGGCCCTTCAGAGCGTCCGCGAAGCCGTCGCGCAGCCCGAAGCCACGGGCTCGCATCTTGATCATCCGCTTCGGGTTCGTGATCCACGGCGTGTCCTTGCCGTTGTAGCCCCGCTTCCCCCAGAGCTTCGCCACCACCGCGTCGCGTACCGAGAACTCGGTGACGATCTCCGGCTGGCCGACGCGCTTCACGCGGCAGACGGCCTTGAAGTCGAGCATCGCGCCTTCGGGGCGGGTCGCCGTCCAGTCACAGGCGCTCTCGTCGCCCTCGTAGGTCTCCCGGATGTATTCGAGCGCGCCGGAGCCGCGAACGATGCCGAGGGCCAAGTCGCCCCAGATGCAGGGCCGACCGCCGATCACCGCGATCCCCTGGACCGCCTGCATCGGCTTCACGCCGATCTCGAGCCCGGTCAGAATCGCCACCGACACCTTCTCGGGCGTGTCCATCCCGTGCGGGCAAAGACCCGACCGGGCGAGCACCTGGGAGAACCTGAAAACGTCGTCGAAAGTCTGGGGGACGATCGCCATGACGGCGCCAGTCCCGAGGCTTGCGACAGCCGGGTGCGCGCCCTGAACGGCGACGGCGGTGTTCGAGCTCATGCTGTCCTCGATGCTGACGGATTACGGGGTCGGCGCTGCGCCTCGACACGGGCGCGTCGGCGGCGCTTGAGTTCGGTCTCGCGCTCGGCGACCTCGGGCGGCCACTCGCCGCTGTTCCACCAGGCGGCGTATTCCACGGCGCTGACGGGGTTCTCGGCGCAGTAGGCGAAGGTGCGCTCGCACCAGTCCTCGGCCTGGGCCGCGGTGGTCAGGGTGAATCGGATGCCGCGGGCGATGACGACCTGGAAGCCAGAGCCGTCCTCGAGCGGGTCGACGGCGACACCGACCACCTCGCCGTCGCGCTTCCGCCAGTGATACCGGCCGGGCAGCGGCACATCCCGCTCGGGGCAGGAGGGCGGCACCTCACCGGCGGCGAGCGCCCGGAGGCAGGAGGCCCACCAGTCGTAGCTGGGGACCTTCATGGCGCACCAGCCACGCCGCAGAAGCCGAGGGTTGCCGCAGGATTTCGGCGGTAGCCTGGGGTGCGCTCGACAAACGCCTTGGCGGCGGACAGCCCATCGCCCGTCTCTTCCCGACGGCGCTTGATCGCCTCGATGACGCTTTCGCCCTCGCCCGTGTCCTGCCAGCGCCACGCCGCGCAGTTCGATCCGAGGCAGCAGGCCATCCGCGGGACCTTCACGGCATCGACCTGCTGGCCGCGCTCGCGACCCGCGTCCAGACGGTTGAAGGTCGGCCCCTCGTCGGGCGCCGCAACGCGCGCCCACGGGCACCACAGGCCGGAGGCCGCCTTCTCGCTGATGAGGTTGAGGCCGGTCATCGCCGGTCCTCCGCGCCGCCGCGGTAGCGCAGCGCCAGCGTCGCCTCGGCCTGGCGCTCGGAGCAGACAGCCCAGGCCATGAGGCCGATCGAGCCGACCCAGTAGGCGAGGATCGCCACCACGATCAGGATCACCTCGCCAGAGGGCCAGGAGGGCGTCAGGGCGTCGAGGAATTCACGGGGCATCATGGTTGGCCTCCGCAAGCGCAATCGCCTCGTCGTAAAGGCGAAGAATCGCCTCATGCGGGGGCAACCCGTCGAGAGTTACCCCGCCGTCGTTCAGCCGCGGGATGATGATGTTGTGTTTGGCTGCAGCTCGGCAGAGGCCGTGAAAAGCTGATTCGCCGACGGCCTTGCCATCGACTTTCATGGCCGCCCCTGTCCCGCACCAGCACACAGCGGCAGGAGAATTTGGGCTGCATGGACGACCATGCGCATCTCGCGCGAGTTCGCCTTGGGTCCATCCCCTGAAAGGGGTGATGAGATCGCGCGCTTCGCGCAGCAGATCGGCGGTGGTCTTGAGGCCCATCACAGCACCGCCACGAAACGGAGGATGGCGACGCCGGCGCTGCCGACGATGATCACGGCGGCGAGGCACGCCAGGGCGTCGAGCGGACGCATGTCGCGCCGCGGAAAATCGGCGAAGCGGCTGCCGCAGGCCGGGATGACCAGGAGGCCGTCGCGCAGCTTCGCGATGCGGCTGGCCTCGGCGTCGATGTGATGGAGCTCGAGGGCGGCCATCAGTGCGCCTCCCCACAGTCCATCTCGCCGGCCCGCCGCAGCAGCCACATGGCGAAACGATCGATGTCGGCCTTGGTGATGCCGAGCATCGTCAGGCGCCGCTCAGCCTCGGGCGTGTCGAAGCCGCCGTCGGCGAGCTGCACGAACAGCCGCTGCGAGATCAGCCGGCACAACGCGGCAGTCTGCCGGGCGCCGAAAGCCTCGATGCAATTCGGGATGAGCCGTAGCAGCGGCAGGAACGCACGCGAAGCCGGCGGATAGACGGGCACGGAGTGCGCCGCGGAAATGCTGATCATGGGGGTAACCGTGCCCTGGGAAAGCGTCGGTCCCTTTACAAAGCACGGCTTGGAGGTCCCGTCAAGCGCCTCCAATTTTCAAAGTTCGATAACCCGTAAGATCGGGGTGGGCATGCGAAAGGCGAAGGTCGCCAGAATGCGCAGGGGCGAAAACGAGAAAGCCCCCGGCGACGGATCGCGCGGGGGCCTCAACCGGCTGGACGCAGCATGGCGGGACTCTTCGGTTGGCGCTTGATTAATGCCTGAAATCGCTATGGGTTGCAATCGCTTAGAGCTTGGTGTTCAAAAAAATTGAAATGGAATGCAAATGGTTTCAATCCAAACCAAACCTCCCCGGCGCGCGTGCGCGTACGCGAGGTATAACTACACGCGCCCAGGCGGTGTATGACTCCACGCGCCCGCGGGGTATAGAACTAACCTATATTACTACACGGGCGACATGGGGCAGGGGTTTCCGAAAGAGGCTCCCCGCCGCCGCTGACAACCTCGACCTCGCCGGACCCCGATCAATCCGAAAAAAGAAAACGATCCGAGATGCCCGGTTTCAGAACAGGGCTCTCACGACCGATTCAAGGTAGAGCTATCCCCGGGGGAGCAGTGGGTCGGACAGGTCGCAAGGGACTGCCGGCTTGATGAGGTTCCGAGCAAGGCACCGATCTCAAGGGCTCCCCACATCTCGGCAACGAAAAAGCCGGCCCCAGAAGGAAGCTGGCTCACAGAAAATATAACATATATTAAACCCCAAGCAATTCGTTCCACGGCACGACTCGGTGCATTTCCTTGATTGTATCCCTATCGAATTCGATCTCAAGAACTGGATTCCACTGCTTTACAACAATTTTAGTAGGCGTGCGACGAACCAGTTCTTTAATGTAACCTTTCCCGGATTTATGCTCGCCATGATCTCCGCTAAAACTATCCGGATACAGTTCAATAACGACATTATCGCCGATAGCCGGCGGCTTGTCGGGGTTCACGTAGATGATGGAGCCTTCTTTGAAGGCGGGAAGCATACTATCGCCAACGACATAAGTCGCGTAAGCGCGCTTTGCGTTTGCAATACCAACGGGGCGACGCACATAATCCACTGTTTCACCGCTGAATTGGAAGTCGCTATCCTCTCCACCAACAGTAACACCTAGAACTGGCACGTCTAGGGGCCAATTCACTCGTGCGGCGAGCGCATCCGAAGGTGCACCAGGTGCGGGCATGGCATTCGGCACCGCGAAACGGCCCGGCAGAACTGTTGCACCATTGGGCGTCACGCCATCTCGGCTCTCGTTCTGCACGGCGGAATTTGTGCTGGCCTTGACGATCACGGATGGATCAACCCCGTAAAGCTCGCACACCCGGCGAAGTCTTTCCGCTCTCGGTTTCGTGCGGTTCATTTCCCATTGGTTAATAGCTTGGTTCGTTACCCCGAGGGCATCTGCTGCCGCTTGGAGCGTATAACCAGCTCTGATCCTCGCCTCGGCGAGGGTTTCTCCAAGCGTTTTGACCATAGGCCTATTTCGCTGCACGGACGTGTGCCGTCCACCAAGGGGCGCCTCAAAGCCACTTGATTTTTTTGCCAAGTCGTGCTTTGAAGAAAAAATGACGCCTTCCGAAGCTCTCAGCTCAGCCTGTGCCGCCCTTGGAAGCCGCAGCGCGTTGGCACGCGCCATCGGCATCAAACCGCCGGCAGTTGACCAGTGGGTCGCCAAGGGGCGGTGCCCGGTCGATCGCGTCTTGCAGGTGGAGGGCCTCACCGGCGTCTCCCGCTACGATCTCCGGCCCGACATCTACGGGCCGGCCCCCTCGCTTGATCGGCATCCCAGTGCCGTATCGCAGGCCGGAGCCTGAATTCCGTGGCCCTTGCTCTTTCTTCGATTTCCCAGGTTCCAGCCGAGGCGCCATTCCCAGTGACGCCCCGGCCGGATGCTCAGAAGCCGTCCCGCAATTCCCAGTCACGGTCGTCTTCTGAGCGGTCTCGTTCTACCACACGCCGCTCGCCCTCGTCCCTCTCCTCTGCTTCGGTGGAGGCTCCGGCCCGGTCCCAGCGGCCCGTTGCTCCGATGTCCCAAACATCGGAGATTACGTTGCGACAGTCATCCCAGAAATACGGACAGCTGTCCGAAATCGATCGGACAACGCTCGCCGAGCGGGTCGGTCGCTTCTTCCGGGCCATGTACCCGTCGCGGACGGCGGACTGCGTTGCCGCCGACACGAGCCTCAAGGCCGAGACCATCCAGAAGATCATCGATCGCGCCTCGGTGCCGAATGGGCTGACGATGATCGTCCTCGCCGCCGCCTACGGCCCTGAATTCCTGGTCGCCTGCATGGGCGACAAGGTGCCGGCGTGGCTCTCGACAGCCCACCGTGAGGCCGAGGCCGCCCGCATCGACCGCGAGATCGAAGATCTCAAGGCCCGCCGCGCCTCGCTGCGAGCCTGATCGTCCGCGGCCCCCGCCGCACCCTCACCCCACGAGGACCACCATGTCGCGTACCGCCGGCATTCGTCAGCTCATCGCCGCCGCCCTGATCGCCTTCTCGCTCCACCGCGCCGACGTGTGGCGCGACCGGGCCGACCGCCTCGATCGCTGGAGCAAGGGCGAGGGCAAGTAACATGAGCAGCCGCGGGCGAGCCTATTACAATGAAAACGATGCGTTCGCGGCGCAGTGGATCCGCAACCTCATCTCAGCTGGACTTGTTTCAGCCGGAGACGTGGATGAGCGTGACATCCGCGATGTCCATGCCGCCGACCTCGACGGCTACAGTCGCTGTCATTTCTTTTCCGGCATCGCCGTGTGGGATCACGCCCTCGGGCTCGCCGGCTGGCCTGACGACGGACGCACCGTCTGGACCGGCTCGTGCCCCTGCCAGCCTTTCTCCGCCGCCGGACGCCGCCGCGGGGTCGACGACGAGCGCCACCTGTGGCCCGTCTGGTTCGACCTCATCCGCCAGTGCAAGCCTGCAATCGTCCTTGGAGAGCAGGTTGAGGCAGCGGTTCGGCTCGGCTGGCTCGACGCTGTTTTCTCAGACCTGGAAGGCGAAGGCTACGCCTGCGGGGCGGTCGTACTCGGCGCACACAGCGTCGGCGCACCGCACATCCGGCAGCGGCTCTGGTTCGTGGCCGACGCCGCAGGCGAACGATGGGACGGGAGCCAATTCGCCGGAGCGCCAGGAGCGGCGTCGGCGGGAGGCGCCGAAGCGGCAGAACGGTGGACCGCCCGGGTTCGCCAATCTCCGGGATGCGTCGCAACTCGCGAGCTGGGCGACACCAGCGAGCCGAGAGGCCGGTGGGACGCCGGAGCAGTTCCTTGCTCGCAAGGAACGAGCGCGGGCGAATGGGGCGGAACTCGGCATCAGCCTGACGAGCCTGTCTCTGCAAGTGCAATTGGCGTCGCCCAGGGCGACGCCATCAGCCCGCGATTGGAAGGGGGCGACGCACGAGCGCTGGGGGACAAACGCGCGTCCGCTCAACGAGCAGGTGCGATCAGTTCCTGGTCCGAGCTCGAATGGCTCCCCTGCCGAGACGGCAAAGCCCGGCCAACTCAACCCGGCCTTCAGCCGCTGGCTCATGGGGCTGCCTCCCGAGTGGGACGACTTCGCGCCTACGGAAACGCGATCGTCGCGCCGGTCGCCGCGGAATTCATCCGCGCCGTCCTCGACTGCCAACCCGAAAAACTGAACGCGTGAGGAGTTGCGTATGCCCACGAATTCGAACCCGGACGTGACCGAGCAGATCCGCCTTGGCGTGGCGAACAGCTGCCTGAAAATGCCCAAGGACCCGGGCGAGCGCCGCGACCTGATCCAGGGCCTTTTCGAGAAGGCCGAGCGGGTCAAGGAGAGCGTCGCCGAGGTCAAGGAGGAGATCGGGGTCGCCGGCCACGAGAAGCGGCTGCATGCCGTGTACGGGGTCGCCAAGGCCACCCAGCGCGCCCTCAAGATCCTGCACCCGATGAAGCCCGGCGACCGGGCCGTGGTGCTGACGCAGATCGGCATCCTCGCGAAGGATCTGGGCTGGGCCGACAAGGACCTCGTGACCCTCGCCGAGGAGGCGGAGGCGACCGCCGGCCAGGCGCAGGACGACCAGGGATCGATTTTCGACAAGACCTCGACCGGCAAGGCCATGGGCGGCGAGCCGCACCACATGGAGCCGGCGGTCACGGCGCCCGAGCCCGCCCCGACGCCCGGCATTGATCTCGCCGAGGCGCAGCGGATCTACGAGGAGAACCTCGCCGCCTACAAGGCGAAGGGGGGCAAGGGCCGGAAGCCGAAGGCGCTGGTCGAGGCGGAGGCCGCTGTCACCGCGGCCGCGCAGCGCGAGGCGCAGCAGCACCACGACGCGCAGCACGATGATGCCGCCCACGACGACCCCGACGATTTCGAGGACGACATCCCCGAGCCCACCTCCCGCAGCCCGCTCGCCGGCGCGACCGGCCAGGGCTCCTACACGATCGGGTGACGCGCCATGACCTCCGCCTCTGTCGCCAACTTCGTCCGCCGGAATCCCTCTGCCCGCGCAGCGACGGAGCTGCTCGACGAGGCGGGCGTCCCCTGGACCCTCGCGTTCGGTGGCAAGCACCCGAAGCTGCACTTCACCTTCGGCGGTCGAAATCACGTCCACCCGGTCGCCTTCTCCCCGAGCGACCCTTCCGCCTTCAAGGCCGCGGCCCGCGATGTCCGCCGCGTCCTCGCCAGCCAGCCCGAAGCCGCCGAGCCGCCGCAGGAGCCCGCCATGGCCGACACCCGCCAGCCCGTCACCGTCCAGGAGATCGACTTCCACGGCAGCAAGCTCGGCACCTTTGAGGCCGACGACCAGAAGTGGGTCGTGATGCGCCCGGTGGTCGAGGCCATGGGCATCGCCTGGACGGGGCAGCACGCGAAGCTCACCGCCGAGGCCGACTGGTGGGGGGTGTCCGGCTTTCTTCACACCACGAACGGCGGTCTGCAGGAGATGACCTGCATTCCGCTCCGCTCCTATCCGATGTGGTTGGCATCGATCAGCCCGCGGAAGATCAAGAAGCCGGACGTCCGCGCGAAGGTCGAGCTCTACCAGGGCGCCTCGGTCGAGGCCCTCTATCAGTTCTGGACCCGCGGCGAGGCCACGATCGAGAGCGTCGCCGAGGCGCTCGGTGACCAGCAGCAGGAGCGTCAGCACGCCCCGGGCGACGACGACCTCTCCGCCATGCTCGGCCTGATGCAGGAGCAGTTCGACCGCCTGGCCGCCGCGGTGGCGGAGCGGCAGTTTCTCACCGAGGAGGACATGCGCCGCCTCCTCCGCCAGCACTGCGAATGGGAGCAGCGCCAGCACGGGCGGCTCCGTGACGAGGTTCACGCCGGTGCCGGCCGGGTGATCAAGACCCTGCGCAACGAGCCGACCTCGGCCAGCCTGGGCGACGACGTGGACCTCGACGCCGGCTATCGCGCCTGCGGGATCGAAGGGCCCATCCCGGCCCGCCGCAAGCTCTCCGCCCGCGTCACCAACATGGTCGACGCCTACTGCCGCAAGCACCGCATCCCGGTCGGCCAGATCGTCGTCCGCGGCGTCGAAGTGAAGGTGTGGCCGCGCGAATCCTTCGTGAAGTGGTTCGTCGCGGAGGGCAGCGCCTTCATCGCCGAGCACATCCGGCGCGCCACGGCCGGCGGCCACCAGGCGCGCCCGGGAGAACCGAACGTCGTCGACCTGTTCAGCCCCCAACCCGGCGCCCGGTGACGCCATGCTGATCCTCGCCTTAGACGCCGCGACCCGAACGGGGTTCTGCTGCGGTCGCGCCGGCGAGAAGCCCCGGGCGAGCTTCGTCCGTCTCCGCCGGCCGGGCGAGGACATCGAGGCCGCCTACAAGAACACCTGCTGCTTCCTCCGCGACCTGTTCGTGGTGGAGCGGCCCGACCTGATCATCATCGAGGCGCCCCTCGCCCCGGTGGCACAGCGGTCCCACGAGGCCGCGATCCTGGGTCTCAGCGTCTACGCCTGCGTGGTGGGGATGGCTGGGGTCTACGGCATCCGGGTCGAGAAAGCGCACGCACAGACCGTCTCTAAGTTTTTCACCGGAAAGGCCCGGTGGGGAAAAGATGAAGGCGGTCGTGACGCCAAGAAGAAGGCAACCATCGAGCGCGCCCAGGCGCTCGGTCTACTGCCCCCGCACAGCACCGACGCCGACATGGCGGACGCTATCGCCCTCTGGTGCTTCGCCAGTGAGTGCTACGCCCGCAAGGCGGTCGGCAACTTCAACCTGTTTCAGGCCGCCTAAGGCCGCAACCGCTCTATCCCAGGAGAGCACCATGACGAACGACAAGATCAACGACGATCTGCCGAGCATCACCGGCATCGGCCGCAGCGACTTCATCGCCCACCACATCTCATCCCTCGCCCGGGCCTACATCTGGCAGCAAGGCATGGCGATCTCCGACATCCCGGATCTGTTCGCGACGCTCAAGACCGAGATCGAGAAGCTCTTCGCCCCGGCCGCCACCGAGCCCGAGAAGCTGACCCCGCCCGTCCCGATCAAGAAGACGATCACCCCGGACCACATCATCAGCCTCGAGGACGGCAAGCCCTACAAGTCCCTCAAGCGCCACCTCTCCACCCGCGGCCTCACCCCCGAGGACTACCGCCGCAAGTGGGGCCTGCCGCACGACTACCCGATGGTCGCGGCCAACTACGCCGCGCAGCGGAGCGAGCTCGCGAAGTCGATCGGCCTCGGCCAGATTCGCCGCCAGCAGACCGCCGCGCGCAAGGCACAGGTCGCGTGATGGGCGCTCTCCTCGACCACGCCCGGACTGAACTCGCTCGTCTTCGTACGAAGGGCGACGAGCCTGACACGATGCAAGATGCCATCGACGCATGCGTCATCGGCATCGTCGAAACCTTTGCCGAGCAGGGGCACAGCGGCAGTAGCGCCGCTTACGTCATCGGCATTCTCGACAAGGTTCTGCGCTTCGAGCCGGTGACACCTCTGACCGGCGAGGATGATGAGTGGGTCGTTCACGCCTACGACGACGAATGCTACGCGCAGAACAAGCGCTGCGGCCGCGTCTTCAAGCGGCGGAACGGACAGGCCTACGACATCGAGGCGGTGGTCTTCCGCGACCCTGACGGCTTTTGCTGGACTGGAGCGGACAGCCGGCGGGACGTGACGTTCCCGTACACGCCAGCCACCGAGATCGTCGATCGGCCGGCCTCCTGACATCGCCCCGCCTGTCCCAGCAGGCGGTACCACCCGCGCCCGGCCGGGACCAAGCCGGGCACCCCCCCCCTCCCACAGAACGAGGCCAGCGGTGTCCCAGCACCCGAACGCTTCCCCGTCCCCGCTCGCGGGCGAGATCGCAGCCGTGATCGGCGAGTTCGTCACCGCGCAGGCGAACGCCATGCACGCCGTCGCCCGCCTGGCGATGCTGACCCGCGATCTCGTCGAGGGCACCGCGCCCCAGACGAGCGCGCCGGAAGTCCGCCAGGAGATCGCCGACCTCGCCCAGCGTCTGTCGCCGGTGGTCGCCGCCGAGCCGCGCACCAACCGCACCGGGCTCCGGGAGATCATCCTCGACCTCTACGCGACCACGAACTTGACCGGGTATGCCATCGCACGCCGGGTCGGCGTTGCCCTGGACACGCCCAGCAAGCTCGTTCGCAAGGCCCGCGCCGCCGGCGACCGCCGCGCCGCGCAGGGCGACCTTCTCCGCCGCGACCAACCGGCGGACCAAGCTGCCCCCCTCCATGCGACCCCCAGCACCCCACACGACGGGCTGCCCGAGAATGGCGGGAACGCCTCACCTGCACGGCCGGAGGAGACGGGGGCATTGGGCAAAGCCCCGGCCCAAGGTGAGGAAGTCGTGCCGACGTCGAGGGCGGGGGAGGAGTTAACGACTTCCGACGATCCCGCCCCGGCGCCGGAGCCCAACATCGTCGCCGTCGACCTTGGCAAGGTCATGGGCGTCGTGAGCGACGTTTCCGGCCTCACGGCGATGTTGAAGCCGACCGAGGCCGGCCACAGCGTGATCGACGCGCTCCGCTCCGCCAACGAGCGCATCCTCCGCCCGGCCTCCGAGATGGAGCTCGCTGACGAACTCGAGGACGAGCCCGCGCCGCGGCGCGCCGTGCCCCAGGAGCCCGTCACGGAGGTCGGCTTGCCGATCCTCCACATCGACACGAAGGGCCAGAAGGTCATCGGCCCCCTCGGCACCTGGGGCGGGTGCTCGCCGATCGTCCTCACGGTCATGGCGCGCCTCGCCGACGGCAACCTCTACGGCCAGCCCGTCCTGCAGAAGCTCGCCGGTTTCGCCCGGCCCGAGACCTTCGACACGGTGCTGAAGCGCTGGCGCGACGAGCTCCGCGAGATCGGCGTCGAGATGTTCGTCGGCCCGGCCGGCATCCGCCTGCAGCGGCAGGAGATCGTCTGATGGCCCGCCGCGAGTGGAAAGGGAACGAGGAAGCCTTCCTGAAGGCGCACTATGCCGAGCACGGCATGCGCTACTGCGCGCAGCACCTGGGCCGGTCGATGAACTCGGTGGCCTGCCGCGCCCTGCAGCTTGGCCTCAAGCGGCCGGGTCGGAGCGCCCAGGACCCCTACACCTCCACCCCGGCGATCGATGACGCGATCCGTCGCGCGTATCAGAACCCGGTCCGTGGCTCAGTGCAGCGGCTCGCCGACATGATCGGGCGACCGAGGAAGTGGGTTGCTGAGCGGGCGGCGGCCATCGGCGCCCGCCCGCCCGGACGGTTGGCGCGCAAGTGGAGCGACGCGGAGCTCGCCATCCTGCAGGAGCAGGCGGGCCGCTCGATCAGCCATGTCAGGCTCACGCTGCGCAAGGCTGGCTTCCACCGGACAGCCTCGTCCATCATCCACATGCGCAACGCCCGGCGGCTGGACCGGACCGATTCGCCGTACCTGCGGGTCTCCGACATCGCCGAGCTTTTCGGTGTCAGCTACTCGGCCGCTCAGTCCTGGGTCGAGAAGGGTTGGCTGCACGCCGAGCAGGAGGAAGTCAGCGACCGCACGACCCGCTGGGTCGTCCACGAGGACGCGGTTGTGCGCTTCGTCGGCGAGCACACGGCGGCTGTCAGCCTGCCCCGGCTCGAGCCGAACAAGGCCTGGTTCATCGACCTGCTGCTGCGCCGGGGCGCCATCGCCTACGCCGCGGCGGAGAACGAGACGCTGACCCAGAAGGTCGCCGCCCTCGCCAAGAGGGGCGATCTTGGGCGCATCCAGATCGCCGGCATGCTCGACATCGACGCCCAGCGCGTCAGCGTCGAGATCTGGCGCGCCCGGAAGGCCGGCCTGCTCCCCGCCAAGAGCGAGCAGGGAGCGGCCGCATGACCCGCGTCCTCATCTGCGGCGGCCGGGATTTTACGCTCATCTCCCGCGGGCACGCCTTCCTTGACGCGCACCACGCCCGCACGCCTTTCAGCCTCGTGCTGATTGGCCTCGACCCGCGCAAGCAGACCGGCGCCGACGAGATGGCCGACCGGTGGGCGGAGATGCGGGGGATCGACCGCATCCTCTTCCCGCCGAACTGGATCGGTCGCGGCAAGCCGGGCGGCCCCCACCGCAACGGCCTGATGATTACCGCCCTGCGGGATGACCTGCAGCCGGAGAAGGTCATCGCCTTCCCGACTGGCGGGCCCGGCACCGCCGACATGCTGCGCCGCGCCCGCGCCGCGGGAATCACCGACATCGTGGAGGCGTGCGCATGATCCCCTCCGGCCATACCTCCGTCATGGCGAGCCGGCGCGAGCCGCCGAACTCGCTCGAGTTCTTCCCCACGCCGCCCTGGGCCACACGGGCGCTGTGCGAGCACGTACTGCCCCACCTCGGGCTCGCGCAGGCCATGGAGTTCTGCGCCTGCTGGGACCCAGCCTGCGGCGAGGGCCACATGGTCGAGGTGCTGTTCGAGTATTTCAACGGCGGCTGGGGCTCGGACATCTTCGACTACGGCCGCGGCTACCGGGTCGAGGACTTCCTGGACGAGGGGACCGTCATCGGCTCGCCCGCCGACGGCATGGCGCCCGAGTTCATCATCACCAATCCGCCATTCCGGCCGGCCGCGGCGTTCGCGCTCCGGGCGATGACCCTGGCACCCGTCGTGGCGCTTCTGCTGCGCACCGCCTGGATTGAGGGTGTCGATCGGTTCGAGA
Source organism: Methylobacterium indicum (assembly GCF_001043895.1). Taxonomy (GTDB): domain Bacteria; phylum Pseudomonadota; class Alphaproteobacteria; order Rhizobiales; family Beijerinckiaceae; genus Methylobacterium; species Methylobacterium indicum. The sequence continues at coordinate 23,950 of NZ_JTHF01000116.1, forward strand.
CCCTTTTCCGTGACCGCCCGCCAACCCTCTTTGCCCCGTTCGTTGAGAGGGTGCCGATGACGAAGGGCCGATGGGACCCGAAGGCGAGCACCGCCACGAGCTACGCCTGGTTCGTGTGGGTGCGCGGGCGCGATCCGCTGCCGGTGTTCTGGATCCCGCCGGGCTGCCGCCAAGCACTCACCGCGCCCGACGACATCGCCCGCTTCGCCGCCGTGCCCGCGCCGGGAGGGCTCCTGTGATGGCCGCCCTCCTCACCTCCTACGAGCGTGAAGTCCTGCGTCTCGTCGCGAAGCACTGGGACGCCGGCAGAGATACCGTCGACATCGCGAAGGCGATGTGGGGCACGCAAGACGCTGAGCCTGAGGCGGCCCGCCTTGTCGAGGACCTCCTTGCGCGCCGGCGCTCCGCCCGGAGGGGTCGCTGATGGCCCGCATCGAATTCGAGACCGTCGGAGACTGGGCGAACAAGCAGGCCGAGACCCAGGCCGCGCCCGCCCGCCAGCACGAAGACCACCCCTGCGAGATCTGCGGCCGCCCGGGCTGCTTCGGCTTCGGCCCGCCTGGATTCGCCAACATCCACAAGCCGCGGACGTGGTTCTGCGGACGCCACAAGCACCTGGGCGAGGAGTTGCTCGCATGACCGAGCACGTCCGCAACATCCCCGTCAGCATCGAGAGCGAGCAGGCCGTGATCGGGGCCGCGCTCGAGGTCAACGGCTCGTTCCAGAAGATCGCCCGCCTCATCACCACCGGTGACTTCTACGATCCCGTCCACCGCCAGATCTGGGACGTGGTGTCGGCCCTCATCGAGAAGGGCGAGATCGCCAATATCACCACCACGGCGGCCTACCTCGGCGACGAGGAAATCCGCGGCCTGGATGGCGTCACGCCGCGCCAGTACCTCGCGAAGATGATCGCCGAGGCGCCCCGCGGCGACGTGGTGCTCGCCCACGCCCGGCTGGTGCATTCCATGGCGGCCCGCCGCGCCATGATCTCGCTCGCCGACGAGCTCCAGCGGCTCGCCTATGACCTGCCCGTCACCACCACCGTGGAGCAGGTCTTCGCCTCCATGGAAAAGCGGATGGAGCAGATCCGCCCCATGGTGGCGATCGACGACGAAGGGTTCGTCCCCTTCGGCGACGTCTCGATCCAGGACGTGCTCGACGCCTACAAGAACGGCGACGTCACCACCGGCCTGTCAACCGGCATCGAACCGCTCGACGAGAAGCTCGGGGGGCTGCAGGACACCGACCTGATCATCCTGGCCGGCAGACCTGGCAGCGGGAAGACGGCCCTGTCGACCAACATCGCCGTGAACGTGGCCAAGCAGCTGCACGCGCACTGGCCGGAGGGCAAGCGCAACGGCGTCGTCGGCTTCTTCAGCCTCGAGATGGGCGGCGGCCAGCTGAAAAACCGGATCCTCTCCAGCGAGGCCGGCATCCCGTTCTGGAAAATCCGCCGCAACAAGATGGATCGAGACGAGGCCACCCGATACGTCGAGGCGAACCACGGCCTGATGAAGCTGCCCCTGGTGATCGACCAGACCGGCGGCCTCTCGATCGCCCAGGTGGCCATCCGGGCGCGTCAGCTGAAGCGCCGATCCGGGCTGCGCCTCCTGGTGATCGACTACCTGCAACTCCTCTCCGGCACGAAGCAGCACGACAGCCGCTCGTTCGAGGTTACCGAGATCACCGGCAAACTGAAGGCACTGGCCAAGGAACTCGAAGTCCCGATCATCGCCCTGTCGCAGCTCTCCCGAAAGGTGGAGGAGCGCGACGACAAGCGACCCATGCTCTCCGATCTGCGCGAGAGCGGATCGATCGAGCAGGACGCCGACAGCGTCGTGTTCGTCTACCGCGAAGAGTATTACCTCAAGGACCGCGAGCCAAAGAACAATCAGGGCGCATGGGCTGCGTGGCGTCGCAGTATGGATCTGGTCGAGAACACCGCCGAGCTCATCATCGGCAAGAACCGCCACGGCGGCGCCGGCTGGTGCGAGGTCGGCTTCATCAAGGAGTTCACCCGGTTCGAGAGCGAGCCGCCGCCGCGGCCGATTCAGCCGGAGGACGCCCAGCGGGCCGAACGCGAGTTCGTCCCCACGAAGGTCGGCAAGCAGGTCCAGGACATCCTCAAGGGCCTCATGCTCCTCAAGAGCGAGCCGCCCACGGACGAGCACCGAGAGCAGGACAAGCGCCTGTCGGTCGGCGCCCGGGTGATCCCGCTCGACGACTGCCTGATGGCCTTCAAGGATCAGTGCTACCCGCTGCTCTCCGATGCGGCCCTCAAGACCAAGTTCTCGGAGGGCATGAACAATCTGCGAGAGGGCCGTGTGGCCCGCTACTCGAAATGCGGCGACCGGCATTTCTGCTGGATGCCCGGCCTTGCTTCGGAGTGACCAGCGTGAGTGCGTCCCCCGCGCCGGCCTCGGCCGACCACCTCTTCCAGAGCTACCGCCGCGCTATCGAACTGCGCGATCGGCTCGAGCAGCAGGCTGCCGACCTCTACCTCAGTGCCGACGACCTGCGGCTCGCCGGGATGGCCAAACAGGCGAGCCTCACCAGCCGGCTTGCCGCGTGCCTGCAGGGCGAGGCGAAGCTCTCCCAGGCGGTCGCCGACAGTGCGGCCGACGCGGCGGGCCGGGACTTCGCCCGCCGGCTGAAGGCGGAGCGGAAGAAGGATATCGCCCTTGCCCAGGCAGATGCGGCCCGCGCCAAGTCCCTCCGCACCCTGGATGCTGGGCTCACCTTCGACCGCCGCACCGCCGGCGGCAGCCGCGAGATCGTCCTCGGCAACGCCAAGGGCAAGAGCGAGGCTCGGGTGACCCTGGCGTCCTACGGAGCCCTGATCAAGGAGCCCAAGGAGCGGACCGAACCGCGCCTTCGCGCCATGGAGGCTTTCGACGAGCTCTGGCACCGGGCCGAGGCCGGCCTCTACCCGGAGCCGCGCTTCGAGCCCGCCGTCGACACCTCCGCCGGCGCCTCCGGCGTCACAGCCCATCGCATGGACGGCCTGGCCGAGATGCAGCGCCTCACCGCCTACATCGGCCGCCAGGGGCAGGCCCTGCTCTGGATGCGCGTGGTGGACCGGCAGGAGCTTCAGGCCATCGCCCGCGTCGCCGGCCGTGATCCGCGCGAGGTGACCGCCATCGTCTTCGCCGCGCTCGACGGCGTGGCCGCCTTCTACGGCTTCGGCCGGGCCGCCCCTGAGGTCGAGCGCCTCGACGAGGTGCTTGGGTCATGAAGTGGTCGAAGATGGCGTGGCAGCGGCTCGGCGCCAACCGTCGCCACCAAATCCGCAAGCGCCTTTTGAAACGTGACGGCCCGCACTGCTTCTGGTGCGGGATCAGGTTCTGCGAGGAGCGCACCAACCCCGCTTTGCCGGACCAGTGCACGATTGACCACATCGTGCCGACCTCCGCTGGCGGGGCCATTGAAGACAGCAACTCCGTCCTCGCCTGCTGGTCCTGCAACAACGAGCGCGGCGACATGCCGGCCGAGCAGTGGCTGCCGATCGCGATGGCCCGCCGCCGAGATAAGGCCGCGGCCTGACCCCTTTCGCCCGACCCGGGCGGATCACCCGGCGCTCCGGCGCCACCAACCCCAGGAGCACACCATGACCAAGAACGAATACATCAAGCAGCTTGCAGATCTGGCCGGCGTCGATCGCGACAGCGCCACGGCACTCGTGGAGGCCCAGTCCGATCTCGTCGAGAACGCGATGCGCAAGGGAGAGCAGGTCACACTTCCAGGTATCGGCAAGCTCCACATCAAGCGCAACGAGGCCCGCAACGGCCGCAACCCGCGCACCGGTGAGGCCGTGGCGATCCCGGCGCGCAACGTGATCAAGCTGAAGGTCGCCGGCGCCCTCGCCGACGCGGTGGCGTGATCAGCGGCGGCGGGACACCGCCCTGGAAAGTGAAGTCCCGCCGCCTGACCCGCCAAATCCCAGTGGCAGGCCCGCCACGGTCGAACCTCTCCCAGGAGCCCCGACCATGACAACCCAGGCCCATATCACAGAAGCCGATTCCGCGATCACCGTGACCAAGCCCGCCCTGGTTTCAAGCCGCGAAGTCGCCAGGCGAGCGCGGAAAACGCACGGCAGCGTGCTCAAGGACATCCGCCATCTCATGCTGCTGCTGTACGGTATTGATGTGGTCAAGCGCGCCATCGGGCGACGGCAGATGAAGTGCGTGGCGAGCTACATCACGCGCAACAATGTTGATCTCTTCGCGACGATGGCCGGTCTCGGCCTTGGCCGCCCGCCAGCTGGCAAGTACCCCTTCATGGGGATGGAATTCGAGATGGACGCGCGCGGCACCATGAGGGCGTTCACCTTGGATGATAAGCATCTGTCGGACCTCCTTGAGCGCTACCGCGAGTCGGATCGCGCCTTCCGGTACGACGATGCGCCGATCGAAATCGCAGCCGTGGACCAGCCCGCCATCGCTGGCATCCTCCGATCCACCGAAGCGGGCAGCCCGCTCACCATGTCGAGCCGCGAGATCGCCCAGCGAACCGGCAAGGACCACAAGAACGTGCTCGCCGACATTCGTAAGATGTTGGCGGAGCTAGGAAAAGCTGAGGCTGATTTTTCAGCCGCAGCCCTCGTCCCGGGGCCGAATGGCTCTAGCCGCTCGGTCGAGGTGTTTCACCTCCCCAAGCGCGAGTGCCTGATCCTTGTGTCCGGCTACAGCATCCCGCTTCGGGCGGCGATTATCGACCGCTGGCAGGAATTGGAGGCGCAGGCGGCCGGGCCGGCAATTCCGAATTTCGCCGACCCCGTGGCGGCGGCCCGCGCCTGGGCTGACGAAATGGAGAAGAACGCCCAGGCCCGTGCGCGCATCGAAGAGCAGAACCGGGCGCTTGCCGACATGACGCCGAAGGCCGACGGCTACGATCGCATCTCGAAATCGGCTGGCGAATTCACCCTGACCGCGGCGGCGAAGGTGCTCGGCCGGCAGCCCAAGGACCTGATCGCCTACATGAAGAACAACCGCTGGATCTACAGGCGGACGCCCGACGGGCCGTGGCTCGGCTACCAGGACCGCCTGCAATCCGAGTTGCTCGCCGAGAAGATCTTCAAGCGCGAGACCGAGAAAGGCGAAAAGGCCTACCCCAGCGTGGTCGTCACGCCCAAGGGGATCACCCGGCTCGAGCGGGAACTCAGCGCGCACTGATCAGCCCGCGGCGGGGCGCAAATCCCCGCCGCCTCCCGATGCGAGAGCAGCATGCCGATCCGCTTCGAGCGTCGCATCACCCGTGAGATGGTCCGCGCCTCGCCCGAGGCCCTTTTCGTGTTCGGCGATAACCTTGCCCGCGCCGGCTACGGCGGCCAGGCGCGTGAGATGCGAGGCGAGCCCAACGCGGTCGGCATCCCCACGAAGCGCTCGCCCAGCATGGCGCCTGGCGCATTCTTCACCGACGAGGATCTGCGCGCGTTCCTCGTCGCGGCGACGCCTGCGTTCCAGGCCCTCGCCCAGCACCTCGCCCGCGGCCGCGTGGTCGTGATGCCCGCTGAAGGCATCGGCACCGGACTAGCGGACCTCCAGCGGCGCGCCCCGCGGATCTGGGGCAGCCTGCAACGAGCGCTCGCCCGGCTGGAGACCATCGAGCCGACCCGGATCTAAGGGCGCCGCTACCGCCTCTGGCCTTCGCCATTCCCGCCGCAAGCCCGTGGAGACCGTTTCTCCCGCTCCGGCGCATTGTCGCGCCACGGCCTTCGAACGCCCGTCCTGCGCCTCACAGGCTGTCCTATGCCGCGCCCCGGCGCACCCTTGCGCGCGGTCCTTGCTCTCCCCTGCACCGCACCACAGCCCCTGGCGACCAAGGCCAGTCAACTGATCTCGTCTGTATATTTCTAGGTAGAAAAATCGACCAATCTGCCGATCTATGCGGATTTACAGTTGACCGCGCAAATATCACGAAGTATAACACGAATACAGACAAAGGAGAGACCAAGTGACCAACGACCTCGCCGCCGCCCTCAACGAAATTATCGCCCAGGCCGCCGCCGCTTCTCCGGAGCCCACCACCGAGGACGCCTTCGCCGCTCTCCTCGCCGGTACCACCCCCGACACCCGCCCGCTGCACCCCATCCGCGACCCTCTCACCGGGGGCATCTTCGCCTTCGTCAGGGACGGGGAGAGGCCCTGACGGGCCCTTCTCATTTCGTGACAGGCGGATGCGACAAAATTTGCAAAAATGCAATTTCGCAACGGCTTGGCTGCAAGAATTCACCTAAGCTCTTAAGAAACAACACTTTTTCGCTTGCGCCACCGCACGGTCGCAGGTATCACCCTCCCCACAGTTCGAATTGTGCCTTGAGCGGAGCGGCCAACCGGCCCCGCCCTGGCACTCCCCAACAGTCCCGCCCGCCTCACAGCCTGCGCCCTCCCCTGGGCCGCGGGCCGCATCCGTCTGGGAACGGCTTGCGCGCGGCGGGACTGGCCTATCGGAGCCGGCATGTCCGACAACGTGGTCAAGATCCGCCCGACCGTGGAGCGGGTGCGCGCCATCGAGCCCGTGCCCGAGATCATTGCCGGGCTGGAGCGCATTCTGGAAGACGCCCGCGCCGGCCATATCCGCTCCATCGTGGTCGCGACCGAAGCATATGTGCCGGAGGATGGCGCCTGCGGCTGCGGCACGTTCTGGCATCGCGGCGAGGGCGGCAACGTGTTCACTCTTCTCGGCGGCCTCGCCTACGTTCAAAGCAGCCTCGCGGCGAGCGTCGAGTGATCCGCAAATCCCGCCTCGCCACAGCTCGCCCCCTGCTCGCAACCGCCGACGGCCGCACCGTTCGCCCGCTACCGAAAACCGGCGACCCGGAGCTTTCCACCCCCGAGCACCGCGCCTGGGCCCTGGCGGTGAAGCGCCGCGCCGGATGGAAGTGCGAGGAGTGCGGCACGCCCCACGGCCCGGAATGCCGGTTGATCGCCGACCACATCGTGGAGCGGTCGGACGGCGGCGCGCCCCTCGACCTGAACAACGGGCGCGCGCTGTGCCCCCACCATCACGGCATCAAGACGGCCGCCGCTCGAGCCCGGCGCCATGGCCTCGCCTCGGAGATCGCCCCTTGAGCCTATGGCGCGCCCGCACCCACGAAATCCGATCCCGCTACATCGGCCGCGTGATCAACCACCACTGCCTCCCGATCCCGCCCATGCGGTCCGAGATCGAAGCACGGCGCGCCGCCAGGAAGAACCGGCCCGACCCGATTCGACCCGCCGATGTCACCCGGCGCGGTTCAATCCGAGCATGGAGGGCGGAGTGATACCCAAGGATCGCCCGACTGCGAATTGGGGAGGCTACTCGGTCGAGAGCGGCCAATTCCCCATGCCTCTCCGGTTCGCTGCAGTCGCCCTCTGCATCACGTTCGGGGCTTGCATGGCCTTCGCCATCTGGTCCGCTGTCATGGCCGTGAACCTCGCCGCCCGGAACCCCACCACCCAAGTCGACAACCCACGCAACGGCCCGCCCTTCGTCATGCCGTCCGCCCGGTGAGATCGCCCATGCGCTGGACCCACCTCGTCACCCTCATGGATGCCGAAGCCACCAGGCAGGAGCAGGCGAACGACCACCCCGCCGCCATCCTGCTGCGCGAGGGAGCAGAGGCTATCCGGAAAGAGAGCCGATCGCCGGGCGTTGGCATGGCCCCCTTGGATCAGCTGATCCGCCCTAACCCTGATCCCCGCCGGGATGCGGCAGGAGAGAAGGCGCCCAAGGGATGGCGAGGCTCCACCATCGGCAGCGGATCGACCATTCCCGGCACAAGCCAATAGGAAGGCCAGGGAAGCTCGCCCTCCCATCCCAGCCACTGCCCCAGCGCCCCACACCACAACGCCAGCCCACGGCCCGCCTTGAGCCCGCCTGCCCCTGTCATGACGGGGAGGGGTAGGGTCGAAAGTCTGGGAGGATTGGGGGTGTGCGCCGCACAGGGGCCTCGCTGCACAAAACTCCGGCCAGCCCAGGCCATTTCCCGTTTCGCGCCAGGGGCACGGATTTCGGCGCGCCGTGACGAAATCGAGTTGCGTATGAAAGAGACGTTCCGGAAATCGGGGGTGAAAGGCGGTCGGCCGCGCAAAGATGGGCACCGCTACCCGAACGGGCGGCTGGTGCCGGCGTCACGGCTGGCGGCATTTCTGGAGGCGCACGGGCTTGAGGCGCCCGTTGAGCCGGAAAAGCCCGCCGTAATCGCCCCGAACCTGCTGGTCGAGCAGATGGTGGTGGCCGGCGACCCCCACGAGATGATCGCGCGAGCCGTGAATTGCCCGATTTCGGAATTCGGGGGGCGTTTCGCCGACGAAATCGCGAATGGTGCGGCCCGCCGGCGCTGCGAGGCGCTGGATCTGCTCTGGCGGAAGGCTCGAGAGGGGCACCCAGCCTCGATCAAGGAGGTGATCACCCTCACGGGCGCCTCCATGGGTGAGGCGGCGTTCCGGCGCGATGCCGAGGAGGCCGAAGAGACCGAACCGCGGCCGAAGAAGCGCCCGCCCGGTAAACGCGAACTCGCCCACGCGGCTGCGCAGACCGCCGGCGAGGGTACGGAATGGGGCGACGACCTGCTGGGGACGATGCAATGAAGAAGCACCCGAGCGGTCGGCCGCTCCATCGCGTCGAGAGCCGCGACTACAGCATGCGCGTGGATCGCTGGATCGGCCACCGCACGCCGCGCCTGAATCCTCAGCACATCCCGAATGCCACGGACCTCCACGCTGTCGGCTTCGTGGATTGGGGCATCCGGGCAGCGCAGGCGGAATTCATGGGGCCGGCTGGGCGCAAGCGCCAGCCCTGAGGAATACCAGCGGGAGCGCCGCGAGCGCCTGATGCCTGCCTCGGCGGGGTGCAGGGCCGAAGCCCCGCCCGACCACGGAAGCCCTCGGGCAGGTCGGGTGAACAGCGGCAACGAGTTTGCGAGGGTAGCTCAGTAGTAGAGCGGCCGGGTGTCCCCCGGCGACATAGCGGCTCCCGGATTGATCACCGGGTAGGTCGCAAAGCCCGGGCGTGATCGGCCTGGGTGTGCGGTGGTGCGAATCCACCCCCTGGCGTCAGATTTCAGAGGAAAGCGAATGCGCCACATTCGCCGAATGTCGGCCGCCGATGTCCAGGCCGCCGCGGATCGTGCGGCCGCCGATGCTCGCCCGCCTGCCCTGCCTGTCGACGCTGTGCGGCGCGCGGCCGATCGAGCGGATCGTAACTCGCCGCCGCGGCGCGACCTGCCGCGGGCGCCGATCGACGACATCCCGTTCTGAGCGAGAGCGTCATGCCGAACGACTTCCAGGGGCGCGTCGGGCTGCTCTGTATGCTGCTATGCTTGGTCACGTTCGTAGCCGCGGGCGCCATGGGCGAGTGGGGATTGCTGTTCCCGGCCGCGGCGTTCTGGTTCTGCTCGTACGCCTGTCACCAGTGGCGCAAGGAGGAGCGCCAGATCCGCGAGCGCGAGGCGCTGTGGGATCGCCGGCTGCACGAGCGCCTGGGGATTCGCTGACCCCGTGACGCCCATGATGGAATGGGACACCAGCCTGAAGGACTGGGAGCGCCGGATCGTTGCCGGTCAGCCGCTGGTGCCCGATCTGCCGCTGTTCGAGGAGGAGGCCGACAAGGCGGTCCGCATCTTCAAGCGGCTGCGCATCGCTGACATGCCGGGCCGGCCCCGGATCGGCGAGGTCACCGACGAGTGGGTGTTCGCCTTCGTGCGGGCGATCTTCGGGTGCTACGATCCGATCGAGCGGGCCCGGCTGATCCAGACCTTCTTCCTGCTAGTTAGCAAGAAGAACACGAAGAGCACGATCGCGGCCGGCATCATGATGACGGCGCTGATCCTGAACAAGCGCCACTTCGGCGAATTCCTAATCATCGCCCCCACCAAAGAGATCGCCGACAACAGCTTCAAGCCGGCGTTCGGGATGATCGAGGAGGCCTCGGATCCCGAGCTGGCGAAGATCTTTAAGGGCAACCAGATCACACGCACGATCGTGAACCGGCTGACGCACGCCTCCCTGGCGGTGAAGGCGGCCGACGCGGACACCGTGGGCGGCCAGAAGGCCATCGGGGTCCTGGTCGACGAGCTCTGGCTATTCGGCAAGAAGGCGGAGGCCGAGAACATCCTGTCGGAGGCGACCGGCTCGCTGGCGTCACGGCCTGAGGGCTTCGTGATCTACCTGTCGACGCAGAGCGACAGCCCGCCGGCCGGCGTGTTCAAGAAGAAGCTGGAGTACCACCGGAAAGTGCGGGACGGCGAGATCGCCGACCCCACATCGCTCCAGGTGATCTACGAATTCCCGCCCGCGATGATCAAGTCCGGGGCGTGGAAGGAGCCGCAGAACTGGCACATCACCAACCCGAACCTCGGGCGGTCGGTGAGCCAGCGGTGGCTTGAGGCCGAGTTCGCTAAGAAGCAGGCGGAGGGCAAGGACAGCTTCGCCCTTTTCGCCGCCAAGCACCTGAACGTGGAGAGCGGCGGCGGCATCCGGTCGGATAGCTGGCCCGGGGCGAAGTTCTGGAAGCGCCAAGCGGACGCCGGGCTCACCCTTGAGGAAATCCTGGCCCGGTCCGAAGTGGTCGTGGTCGGCCTCGACGGCGGCGGACTGGACGACATTTTCGGCCTGACGGTCCTCGGCCGTGACCGCGAAAATCGCGATTGGCTCGCTTGGTCCCACGGCTGGTGCCACGAGGGACTGCTGGAGGATCGCAAGAGCGTTGCCAGCCAACTGAGGGATTTCGAGGCCGCGGGCGAGCTCACCATCGTCGACGACAGGCTGGAAGACGTCTCGGAGATCGTCGGGGTCGTCTCCCAGGTCCGGGACAGCGGCCTTCTCGGCGGTGTCGGGGTGGACCCGTCCGGCCTCGGCGAAATGGTCGACGCCTTCGCCAGGATCGACGTCACACAGGACAGCGGGCTTCTAATCGGCGTGCCGCAGGGCTTCGGTCTGATGAACGCGCTCAAGACCACCGAGCGCAAGCTCGCGAACGGCACGCTGCACCATTCCGGGTCCGCGCTCGCCGCTTGGTGCGTGGTCAACCTCAAGATCGAGCCGACGGCCACCGCGATCCGCGCGACCAAGGCCGCGACGCTCGACAAGAAGATCGACGTCGCGATGAGCCTGTTCAACGCGGCGTTCCTCATGGCCCGCAACCCGTCGCCGGCGGCACCTGCCGCGGACATCGACGGGTTCCTGTCCTCTCCTATCCTCGCCTGAGAGATCCGCCGCATGGGACTGTTCCGCAAGGCGGTGATGACGCTCGCCTCGAACATGGGCCTGACCGACCCACGGCTGGCGATGGTCGTCGGCGGCGGATCGGAGACCCATTCCGGCGAGCGGGTCACCACCGAGACGGCGCTGCAGCTGGACGCGGTGTGGGCCTGCGCGCGGATCCTGTCGCAGACGATCGCGACCCTGCCGATCTTCGTCTACCAGCGGGAGGGCGAGACCGACACCGCGGCCCCGGATCACCCGCTCTACCGGATCGTCCACGACAAGCCGAACGCCGAGATGACGGCGGTCGATTTCTGGACGGCGATGTACGCCTGCAAGATCCTGTGGGGGAACGCCTACGCGCAGATCGTGCGGGGCTACCGGGACCGGGTGGTGGCGCTCCTGCCGATGCGCCCGGACTGGACGCAGGTGACCCGCCAGGCGGACGGCAGCCTGCTCTACCGCTACACCTGGAACGGGCAGAGCCTGGAGCTCGCCGAGGACGACGTGCTGCACCTGAAGGGCTTCACGCTCGATGGGCAGATCGGGTTGAGCGCGGTGGCGGCGGGCCGGCACTCCCTCGGCAGCGCCATGGCGGCGGAGAAGTCGGCCGGCTCGATCCACCGCAACGGGATGCGCCCCTCGGGCGTGATGATGTCGCCCACCTACCTGACGGCGGCGCAGCGCGTCGAAGCGCAGGCGATGATGCAGAAGTGGCAGGGTGCCATCGCGACTGGCGTGGTGCCGCTGCTTGAGGGTGGGTGGGACTTCAAGAGTCTGTCCATCCCGCCTGAGGACGCGCAACTCCTCGAGACCCGCTCCTACAACGTGGAGACCATCTGCCGGTGGTTCGGGGTGCCGCCGGCGATGATCGGGCACACCGAGAAATCGACTGCCTGGGGCACCGGCCTCGAGCAGATGAACCTCTGGTTCCTGACCTACACACTCCGCCCGCACCTCAAGGAGACGGAGCAGGCGCTGTGGAACAAGTGCCTGACGGCGGCGGAGCAGCGCGACTACTTCGCGAAATACAACGTCGAGGCGCTGCTCCGCACCGACAGCAAGGCCCGGGCCGAGAACTATCGCACGCTGATCTCCACGGGCGTCATGACGCCGAACGAGGCCCGCCAGCTTGAGAACCTCCCCCCGGTGGAAGGAGGGGACGACCTGTTCATGCAGGGGGCCATGATGCCGCTTGGCGCCTTGGTGGCCCAGGCCGAGCAGCTGGTGGCCGCCGGCGCCGCCGGTGCCGCGAACGCCCCAGGCACGCCCGCCGCCGGCCCGGACGAAGCCACGGACGCAGAGGTGGCCGCGGTGACCGACGCGGAGATGAAGGGCCTGTTCTCGGCGGACCTGCTGGCGTGAACATCAAGCTGCGGAAGCCGCGGGCGGGCTCGGCGAGCGCGCGTGTCGGCGCGACGGCTGCGGCGGCGCGCTGGGAGGCCATCAAGCACCCGCGCGGGCCGGGCGGCCGGTTCCGCGAGACGGCGGATGCCGAGAAGCCGGCGACGACCACGACCCGCGCGCCGGCCCAGCGCAAGCCCACGGTGGGCGAGACCGCGCTCAAGACCTCCGGCGTCGGCCGGGATGACGAGATCTCGGTCCTGTCGAGCCGGGTCCGGGCCTACGCGAATTCGAAAACGGTCGGCGATTTCGTCGACAGCCACCCGAAGGGGCGGGCCTACGCGCTGCGCAAACTCGCCGCCGACCACAAGAAGGGGGTGATCGGGTTCAAGGGTAAGGCGGAGGCGCCGGCGGCCGGCCCGGCGAACCCGGCGAGCGAACCCAGGCCCGCCGCGTTCGCGCGGAAGGACGGAGCCTGGAACGGCGCCGCGGCCCGCCGGGACATCAGCGGCGACGAGGTGGTGATCAGTCCGCAGGCGACCCGCGCTGGGCTCATGAAGAGCGAGGCCGAGTTCCGCCAAGCGAGCGAGGCGATGCTGGCTGGCATCCCGAAGCAGGAGCGCCTCCGGGTGGTCTGGGCTGAGGGCGCCAAGGGCTCCCTGATCATGACCGCTGCCAACGACAAGGGCACGGTGCGGATCACCCGCAATTTCTACCCGTCCGAGAATGGGTGGACCGTGCGGCACACGATGTTCGCGCTGCCGAAGAAGTACCAGGGCGGCGGCAACGCCCGCGCCATGCTGCGGTCGAGCGTCGAGCAGTACGACCGGATGGGCGTCGCCAGGATCGAGGCACACGCCAACATCAACGTCGGCGGCTACGCCTGGGCCCGGCTCGGTTTCGCGGCGGACAGCCCGGCCGAGATCCGCCAGGCGATCGGGAAAGCCGTCGGCAAGGCGCCACGGAGCGCCAAGGGACGCGTGGCCAAGGAGATCATGGCGACCTCCTCCGACGACGACCTGATGTTCAATCTCGCCCGCGCCACCGGGCCCGACGGCGAACGTCTCGGCCGCCGCTTGCTAGGGCCCAAGGCCAGCTGGAGCGGGCACCTCGACCTCAAGAACGCCCGTCACCGCGAGCGCCTGAACGAGAGCTTCGCCTGATGGCCCCGAAAGCCGACGAGATCGCCGTGGTCGACGCGGCCGCCGGCACCGCGCCGGCCGGCGCCTACGACATGGCCGACGAACTCCTCCCGGAGAGCGAGTGGTTCAGCCCCGAGGAGCGCGCGGCGCGCGACGCCGAAGCCGACGACTTCGAGATCGACTGGTCGGAAGTCCCCGTGACCAACCGAGACACCGAGGCCCCTGCCAATGCGTCCTGACTTCGCCCTCGCCCCGACCGAGTTCAAGTTCGCGGACGCGGCCGCGGGTTCGTTCTCGGGCTACGCCGCGGTCTTCGGCAACGTGGATTCCCACGGCGACGTGATCGTGCCCGGCGCCTTCAAGGAGAGCCTCGCCGAGCGCAAGGCGCAAGGCCGCAGCGTGCCGCTCCACCTGATGCACGCGGTCCTCGGCGGCGACGGGCTGCCGGCCGGCGTGCTGCACAAGCTCGAGGAGGACGATCGCGGCCTCCTCGTCGAAGGCAAGATCTCGGCACCGGAGACCGACCACGGCCGCCGGGTGATCGGCCTCATGCGCGACGGCGCCTTCGGCGGCATGTCGATCGGCTTCTCGCTCCGCCGCAACGGTGCCACCTACGGCAAGGCCGCCGGCGAGCCGAAGCGCACGCTCAAGAGCGTCAACCTCGTCGAGGTGAGCCTCGTCACCGACCCGTCGAATCCCCTCGCCGTGATCCAGGAGATGAAGAGCCGGGCCGGCATCAAGGCTGCCGGTGACGGCTTCGATCCCGAGGTCGGAAGCGAATACACCCCGGATTTGGACGACGCGATCGACTGCCTCACGGCGGCGATTCTCCTCCAGGACCGGATGATGCAGGGCTATGCCGGCTACGGCTCCGTGAAGGAAGCCGCGTTGCTGATGGAGCACCTGCGCAACACCTATCAGGCGCTGACCGGCACGCGGACTCCCGATGGTCTGCAGGGCTGGACCAAGCTCGCCGTTCCCCTTCGCGAGGCCGAGAAGCTCCTTCGGGAAGAAGCGAAGCTTTCTCGCTCGCAGGCAGCCGGCATCGCCGGTCGGCTGTTCAAGAATGCCCCGCGGGATGCGGAGCAGCCACAGGCGAATCCTCCCGCACCTAAGGTCAGCAGCGAGACGAAGTCGGCCCTCGACGAGATCCTGAACTTCAAGCTCTGACCGCCTGATCTTTCCAAGGAACCGAACATCATGACCAAGGCCATCATCGTGGCCGGGGCGCGCCACGCCGCGTTCCTGGCCGGCTGCACCATCGGCGGCATCCGCGTTGCCCTGGCCCCCGAGGGCGGCGACCACGCAGCCGGTACCGGCACCGGCGCCGGCGAGACCGAGTTCAAGGCCGCCGCGGCGCGCCTGAAGGAGGTCGGCGACGAGGTGAAGCGCATCGCCGAGAGCGCGCAGCGGGAGGTCGCCTCGGCCCGCACCATGTCGCAGGAGACCAAGAACGCCTTCGACACGGCGTTCAGCGACCTCAACAAGCAGGTCAAGGAGTTCGACGCGCGCCTCGCCGACACCGAGCAGAAGGCGGTCCGCCGCGGCGGCGCGGCGCCGATCGAGACCAAGAGCCTCGGCCAGATCGTCGTCGAGAACGACGGCGTGAAGAGCCAGCTGCTCGGCGGCTCGCAGCGCGGCAAGGTCAACGTCTCGATCGAGACCAAGGCCATCATGTCGTCCGGCACCTACTGGGGCGCCACGGGCTCGGTGAGCAACGCCCTGGTGGTCGCCGACCGGTTGCCCCCGCTGCAACTGCCCACCCGGCAGATGACGATCCGCGATCTCATCGCCCCGGGGCAGACCACCAGCAACGCGATCGAGTTCCCGGTCCAGACGACCCGGACCAACAACGCGGCACCGGTGCCGGAGGGCGCGCTGAAGCCGACCTCCGACTACCGCTGGGACATGAAGAACTTCCCGGTCCGGACCATCGCGCACCTCGTGAAGGCCTCGCGCCAGATCCTCGACGACGCCCCGGCGTTGCAGTCGCTGATCGACGCCGAAATGCGCTACGGCCTCGAGTTCGCCGAGGAGGCGCAGTTCCTCTACGGCGACGGCACCGGCGCTAACCTGCTCGGCATCGTGCCGCAGGCGAGCGCCTACAACGCGGCCTTCACGCTGACCGCGCCGACAGCGATCGACGTGATCCGCCTCGCTATGCTGCAGTCGGTGCTCGCCCTGCTGCCGGTCACCGGCACCGTGCTGCACCCGACCGACTGGGCCAAGATCGAGACCCTCAAGGACGGCATGGGCCGCTACCTTGTCGGCGATCCCCAGGGCCAGATCGCGCCGCGCCTGTGGGGCCTCCCGGTAGTGCCGTCCATGGCGATGAACGTCGGGACCTTCCTCACCGGCTCGTTCCGCAACGCGGCGCAGATCTTCGACCGCATGAACATCGAGGTCCTGATCTCGACCGAGAACAACGACGACTTCGAGAAGAACATGGTGACGATCCGCGCCGAGGAGCGGCTCGCCCTCGTCGTGAAGCGCCCCCAGGCCTTCATCACCGGCGCCCTGCCGGCGTGATCCGAGGGAGGGGGCTTCGGCTCCTCCCTTCCCCACCTCGCGCCAGGGAGATGATCGTGGCGAATTCCGACAACACCGTCCTCGCGAAGCCGCTGCGGTACTTCCGTGGACAGGAGGGCGAGGGCGATGCCGGCGACGGCAACGTGACCCCCGACAGCAAGCCGTTCCGTGTCGATCGGGCGCGGTTCGCCGAGCTCAAGGCAAACGGCCTCGTCGAGGAGGCTGGCGACGAGCCCGCCGCTGAGGAAAGCCCGGCCGACGACCTCGCTCAGACCGACGAGACCGACGCCGGCGACGACACCACGCCGCGCCGCGGCCGCCGCAAGCCCTGACCCCAGCACGGAGACGACAGACCATGTTCCGCACCATCCTGGGCGCGCTCGCCCTGCTGACCCTGGCCGTGGTCGGCGCCTCCGCGCAGTCGACGGGCCCGGCCATCCTCCGCCCGCCGGGCGGCATCGCGCTCGACAGCGGCACCAAGACGGCCGCGGCCGCCGCCGGCGCCGCGACGCTGAACAAGCTCTCGGGCAAGATCACCACCGAGGCGCTGACCACGGCGGCCGGCGCCACCTACACCCTGACGGTGACGAACAGCACCGTTGCGGCGGCTGACATCGTGCTGGCCTCCTTCACGAACGGCACCAACTCGGCGGGCTCGCCGCACATCCAGCGGATCACGCCCGGCGCCGGCAGCATCACCTTCACGCTGCGCAACAGCGACGCCGCGGCGGCCCTGAACGGCACGCTGGTGGTGTCGTTCGTCGTCATCAAGAACTGACCGATCGCGAGGGCTCGGCCATGATCATGCGTCGTCTCGGGCTGACGGCTCTCGCGCTTGTGTGCGCCGCGCCTGTCCTGGCCGATCCTCCGCCCGCGACAGCGCCGCCTTTCCGGGCGTCTGCTGGGTCCCTGGTTCCAACCGCGATCTACAAGCCGGATGGGTCGATCTGGGATCCTTCCACCGCCCCGGCGGCCAGCCCGGTCAGCCTCTCAGCCACATCGGCGACCATCGCTCTGCCGCAGGGAACGGCGACGCAAATTAGTAACCCCGGGCTGAAGCGCTTCGCGGTGCAGGTTCAGGGCTCGGGGCGAGTTCTCATCGGCTTCGACAACACGGTCTGCAGTTCCGGCTATCGAATCGATCCGCCGGCCAGCAGCACGTCGCAAGGGGTCATCGTGCCGTGGTATCCGGCCAACTCCGGCGCCTACTGGGCCTGCGCGCCCGATACGGCGTCCAGCGTCTTCGTGGAGCGCGGCCAGTGAGGTTACTGCGCACCATCGCCCTTCTCGGACTTCTGCTGCCGGCAGCCGTCTCGGCGCAGGAGGTGCGCTCTCCGCCGGGCGCGCCTACAGCGTCGCCAAAATTCACGGGGGTTGTAACCGCCCCGAAATATCGCGTGATGTGGGGGCTGTCCGGGCCGGTGACTTCATCTGACGCCGCCCAGACGATCCAGAACACCGACGTGTCGGCCGACACGATCCTGACGCCGATCACCGCGACAGGCCTGTTCTACGTCGATAATACGCGCAACGCTGTTGTCGTGCCCGCGGGCACGACTGCGGTCAACGTCTCGGCGCATGGCTGCTACCTGCGTAACGACAACCCAGTCAGCAAGGACCCGACTTACGGCGAGACCGTCGGTGTCGGTGTATGCGATTGGGGCGTCGCTCTCGCGAATGCCGACAATGCGGCGGTGTGGGGTGCGGCCAGGTATCTGTCGGATACGGCCAATAACAGCGTGCCGGTTCCGAACCGCAAGGGCGTCGGCCTGATCGCCT